>URJE01000054.1 GCA_900547965.1 uncultured Eggerthella sp. | reverse complement strand
CCCTTCGGGAACGCATCGGGGCGATATCTTGCCATGGCCGGCAGCTTGGGAACGCATCGGGCCGATATCTTGCCATGGCCAGGCGCCGGATGATCGCCGCCGAAGTTCATCGACAGCCTGTCTCAGACTGTAATGGGGCACCAAGCGGCGCACCCCTTTGCGGCTCTGGGAATAGTCAGGCAGAGCACGCCTTTGCAGTGCCGAAAAAAATTTTCGAAAGCAAAGCCAGTATCCCATGCTGTAATCAGGCTGTTTGCCAGCAAACCCTTAGGACTATAGTTATCCGCAATAGCTTGAATGCGTCAATATAGAAGCGCAATGATAGAATCCAAGCAAGGATTGATACGTTTTTTAGCAGGAATACGAGCCCAGCCATCGGCCCGCCTTCGGCAAACCACCGCAGTGCTGCCCTGGCGCCCATCATTCGAGGAGAGAGAAGCCACTATGACGCAAGACATCAATGGCGCAACGCGTCTAATTTGCCTGTTCGGCGACCCCGTCGCACACAGCAAATCGCCCCACCTTCACAACCGAGCATTCGAGCGCGTCGGGCTGAATTACGCTTATATGGCCTTCCGCGTTCCTGGCGAAGACATGAAGCAGGCAACCGACGCAATCCGCCTTCTGAATATGCGCGGCTGCAACCTTACCATGCCGAACAAGATTGCGGTTATCCCGTTCCTGGACAAGCTTGATCCCATCGCCGAGATGGTAGGCGCCGTCAACACTATCGTCAATGAAGACGGCGTTCTTACCGGATACAGCACCGATGGCTACGGCTTCATGAAGTCGTTCGAAGAACACGGCGTCGATGCCAAAGGGAAGAAAATGGTCCTGATGGGCATGGGTGGCGCTGGAACCCCCATTGCCGCACAGGCAGCACTCGACGGCGTGGACGAAATCGTGGTATTCAGCCCCAGCACAGGCAAATCATGGGAGCGTGTTGCTGAAGAAGTTGCCCTCGTTGCCGAGAAAACTGGCTGCAAAATCAGCCGTCACGACGCAAACGATCTGGACGACTTGCGCGCACAGCTGGCCGACGCCGATCTTCTGGCAAACGCCACTCCTATCGGCATGGGCAAGCTCGAAGGGCAGTCCCCCATCCCCGACGCATCGTTCTTGCATCCTGGCCTGGTAATCCAAGACGCTATTTACCAGCCAGCCGAAACCGAATTACTGAAAATGGGCAAAGAAGCAGGCTGCACCACCATCAACGGCGAAGGAATGCTGTTCTTCCAGGGCGCCCGCGCCTTTGAGATCTGGACGGGCGTAGATTTCCCGCTCTCACCAGACGAAATGTAACAGGGCAAACAGCGCTACAATTAAACGGCGGCGTGCAATGGGGATTGCGCGACCGCCGTTTTCTTATATTCAGGGGCCTTGGGCCTTTCCGCCCAAGCAGAAAAAGGAACTACCAGGAGGGATCATGGACTGGCAGGATGAATACGAGCGCAAGAAAATAACCGTAAACCAGGTATTCGAGCAACATCTAACCGGCAACCAGAAAATTTATACGGGCGGCCTTCACGTACCCACCACCATCATCAATGCGCTGATTGATAGGGTTGCAGCGGGCACCCTTACCGGCATTGATCTCTTCGGCAACTGGATGAACGGCGACATCACCTTCGCGGGGCTCGATGTAACCCCCAAACAGTTCCGCTACCACACCTACTTCGCCGGACCCAACGAACGCACCGGCTTTGCCAACGGGTCAAAGTGCGTTGCGCATATTCCCGTTCATTTCTCGGACACCAATCGCATGCTGGAAGAAGTTGGGCTCGACTACGCCGTAGTCCAAATGACGCCGCCTGACGCTCAAGGCAATTGCAATATTGGCCCCTTAGGGTTCGAACAGGGCGCATTGCGTGGCGCAAAGCACATCATTGCGCAGATCAACCCGCGCCTTCCCCGCGTATTCGGCGACTCGCACAACTACCACGTAAGCACTATTGATGCCTTCGTGCTGCAAGAAGAGCCGCTCGAAGATGTCCAAGTACCCGCACCCACGCCCGAAGAAGCAAAGGTTGCGGAGTTCATCGTCGACCGCGTAAACGACGGCGACACCATTCAGTTGGGCATCGGCGGCATTATCAACGCTATCGCCGCCGGCCTGGAGAGCAAACAGCACCTAGGGTGCTTCACTGAAATGTTCTCGGATGCTTTTGTCGAGCTGCAGCAAAAAGGCGTCATTGACAACTCGCGAAAGAACTTCATGCCAGGCGTTTCGGTTGCAGGGTATTCGACCGGCACACAACGCCTGTACGACTTCATCCACGAAAACCCCAGTATGTACTATTCCTCCTACGAAATGGTATGCAATCCCGTCTTCATCGCCAAGAACGACAACCTGGTTTCAGTGAACACCGCCGTAAGCATCGACCTTACCGGGCAAGTGTGCGCTGAGAGCATCGGCGCACGCCAATACTCTGCAAGCGGCGGACAGTTCGACTTCGTGCGAGGCGTGAAAAACTCAAAGGGCGGTCGTGGCTTTATCTCCGTAACGAGTGTGGCGCACACCAAGAACGGCCCTGTTTCGAAAATCGTGCCCACCTTGGCACCAGGCAGCGCCATAACCAGCCTGCGTAATGACGTACATTTTGTTGCAACCGAATACGGTGTAGTCGATTTGCGCTGGGCCGACATCCCCACCCGCGCGCAGCGCCTTATCAGCATCGCCCATCCCGATTTCCGCGACGAGCTTACCTACGAAGCGAAGAAGCTCGGCTTCCTGTACTAGCAACACCCTTTATCAGGAACGCCCACTGCACCAAACCGCAGGTTCACCGCCAAACCAACTCCGCGAAGCACAAAAGGGCTGCCTGACGCCAGCATTCATCCCCGTTTCCCGCACTGAAGAAACGGGGGTTCGATGCGGCATCGAGGCAGCCCTTCGCAGTTCACTATGGCATTTTATGCGGCAAACCCCGTGGATCAGCCGCTTTCACACAGCCAGCGCCCTTTCGTGGCGCTTTTTACTGTGCGGTCTCGCGCTTGCGGTTTTCCGGCTGCAAGATCAGCACGGCGGCAACAACGGCAACAATCGCGAACAGGGCACCGATCGGACCCGCCCACACAAAGCCAGGACCCGAAGCCACCACGCCGCCAAGGAACGACCCCATAGCAATACCCAGGTCGGAAGAAGTGGGCATGACGGCAGATGCAAGGGTAAGCGCCTTCGGATAATCCTTGGCTGAGGTTTGCAACAGAAACGTTTGCAGCGGAGAATTCATGTGGTAGATGAACACGCCCGTAAGCACCACATTAATCACAGCAAGCGCGGCATTGCCCGAAGCAAGGCTAGGACCAAGCAACAGAAGCACAAGGGCCTGCAAACCGAACATGAGGGGCATTTTCGCCAAGCCGTAATGCTGAGCGACGGAACCGCTACCCAGATTCGAAACGATAGTTGCGGCTCCGTAGAAGAACAGCACGATACTTACCATCCACACCGAAAGGCCAACGCCGTCTTCCAGGATCGGCGTTACGTACACGTAGAACACGTACGTTGCCGCCATTCCGAATCCCTTCATGATGAGCACCAGTATGATGCGACGATCTTTCAGGATCACCAGCTGATCGCGCACACGGGAAGAAACGTCGGTGGAACCGGAACGCGGCACGGAGACAAGCAGCAGCACCGTAACAATAAGTGCCACAGCTTCTACCGCCATAAACGCCGACTTAATGCCGAACGCATCGGCAAGCAGCGTGCCGATAGGCGTGCCCAAGACGCTGGCAACAGAAAAGCCTGCGTAAACGAACGAGATAATACGAGCCGATTTTTCACGAGGAATGATGTCGTTAATAAACGTCATTACCGTAGATAGCAACACACCTGAAACCACCGCAGTAAGCACACGGGCCACCAGCAGCGTTTCATACGTAGGAGCCACGATGGCCAGAAGGTTGCCTGCGTTGAACACCGCAAGGAACGTCACAAACAGGGGAAACCTACGAAAACGCCCAGTAGAAAGCACAATGATCGGCGTCGACACCGCATAGGAAATAGCAAAGAAGCCCACCAGGTTGCCAGCAGAAGCAAGGGAGATGCCATATTCTTCGGCGATATCGGGCGTGATACCGATAACGATGAACTCTGCAAAACCCAAGGCAAAACCCACGATAACCAATGCAACCGTTGCGAGTTTTGTGCGCGCTGAACCCTCTGCCACGAAAGCCATCCTTCTTCACAAGCGGCCGCACAAGCGCAGCCGTTACTTAAAAAATACTAAATCAAGCATGCTTATTTTGATTCCCTCAAACAGTATCAAAACCTAGCAAAAGGAACGGCGAGAAACGCAAGCCTTCAAAAGCCCCGCCGTAAAGAAAGCGGGAATATGGGGACAGGTATCGTTTCGCCATTTAGCCATAGCGCAAAAAGACAGGGTCTAGCTAACGAATTTCAACACGAGCTAGGCCCTGTTTGTTGAGCGGGAAAACGGTGCCTGTCCCCGTATTCCCACTTTTCCGAGCTGGCTATTCGGAGCAAGAAAAACAAAAAGGCCAGTCGCATAAACGACTGACCTGCAAATTCGATGGAGCCAACGGCCGGACTCGAACCGGCGACCCACGCATTACGAATGCGTTGCTCTACCAACTGAGCCACGTTGGCGCTCCCGACGCTAAAAACAAGCGCCATAGAAGTATACGCAACGATCAATTTTTCCGCAAGAGTCAAAATATCCACTCCCACAGATTAGCCACCCGCTTACGCTCTTACCACGTTTTTTGCAACAACGCTGCTCCCGTTTGTGCCTTATTTCTGGTTAGATAGACTAAGCGGAACAAGACCTCGACATTTGGCGCATACTGTCTCGCACCGAACAGAACAAGAGCGCATGCCCCTTTCGGGTTTGCCGCAAAACGCAAAATCACAGCTGGAAGGAGGCGCGATGATCACTACCACATGCGACGAAACGTCGAATCGTCCCTTGGTCATCATCACGTACGCCTCTGTTGGCTCAGGCCATCGCAGCGCCGCACAGGCAACCGCTCAGGCCCTTGAAGATCTTTGCGGCAAGCATGCCGCCCTGCCGGAGAACGCCGAAATCGCCGTGCTGGACATCCTCGACTACGGCTACATAAAATTCGACGGCGACAAAACCGCCAACGTGACCGTTTCCTTTAACTGGCTCTACGACATCACCTGGCATCGCACCTTTACGGGACGCCTGCTGTGGGGCGGTGGCTCGGCATGGTCGCCATTCATGTTCTCGCCATTCACCAAAATCGTTCGAAAGCGCAAGCCCATCGCCATCCTGGCAACGCACATTGTTGCCGCCAACGCATCGGTTGCCGCAAAGATGGTTACCGGGCAAACCTTCCCCGTAGCCTGCATCCCTACCGACTACGGCGCGGAGGGCCTTTGGCCGCACCTTGATTGCGACCTGTTCTGCGCCGCCGACGAAACCATGGTGAAGGAACTCACGCCGCGCAAGGTGCCCGAAAGCCACATCAAGGTCACGGGTATTCCGGTACGAAAGGGATTTACCGACCCCATCGATCGAGCTGAGGTGCTGAAGCAATTCGGCCTTCCGCAAGACAAAATGATCGTAATGGTGATGGCTGGCGCTCGTCACTCGCAGCCCTATATCCCATTCCGCGAAATCGTGAACAAGGTTGTGCCGCTTCTTTCCGAATTCCCCAACATGCACTTCGCTTTCCTAGCCGGCGCCGACGAAGAGTACGCCAATGGGCTGAAAGGGTTCTTTGCGGAACGGGGTATCACGAACGTTTCCGTGTACAACTACATCGAGCGCATTCCGCAGCTGATGGAAGCAAGCGACATGATCGTGGCAAAGTCGGGCGGCCTGGCAACCACCGAGTGCCTGTGCGCGCGTTTGCCCTTGGTTTTGGTGGGCAAGTCGTACGGCCAAGAACGCGCCAACACCTATACGGTCACCAAAGCTGGCGCTGCCGTTACTGCCGAAACCGCAGAAGAGCTGGTTGAGCGCCTGCAGCAGATCCACGAAAACCCCGCCCAGCTTCAAACCATGCTCAGCGGAGGCGAATCGCTGCGCCGCCCGAACGCCGCACACGATGCCGCCGTGGCTACGCTCGATTTGGTGGGAACGCTTGGTGCGCCCAAGAAACACCTGCTGAAATTCTATTGGGGCAGCAAGCCCTATCGTGTGCGTTAGGATCATTCTATAATCCGGCACAGCGGCGATGCCTTATGGGGCTTTGCCGCGTTCACCAGAAGCCGCTCCGTCGCCAAAACGCAGCTGCATACGGCGACAACAACACCGCCGTATGCATGGGATTATTTTCCAAACAAGCCGCCTAACAGGCCCTTCTTCTGAACTTCTTCGGAGGTCACCTGTTGTACCTCGTAGCCGGTTGCTCCGATCACGCGGCGGAGCTCGCCCTCATCGAGGGGAGCCTCCGATTCAATCACCGTGCGCCCCTTACCGTGTGAAGAAGACACCTTCTTCACCTTGAAATTGTTGCGCACAGCGTCGTTGACATGCGATTCGCACATGCCGCACATCATGCCGTCAATATCGACTACGGTTCTGATCATCTTGAACCTTTCCCTGAAAGTTCGCCTTATCTAACAAACACAGGGTACACCCAGATTGCCCGCGGCACCAACAAATGCCGCAAGCAGCTACTCCGCTTCCCGCTTGCCCGCGAACTGCATGCGGTAATAGCGATCGTAGATGCCGCCTTGGGCCCGCAACTCTTCATGCGAGCCCACTTCGACCACGCGCCCCTCGTCTACTACCGCGATGAAATCAGCGTTGCGAATGGTGGAAAGGCGATGCGCAATTACCAAGGTGGTGCGGTTTTCGCTCAACCGCTCGAGCGATGCTTGGACGCGCTCTTCACTTTCGTTGTCCAGAGCACTGGTTGCTTCGTCCAGCACCAGAATATGAGGGTCGCGCAAGAAAACACGCGCAATGGCGATGCGCTGCTTCTGACCACCCGAAAGGCGGGTGCCGCGCTCGCCCACAAACGTGTCATAGCCATCTTCCAAGCCAACAATAAACTCGTGGATATTCGCCTGACGCGCAGCCCATTCAACCCGCTCCGGGGAAGCGGACGGGTCGCCATACAGGATGTTCTCGCGAATAGTGCCCTCGAACAGATACACGTCCTGTTGCACGATACCCACCTGCGCACGAAGCGACTCCAACGTGGCATCGCGCACATCGATACCGTCGATTTTCACAGAGCCAGACGACACATCATAGAAGCGCGGCAGCAGCGAGCACGTGGTTGTTTTTCCGCCACCCGAAGGACCGACCAACGCCACAGTAGACCCCGCGGGCACCTCGAGGTTCAAGCCACACAGCACTTCCTTGCCGTCAACATACGAGAAATGAACATCCGAATAGCTGATGCTCGGAGCGGCCCCTTCGTCAACCACAACACCAAGATCAATGGCATTGGGCTTGTTTTCAACCCCCGGACGTTCGGCAAGCGTTTCGACGAAACGGCGAAAGCCCGCATAGCCCTTCTGAAACGTTTCGGTGAAGTTGATGAGCAGCTCCACGGGAGCAATAAAGATGCCGATGTAGAGCGCATACATAACCATATCGGCAGGATCGAGGATGCCCTGTGCAACAAACAGGCCGCCGCCCACAATAGTTGCCGTGTACAGCGCGCCCGTGAAGAAGCTCGATGCCATCTGGAATTGGCCCATGAAACGGTACGAAAGCTCCTTCGTTTCGATAAATTCTTCATTGGCATGGCCGAACTTGTCGATCTCGATACGCTCGTTGCCAAAACCCTTCACCACGCGAATGCCGCCCAGCGAATCCTGCAAACGCGCGTTCAAACCCGCCATGCGCACACGATTCTGGCGGAAGATTATGCGCTTACGGTAGTTCTGGACAAACGCATACGTTGCCATGACAGCCGTCACCGCCATCATCACCAACGTAAGCGGAACATTGATGAACATCAGCAACGTGAAGGAACCCACGATTTTCAGGGTTGCGATGAAAAGGTTCTCGGGGCCATGGTGGGCCACCTCCGAAATATCAAACAGATCGGTAACCAGCTTCGACATCATTTCGCCGGTGTTATTGCGGTCGTAATACGAAAAGCTCAGGCGCTGATACTGCTGGAACAAATCCATGCGCATCCGCGCCTCCATACGTGCGCCCATAATGTGACCCCAGCAAGAAATGAAGTACTGACACAAGCTGCGCACCACATACATTGCCACCAGACCGGCAGCCACCCACGGCAATACGCCCATAATGGCATCGCGCGCATTGACGAAGAAATCGCGCACAAAGAAGTTGAGGATCTGAGGGAATGCCAAGTCGATGGCAGCAAGCAGCGTTGCACATGCAAGGTCGGCAACGAACAAAAACGTGAACGGTTTGTAGTAGCTGACGAATTTTCGCGCCACTTCCTTAAAGGGAACCTCCCGCTTTTCCGGCTCGCTCAAAATCTGCTTCCTTTCCATTCTGGGTAATGAATTCAAAATCGCAGCAGGCCTTGCGCACCGCCCCAGCGCACGTGCTGGGGCGAACCCGCGTCCTCGTTGCAACCGAAGTCTAGCACCCGCCGAAGCGCAAACCGCCACCACTTCGCCGAATACGAGATTCGCGCACGCCGAGTGCCACAATGGCCGCTTAAACCAGTAATATGTAAAGCTGTTGGCTTTTTGCCAAGGCATGCTGTCTTGCCCCTAAAAACGCTTGACTTGCATTGCCATCGTTCTACAATCCCCCTTAATCCTATCAAACTTATAGGTTTTGCAATGTAGAAAGGACCCCGCGTTGAACTTCGACGCCATGGCGCAATACCTTCCTCTGTACGAGGATGCGGCGTGGCTGACGCTGAGCATTGGATGGATCGGCATCGCCGGATCCGTCATCATCGGCCTCATTGTGGCCATGATCGTGCACTTCCGCATCCCTGTGCTTCGCCAGCTTTGTCGCGTATACATCGAGCTGTTCCGCAACACGCCATTGCTTATTCAGCTGTTCTTCTTCTATTTTGGCCTGCCTCGCATGGGCTTTTCCATCACGCCAGAAGTGTGCGGTATGGTTGGCCTCGCATTGCACGGCGGCGCCTACATGGCCGAATCGTTCCGTGCTGGCCTGGAAAACGTGGAGCCCATCCAGCGCGAAAGCGCTATCAGCCTGGGTCTTTCGAAACTGCAGTCCATGCGTTACGTGGTGCTTCCGCAGGCCGTTTCGCTGAGCTTCCCCTCGTTTGTCGCCAACGTTATCTTCCTGCTGAAGGAAACCAGCGTGTTTTCCGCAATCAGCCTGATGGACCTCATGTTCGTCACGAAAGACCTGATGGGCCTCTACTACAAAACCACCGAATGCCTGGTAATGCTCGTAGCGTTCTACCTCATTATCCTGGTGCCGGTTTCCGTTGCTGGTACGTACATTGAAAGGAGGTTGCGCCATGGAAGCTTTGGGGCTTGATGTTCTGTTCATGGGCTCAAACGCCGCCCGCCTTCTGCAGGGCCTTTGGGTTGCGGTGCAGATCAGCGCAATCTCTGTCGTGCTCAGCATTATCCTGGGCATGCTGTTCGGCATCTTCATGACGTGGAAAAACCCTGTTGCCAAGGTTATTTCTCGTTTGTACCTCGAAATCGTGCGCATTATGCCGCAGCTGGTGCTTCTCTATATCGTGTTCTTCGGCGCCACGCGTGTTATGGGCCTGAATATCTCGGCGGAGCTTTCCTCCATCATCGTATTCGTGTTCTGGGGCACCGGCGAAATGGGTGACCTAGTTCGCGGCGCCCTTACCAGTATCCCAAAGCAGCAGTACGAAAGCGCCGCTGCGTTGGGCCTGAATAAAGCACAGATTTACCGTCAGGTCATTATCCCGCAGGCCATCCGTCGTCTTATTCCTTCCTCCATCAACCTCATTACCCGCATGATCAAAACCACCAGCTTGCTGCTGATGATCGGCGTTATCGAGATGATGAAGGTCGGTCAACAGATCATCGAGGCAAACCGAATGACCTCCCCCAACGCCGTATTCGGCATTTACGGCACCATTATGTTGCTGTACTTCGTTATTTGCTGGCCCATCAGCATGTTGGCAAACCACCTCGAAAAGAAATGGAACTAAGCAATGAGCGATACTGCCCTGCTCTCCATTGAGCATCTTAAGAAAGCCTACGGCGACAACGTGGTGCTGGAAGATATCAGCCTTTCCGTTAAGCGCGGCGAGGTAATTGTGGTCATCGGCCCCTCAGGGTGCGGCAAGTCAACCTTCCTGCGCTGCATCAATGCCCTTGAGCCCATTCAGGGCGGCACCATCAAGGTTGACAACAAGGAGGTAACCAGCTCCGAAAAGGATCTCACCGAGCTTCGCCAAAAAGTTGGCATGGTGTTCCAGAGTTACGACCTGTTCCCCCATATGACGGTGCTCGACAACATCACGCTGGCGCCCACTAAGGTTAAGAAGATCCCGAAGGCGCAGGCCGAAGAAGCGGCGCGCGCCCTTCTGAAGCGTGTTGGGCTCACCGACAAGGAAAAGAGCTATCCGCGCGAGCTTTCTGGCGGCCAGAAGCAGCGCGTTGCCATTGCCCGCGCGTTGGCAATGGAGCCCGAAGTGCTGCTGCTCGACGAGGTTACCGCCGCCCTCGACCCCGAAATGGTGCGCGAGGTACTGGACGTTATCCTGGGCTTGGCGCAGGAGGGCAAAACGATGCTTATCGTTACCCACGAAATGCAGTTCGCGCGCGCCGTTGCCGACCGCGTTCTGTTCTTCGATGGAGGCGAAATCGTGGAGCAAGATATCCCCGAGCGCTTCTTCGAGCACCCCAAAACCGAACGCGCGCAAAAGTTCCTGCATACTTTCGAGTTCGACGCCGTCCGTCAGCACGAGGCCTAACGAGCGCTTCGGCCAGAACGGCTGGATTCAGCGCAGTCGGGTGAAGTCAGCCATTCGACTGGGAACAAAGCCCCACTCGAAGACCACCGCACTGTTAGAGCCCCAGGAATGGGGCTCTCTTCGTTTCTGCAAATACAGTCTCTCGGTAAATCTCAGCGGATTGCCATCACCCTTATGCGCAGCGAGCAGCCTCGCTCTTCCCTCCGGCACCACAGGACGACTGGCGGACAACACCCGCACGCAAAGCTCTACCCATTGCCCCTGGCATCATCTAAAAACCACCTCAAGAGCGCAGAAACAAATTTACGGCCCAAACTGCAACTTTTTTGCGATTACGGATTGTCGCAAGGTGCAAAACGCGGATTCTGGTCCGAAAACGCAGAAAATCAGCCACGGAAAGGCCCATTTTTGCCTTGCGGGAAGCAGGCGGGAGTCCCTAATCGCAAAAAAGTTGCAAAAGCACTCAGTTTTTTGTTTTCGCAATGGGTCGATCGCCACAACGGCGCCAAATCCCCCGAAAGACGCAAGTCACTACAACCCCAAGAAAGCCCCGTACGTTTCGATGATATGCATTCGGGTGGCTGTCCGCGCCGCCCCATAGTTCCACACGCGGACTCCCATTGTAGCCACAGATAAGCCGCCGTCCGCCTCGGGAGCGACGAGCACCAACAACGACGGTTGAATGGCAGGAGCGGCAGGGGGCCGCCCCCCCGCGGCCCATCTTTAGTGT
>URJE01000053.1 GCA_900547965.1 uncultured Eggerthella sp. | reverse complement strand
GCAGCCGCCGTCCCGTCCCGCGACAGCGCACGCCCGCGGCCGACGGCCTGCCCCGACCCAGCGCACACCCGCGCCGCGGCCTGTCCCGTGACCGCCCGCCCTGCGCTCTTTCGGTTGGTAGTGACTTCTTGCGACGTAGCGCACAAAAAAGCGACCAGCTGAGTGCTGGTCGCTTTGGTGGTTAGCGAATTGGGCGCAGATTATTCGGCGCGCTCCTTCAGGCGACGATCAAGCTCGTCGGCCAGTTGGTGGCGCTTGACCTTGCCGGATTCCGTCATGGGGATGGCGTCGATGAACTCGATGTGCTCGGGGCGCAGGCGCTTGGCTACACCGATGGAATCAAGGTACTCTGCGATGGAATCGAGCGTGGGCGTAACGTCGCCGGTTTGCACAATGAAGGTGCAGATGCGCTCACCCAGACGATCGTCGGGCAGGCCGATGGTGGCATGGGAGCCAACGCCAGGGCAGCCGTCCAGGTTGTTGTCCACTTCGTTTGCGGAGATGTTGATGCCGCCGCGAATGAGGATTTCTTTCTTACGGCCGTTGATCTTTACGCGGCCTTCTTCGTCCTGAATGCACAGGTCGCCCGAGAAGAACCAGCCATCGTCATTCAGGTCTTTTGCGGTTGCCTCGGGGTTTTTCAGATAGCCGCTGAACATATGAGGTCCGCGGGAGATCTCTTCGCCTTGGGTGCCGTGAGGCACTTCGTTGCCGTGTTCGTCGACAACCTTAACTTCGATGCCTTCAAAGGCGACGCCCGACCAGTTGCCGTTCCATTCCAGGCAATGCTCGGGGGGAACTGCCAGGTGGGGGCAGCTTTCGGTAGAGCCGTAGCATTCGCACAGTTTCAGGCCGTGCTCGTGAGCGCGCTGTACCATGGTGCCCGGTACAGGAGCGCCGCCGCAGATGTAGAGCTTCATCGTTTCGAACTTCAAGTCGTTTTCTTCGGCGCAGTTAAGCAAGTCGAAGATGAATGGGGTGGCGCCCATCGACCAGGTTACGCCTTCCTTGTTCATGATTTCGATTGCTTCGCGAGCGCGGAATTCCTGCTGCAGAACAACGCGACCGCCCAGAAGCAGCGGCGTGATAAGGCCGTGGTTGAAACCGGTGGCGTGGTTCAGCGGTGCAGGCATGAACATGACGTCGTCCTGCGTAAGGTGCAGGCCGCGGCCAAACGTGGTTTCAGAGAAAATGAGTGCGTTGTGGGAGATCAGAACAGCTTTCGGACGACCGGTGGTGCCGGAGGTAGAAAGGATCAAGACCACATCGTCTGATTTGCTGCCAGGGTTTTCGCGGTAGGGCTCGTACGTTTCGCAGATCTGCTTCAACGTGATGGTGCCGTGCGATTCAACTGTTTTATCGTGAACGCAAATAGCGTCTGGCGAAAGCGTGGGAATGCGATCGACCGCGGAAAGAATCTGGTCTTCGAAGTTGGTCTTGTGATGGAATGTGGGGCACATGAATGCCTTGCTTTCCACCAGATTCATGGAGTAAATCAAATCTTCGTCGTTAAAGGTGACGGGAAGCGGATGGCTTACCGCGCCAACTTTCAAGCAGGCAACGTAAAGGATGCAGAATTCTGACCAAGGTGGCATCTGGTAAGAAACCACGTCACCGTTTTTCACGCCAACTTCGTGGAGCCAGGCTGCCAGACGCGATGCTTTGTCGTCGATTTCAGCGTAGGTGTAGCGCACGCCTAGATTGTCGCTTACGTATTCGCGATTAGGGAAAGCGGCAACCTGGGTATTCCAGATGTCGTTTAAGGTACGTTCAGTCCAGTACCCCTTCTCGTAATACTCTTTCTTGTTCTTTTCGTTGACCTTCAAGTCCGTAATCATGATTCCTCGCTTCATGAGGCAGACCCACGGATTTGTGGCTGCCTGGTTCCTCGGAACGAACCTCCCCCTGCAAGCGCGCGCGTAACCCATCGTAAATTCCTGTTTACGTGTGTTGGCTTACGTGTGTTGGCGCGCTTAAACCAAAGTATACCGCTAATCTTCAGGGGGTTGGGTTCTGTGCCTGGGCGGCTGAAATGGGGCTTTGAGGTCTGTTTTGTTGCATATTGCACTTTGTGGAACACGAAACTGATGTTTTGTGGCATAAACCATCGATAAAGTGCGAATGGCGGGTCTGGTGTTATTGTTTTTAGATATTTCTATTGGACAAAAATAGATTTTTAGCCATCAGATTTTCATGCAATTAAAACTGGTGAGTACCTTAGGGCTTGGTTTCTTCTTTAGAGCTTATTTTTGTCTCTAGAGTTCGGTTTTTGCCAAAACGTCGGCATTTAGGCTTTGCCCGGCTCCTTCTCGCTCATGTGCCGAACGATGGCAAGATTTGCGCGCCGTGCATGATTCGAGGGGTCCGGACGGGAAAAGGGGCCCTTCGCGGCAAGATCTTTGCGCGATGTATTCCCAGACGGCTGTTTGCAGGGCTTTTCGGACGCATGGCGCGCGAATCTTGCCAAAACCAGCTCATTTCGGATACATGGCGCGCATATCTTGCCACGAACCGGCGTTTTAGCCGTCCGAGGCCCCTTCGGGAACGCATGAAGCGAAAAAGCCGCCACGGTTGACGGCCCGGGAACGCACACCGGCGAAATATTGCCACGACCTGCCGCTCGGGAATACATAGCGTCGATATGTTGCCACGGCCAGGCGCCGCAGGAGAAGGCCGAAGCGGCGCGCAGCGCTACCTGCGCGGGGGAATGGGCTTGAATCCTTAGCTTGCGTGTGGGCTTCGGCGCGCAACACTTTCTATGCGTCTGTTCGCCCGTGCGTCTGTGCGATGAGTGGGGATTTCGCCCTCTCGGAGCTTAATTGCTGGGAACGGCTTTGAAGTCTGCGCTGTTTCGGTGGGCAACCATGAGCCCGCTTCACGTTCTGCGGAGCTGTGCCGTATCATGTGCTGAAACAAAAAGCGCTCTGACCTTTATATAAGGCCGGCAAATGTTGTGGAAGGGATGTCATGGGCGTTCGCAAGGCAATGGGAAATATGGCAAGCTCTCTGAGCACGTGGGGTTTGCGTCACCTGGCGCATCGGCCTGCCGCTAATATGCCTGGTAAGATTGCCCTGAAAATCGATCCGCGCATTATCGCCGAGTCTATGGACAAAATCACCGAAGGCTCCATTGTTGTGGTGGGCACCAACGGCAAAACCACCATTACTAATATGATTGCCGATGCGCTGGAGCGCCAGGGTAAGAGTATTGCGTGCAATCGCACGGGAGCCAACCTTGCCTATGGCGTGGCCACTACGTTGCTGCAAACCAAGGGCACGGTGGAATGGGGCGTGTTCGAATCGGACGAGCTGTGGCTGGCCCACACTCTGCCGCAGGTGCAGGCAGATTACGTTTTGCTGCTGAACCTCTTCCGCGATCAGCTCGATCGTTGCGGCGAAATCGATCGCGTACAAGACGCCATCGCTACCGCCCTGGAGCAGTCGCCCAACACCACCCTGCTTTACAACGCTGACGATCCGCTGTGCGCCATCATCGCGCAGCGCGTGCCCAACAAGTCTGTTGCGTTTGGCGTGGGCGAAGACATGCATCAGCGTCAAAACGTCGTGGCAGACGCTCAAATGTGCCAGCGCTGTTCGGCTATGTTCACCTACGGCTACCGTCAGTACGGTCAGCTCGGTACGTATTCGTGCCCGAACTGCGGATTCAGCCGCCCCGATTTGGATTTCGCCGCCAAGAGCGTGGTGTTCGGAGATGAAATCACGTTTTCGGTAGAAGAAACGGCAACGGGCAAAAGCGTCGATCTTCACGCTCAGCGCGCGGGGTCGTACATGGTATACAACGTTATGGCCGCTTGGCTGGCCTCCCATTGTGCTGGTGTTTCCGACGCGGTGTTCCAGAAGGCGGTCGATCTGTTCGACCCCCAGAACGGACGCTTGCAGTCGCTTACCATCGAGGGGCGCCCTGTCCTTTTGAACCTGGCGAAGAACCCGACGGGCTTCAACCAAAACATGAAACTCATTACGCAGGCGCCGGGCAAGAAGGTTGCGGCATTCTTCATCAACGACAACGAAGCTGACGGCCGCGATATTTCCTGGATTTGGGACTGCGACTTCGAAGAGCTGGCCAGCCAGGAAGACGTTATGGTGTTCGCCGGCGGCATCCGCAAGAACGATCTGCAGTTGCGCTTGAAGTATGCGGGCATCGATGCCAAGACGGTCGATAGCGTCAACGAAGTGGTGGATGCTGCGCTGAAGCTGCCTTCCGAATGGAATCTCTACGCTATTGCCAACTACACCTCGCTCCCTGCAGTGCGTTCTGCCTTGATGGCACGCGCCGATAAGGCGGCGCCCGCCAACCCAACATCGGGTGATGCCAAGCCGGAGTGCAGCAAGAAGTGGGTTTCGGGTGCCTATGCACATCAGACCGAAGCTGGCGTGTTCGAGCAGCAGCCGCTGCGTATCGTGCACCTGTTCCCTGATCTGCTTAATTTGTATGGCGATGGCGGCAACGTACGCGTGCTTGCCCAGCGTTGCGCATGGCGCGGCATCCCTGCGCAGGTGGAATCAGTCCACTACGGGGAATCGGTTGATCTTTCCACTGCCGACATCGTGTTCTTGGGTGGTGGCCCCGACCGTGAGCAGAAGCTGGCATCCGAGGTTCTGCTGGGCATGCGCGAAGATCTGCGCGAATACGTGGAAAACGACGGAGCGCTCTTGGCTATCTGCGGCGGCTACCAGATTTTGGGCAGCAATTGGCTTATGGGCGATGAATCGGTGGAGGGCCTTTCCATCCTCGACCTGAAAACGGTCCGCGCAGGGGTCGGCTTCGATCGCCTTATCGAAAACATCGCGTTGGAGTCCGAACTTTCCCCGCAACCGGTAGTGGGGTATGAGAATCACGCTGGTCGCACGAAGATCGGTGCCTCCTTGAAGCCGTTTGGCAAAGTGGTTTCCAATGTGGGTCACGGCAACGACGACGACTCGGGCTGCGACGGCGCCCTGTACCGCAACTGCATCGGAACCTATCTTCATGGGCCGCTTTTGGGCAAGAACCCCGCCATTGCCGATCACCTTATTGCTGCGGCGATGGAGCGCCGTTTGGGCGGCAAAGTGGAGCTTGTTGCTCTCGAAGATGAAGTTGAGCTCGCTGCGAATGCGTATATGGCAAAGCGCCTGGATGTGCCGGGAGCATAAACGCCATCGAAGAGCTTCACGGGCGTGCCAGCGGAATCGTCGAAAACGTTCATCTGAGGGTCACGGTAGCTTTGGCTCCACGGGCGTGCCGGCGGAATCGTCTTGACATGCCCGGTGCGTAAACGGCCGCCGCACAGTCGTTCCCTTTCCGTGCCGCGCCCGAACTGATGCGCTTCACGTTTTACGCACAATAAACTCAACAAATTGTAGAGGAATGTGTAAATAATGCGTGAAAATCATTGTTTCTGTTCGCGCATACTGTGGTTTTCGCCGAATTAATTTGCATGACATTAACGTTTCTTTCATCATTTATTGCATGTTTGCTTCGAATAACAAGCCATCAAAACGATCGGCTCGTGCTGAAAGGAAGGCGGCGCACGCTTCCTCCTCGCGCACGCCGCATCGCTCAGCGGGAAGTGCTTCTGACCCGTATACTCGTACGTCTCGCGCGTCGCATGCTTCGCATCGTCCTAGTGGCTCGAGCACGAATCCGTATGGAGCCGGCAACTATGGTTCCTCCACGCATGTTTCCCCTGTTCACACGCAGCAAAAGAGCAATTTCCGCTCGGTTGGCGCTTATGGTGCGCCCACCAAGCGCGGTCCATATGTTCCTCGTAACGCACATGATCGCGAGATCCTTCGCGCTAAGCGCGAGCGCACGAAGAAGCGTCGCAAGCGCATTGCGCTCGGTGTGGTTGCCGTTTGCCTGGCTTTGGTGCTTGGTGGCGCAGGCGCTGCCTGGGCTTACCTCAACAACCTCGACAAGGCGCTGAACAAAGATGTTGACGCTGACCTTCTGAACTCGCTTACGGTTACCGATTCGGCATCCGACCCGTTCTACATGCTGCTTATCGGCATCGACAAATCGGAGCAGCGAGAATCCACTAACGAATACGGCGGTTCATATCGAACCGACTCGATGATCTTGGCGCGTATCGACCCAAGGGAAAAGGAAGTTACGCTCATTTCCATCCCGCGCGATACGCAGGTGACCATTGGCAATCACGGCACACAGAAAATCAATGCCGCCTATGCATTCGGTGGTCCTTCTGGTGCCATTAACGCGGTTTCCAAGTTGGCAGGCGTCCCCATCAACCACTATGCGGAAATCGACTTCGATGGTTTTAAGGCCGTAGTTGATGCCTTGGGTGGCATTACGGTAAATGTGCCGATGGAAATCAACGACGACATGGCAGGCGGCCACGTCGATGCGGGCGAGCAGACCCTCAACGGCGAACAGGCGCTCATTCTGTGCCGCAGCCGCCATAACTACGATAACGTGGGCGACGGAGACGGCGACTCCATTCGTGCCGCTAACCAGCGCATGGTTATTTCCACCATCATGAAGAAGCTGATGGCTTCCGACGTTGCCACGCTTACCAATACGGTAAACACGCTCGCTCAGTACATAACTACCGACTATTCTGCGGCGGGTATTCTTGGTTTAGCGCAGGCCATGATGGGTATCGACGTCGACAACAACGTATATTCAGCTCAGGTACCCACCACTTCAGTGTATGAAAACAATATTTGGTACGAAAAGGTGAATACCGAAGAGTGGCAAAAGATGATGAGCCGCGTGAAGCAGGGGCTTTCACCTACGGAAGAAACCGTTGTTGATTCCGCAACCGGCGCTGTTATGTCTTCGGCGGGAACAGGTGGCAGCGGTTCTGGCGATAGCGGCTCCAAGAGCTCGAGCTCTTCCTCTTCGCTTTCTGGTGTGAAGATTGCCGTAAAGAACGGCAGTGGTATCCAGGGTTGCGCAAATGAAGCGGCCTCGAAACTTACCCCGCAGGGCGCCGTTTGCGAAACCGGTAACGCCGACGATTACAACTACAAGAAGACGATCGTTGTATACAACGGCACCGATTCCACCCAAGCTCAGAAGATCGCCGATTTGCTGGGCACGGGCACCGTCAAGAAGAACGATGGCACCTATTCATTTACGGGCGACTACTTGGTAGTAGTTGGTCAGGACTGGAGCTAACAGCTTCCGGCAGACTGATTGCAAGTTCCCTGGTTATTTCTGAGGGTTCATGGTTCAAACGATGGGTTGCCCTATTCCCAGCTTTTTAGAGGAGTGTGCGGTCTGCATCGCGGTCTGCGGTGTAGACCATCGCTTTGCGCGTTCCGCCGATGATCTCAACGCGCCCGTATTACTTTGCGTATCCCGTCGGTGGCCTCAACACGCCCATCGCGGGTGATAAACACGGCTTCGAGGTCGGGGTGCCCTTCTGCATAGTTTTTTGCCCAATAGCTTCCCATGATCAGAAGCGCCGTTGAGAAGCCTTCGCCATCAATAGACCTCTTCGATATGACCGTTGCGCTTGCAAGGTCGCTTTTCGAAGGGTTGCCGGTGCGTGGATCGACAATATGATGGTGGATGTTTCCACGCTCATCCGCAAAACAACGTTCGTATATGCTGCTGGTAACAATGGAGCAGTCGTTCAGCTCGAGGATGCAGGCGGGCTCTTCGTTGGGCAGCTTGCGGTTGCCGAGCGCACGAGAGTCGGTTCCGTGGGGGCTGCGCGCTATGGCTGCAGCCTGCTCTTCTGCTTCCTTTCTTTGCAGGACGTGTTTCGGGGATCGGATGCCAACGTGCCATTGCCGCTGTGGGATCTTGGCCAAAAAAGGACGCCCCATAATAACGATGTTGCCCCCAAGGTTCACGAGGGCATCGTGGATACGATGATTTTTTAGCGCCTCAACAACGCGATCGGCGATATATCCTTTCGCGATGCCTCCTAGGGAAATCCTGCTTTCTGCGGTAGGGAGTTGAGCGTGATCTTCCATGATGCGGGGGTGTCCCGCTCTGGCAACCTTGAGAGCGAGCTGCACTTCACCCGGGCTGGGAACTCGGCCTTTGCGGAAGTTCCAGAGTTCGGCAACAGGAGCCATGGAAACATCGAACAGTCCTGCGGTTTCCTCGCGGTAGTGCCTGGAAAGCTGCAGAATCTTTGCGGTTTCGGTGTCGATGGGCACGGCCTCCCCTTGCGCGTGATTCAGGCGCCAGATATCGCTTCCTTCTCGGGTGTGACTCCAGAGCTTTTCGTAGTGGAAGCAGAGACTCACCGCGTCATCGAGAACCTTTTCTAGCAATTGCCCAGATGAGGACTGTGCCCCATCGCTTTCGATCGCTGCCTTTATGCAGCAGTTCGTGTTGAAGGCGAAGAAGCTTCTGTTCCTTACCTCAAACTTGGCGTTTTCGCTTGTGATTGCTTTGAGGGGGCTGTTTTCCGACTGATCGTTCCTTATGTTCACGGGTCCTTCTTCGCGATAGGGCGGGGAGGCACCGAAGTATACCAATGGCCAAAAGCCGCATCCCCGAGAATTTGTCTGCAACTAAATTGTTATCTATGGTAAACTCCCGCATGACAATTAGCCACAACTAACTTTTACATAGGCAGAAATCATCTCAGAAAGGGAGAGCATGAAAGGATCTCAATCGCTTCGCACGCCTGCGGTTTCTGCGGCGAAGGTGGGTATGGCGGCCGCCTTGGCTGCCGGTATGGCAATTGCCACTCCGACCACCGCATTTGCAACAGGAGAAGACCAGGATGTAAGCGTTGCATCTGAAAACGCAAGCGATAGCTACTACTACATTTGCGACAACTCCTACGGACTGAGCACCTATCTTTCTGAAGCCGTCGCCAAGGGGTCCACCAAGATACATGTTGGGACCAGCTTTACCGACAAAGGCACGGTAACCATCCCATCGTCCATCGTTGAGCTTTCGGGCTATTCCGAGGGTTTCTTCGGCTCTGGCCCGAAAACGGTTGACTTCGGCTATTCCTACAAAATGACGGTCGTGTTCCCTTCGGGTTCGGACATTGCGGTCGACCGTATAAACTTCTGCAAGCGCAATAGTTCAGATGCCGAAGGCGCCTATGTTGAAGTGCAGAAAGGCGCTGTGGTTCATTTTTCGAATTGCTCATTTTCCAATACGCCTGTTGTGAACGGCACAGCGGTGTTTGAAAACTGCACCTTTGAGACGGGTCAGATTGAAAACAACGGATCCGTGACGTACACCGGTAGTACGAAAGAGCCTGAGAACATTGGCAAGCCTGCTGAATCCTACCAGGATCTTGCATTCAGTTTTGCGTCGGGAAAGAAGTTCTCTGCTGCCGTGCAGGGTAGCCAGGTGAGCCAAGTGCTGCCCTTTGAATTGAAGGGAACGAAAGCTGCCGATGCCAAGGTTTCCGCCAAGGTTCTTGGCCAGGATGGCATAGAAGTTGAAGGCTTGAGTGCCTCCGTTTCCGATGGGGAGATCTCCCTTAAGGGCGTGGCGCCTGCCGCTGGCTCGTATTCCATTGCAGTTTCCGCCTCTGCTACTAAGGAAGACGGATTGGCAGATTCGACAAGCGAAACGCTGAGCTTTGTGGTGCAAGAGCAGATCCAGGTTAGGCTTTCGGGCGATCTCCAGTGCTTCGTTGTAAATGGCACGTCTGTTCAGAGCAGCGAATATGAAGTGATGGCAACTTCGACGGGTGGCGGTGGCGGATCGTCAAGCACGAGCCAGTCGAATCGCCTGAAGCCCGAGGTTAAAGAGGGAACCGGCGAATGGGAGGACTGGAATACCTTTGCAACCAGGAACTCTGACGCTGAAATCAGTTTTTCCATCAGCCCTGAAGGAAGTGGCATGGAAGTAAGCCCTGTTGCCTACGATACTGTCTACGTTACGGGAACGCCGCAGACGCCAGGCACGTACTACATAACGGCAACGGTGACCGCTGGTGCGCGCAACCAGCAAAGCAGCTCGGTGGAAATGCACATCTATGCGGACGATCAAACCCTTCAGCAGCGGATGGATGCGCTTGCCGAAGGAACCAGCTCATGGGACATGGAGCCGTATGAGATCTCTGAGACGGGAAATGCGGTTGTGCCCGTTGGCCTGCACGACATTTACGGCTCGCACGAATCGGGCGTGTACGGCATTATCGGCAAGGGTGAAAACGGCAACTTCGGCACCGAAACGCTTACCATTCCCGCAGGTGCAGATGTTACTCTCCACAACATGAAGATTTATTCCAGTGTGAAGATCGTTGTGGAAAAGGGCGGCAAGCTGACCCTCGACGATTCGGTTGCTTATGGCGCCGTGGAAGTGAACGGGGGCACTTTGAGCGCTCGGAACAGTGCTTCGTTCGTTAACCAGATCACGTTAAACGACGGATCCGCCCTCGAGGATGCCGAAATCAGGTCCCATGCCAACTACCTTACCGACGGAAACTACAAGGTCGTAGCGCCGGTAGCTCCCGTGCAGACAAACGGCACGGTAACGGTTAAGGGCATGTGTTCCATTGAGGGCGAAGGCGTCGTATCCAGCAAGGATGCCCAAACTGGCCTGATTGTGAACGCGGGCAAGTTGGTTATCGACCAAGGTGCCACGCTGAAGGCGACTGGCGGCAGCGTTGACATCGACAACGGAAACGGCGGTGCAGGCATCGTGCTGAACGGCGGCTCCATTATCGGCAACGGTCAGCTTGAGGCGCAGGGTGGATCTGTTGGCATGGGCGGAGGAAACGGCGGCGCGGGTGTTGCTGGCGAAGGCACCATTGCGGTTTCCGAGTTGAAGGCGACGGGCGGAAACACCGTCGGTGAAAACGATGCCGCAATGGGTGCTCCGGGCAACGCGGGTAACGGTATTGATCCGAAGGTTTTGGTTTCGAAGGCCACCAAGGTTGAATCAAAGGGCGGAACGGGCGTGAACCCGGGAAGCAGCGAGTACAGCATTTACGAAGAGAATGCCGGTAACGGATCGGGCTCCAACGGCGATAAGGATCCTGGTACCGACAACGGCTCCGGCAACGGTTCGGGAGCGGGCTCTGACAACAATGGGGGATCTGGCTCCGGCGATAGCTCGGGTGACGGATCTGATACCGGCAATGGCTCCAGCGCCGATACGGGCAACGGATCGGGGAATGCAGGCAACGGCGGCGATGCTAACGCTTCCGGCGCCGACGCGAGCAGCAAAGGCGAAGAATCCAACGACGATTCCTCGCAGGCTGCCAACCTCCCCGCAACGGGCGATGTGACTCCCCTTGGGGCAGCTGCTGCGCTTGCCGTAATGGCGGCGAGCGGGGCAACAGTTGCACGCAGGAAGTTCGACAGATAGCTTCGGGAAGCATCTCCCCATACGATGCGACTGACAGAGGGAAGCGCCGAGAGGGCGCCTTCCCTCTGTTGCTCTCAGGGCGATTCTCCTCACCGAAAGTAGCCGCTTCGTTTCGGGTGGCGCGTCGTCCATCGGGGCGTGCTATCCTTTCCTGCGATAAACAAGTTTCCGTGAAAGGTGGTTTTCTTGGAACGCAAGAACGCATGGGAGAGCTACAGCGCCGACCAGCTCGAAAAGCTTGATGGCCTGGCTTCCCGCTATATCGACTACATCTCCAACAACAAAACCGAGCGCCGTTGCTTTGCCGCCGCTGTTAAGCAGGCGGAAGCTGCGGGCTACGAATCGCTCGAAACGGCGGTTCGCGAGGGCCGCACGCTCGAGGCTGGCAGCAAGGTA
>URJE01000052.1 GCA_900547965.1 uncultured Eggerthella sp. | reverse complement strand
CCAAGCTGCGAACGCTGGTGGTGCCGATGGCGATAACGCGACCGCCGTTGGCCTTGGTGCGCTTGATGGCTTCAACGGTTTTTTCGGGAACGGTGTAGCGCTCGGTGTGGATCTGGTGATCTTTCGGGAACTCCTCGTCAACGATACGGAAGGTGTCCAGTCCGACTTCCAGGTGTACGGTCTCCCAATCGACGCCTTTCTCCTTGATGCGCTCAATGAGCTCGGGCGTGAAATGAAGGCCTGCGGTGGGCGCGGCGGCGCTGCGCTCTTCTCGCGAGAATACCGTCTGATACAGCTCTTCATCGCCCGCATAGTTTTTGATGTAGGGCGGCAGGGGCGTATGGCCAGCACGGTGCAACGCTTCGTCGAGCGAGGGCAGGGTGGTGGTGAGGCGCGCCAGGCGTTCGCCCTTTTCGGCGTTTTCAACCCAGTCGATGATCTCGGCGGAAAGCACCACCGTGCCTTCTTTGTCGGAGAAATCGACCATGGCACCCGTACCGGGTTTTAGGCGCTTGCCGGGGCGCACCAATACTTCCCAGATGGCCGAAGAGTCGTGTTTGGGCTCAACGTCGAAACGTTCACGCAGCAGGAAAACCTCTGCCTGGCCGCCGGTGTTGCGTTTGGTTCCCAAGAGGCGTGCGGGCATGACGCGGGTTTCATTGGCTACGATCAGGTCGCCTGGCTTCAAATGGTTGATGATGTCGCGGAAGATCTCATCATGAAGGGCGCCGTTCTGGCGCTTCATAACCAGCATGCGGCAGCCATCGCGCTCGGCAGCGGGTTCCTGGGCAATAAGCTCTTCGGGCAGGTCGTAGTCGAAATCGTCGGTACGCATGTTCATTAATTTCTCTCGTTTCTCTTTTGCCTTGGCTGCTTTTCGTGCAGCCTTGCGCTCGGCACGCTCAGCTGCAGCTTCGGCATCGGAATAAGCGCAACCGCAATAATTCTGGCGATACATGCCCAGCTCACGGCTACGTATGGTTGCTTGTGGATAGAATTCGCGGAAGTCTTGGAATACCGCCGACAATCCTTCGTAAGGCGCTGCCGCGCGTTCAAGTTCTTCGTTGATGATGTCTATATATTGGTAGGGGCTTACGGTGAGGGTGGTGCCAATGCCGTCGAATCCATGCTTATATGCGTAACGAGCAAGCTCTTCTAGGCGAATGCGGTAGCAGGCACGGCAGCGGTCCGCTCGATTCTCTTGTGTACCGTTCCAGCTTCGCTTGATGGCGTTTTGCCAGTTGGCGGGTTTATAGGGCCCTTCTATCACGGGGATATTCTGACTCTTCGCCCATTCCAGCAGTGTTTCAAGGCGGTGCTCATATTCGGATGCAGGCGCAATATTGGAATTGAGGTAGGCGATGGTTATGTCATGGCCTACCTCAGCCAGTATCCGAACCGGTTCCAAAGAGCAGGGCCCGCAACAGGCGTGAAGTAGTAATTTCATAGGTTCGTCGTACGCTCCTTCCAGCGTCACCTATACTAGCACCTGATTACTTTCGAGCACCTTTGAGAAAGGATTGCCCACAATGCCCAAACGCAGCTATAAAGCCGTGTTCTTCGATCTCGATGGGACGCTCCTGCCTATCGACATGGATGCATTCCTGAAAAACTATTTCAATGATATCGCCGCTTTCGTGCAGTCTTGCGGCCATGACCCGAAACGTTTCATTGATGCTTTGAGCGCTGGCGTGAAAAGCATGCTTACGAAACAGGGCGGCCTGAACTCTGAGCGTTTCTGGGAAACGTTCACCTCCTGCATGGGGGGCGGCAATTCGGCTGAATATGAGAAGTTGATGGACGAGTATTATGCGGCTCACTTCGACGCCCTCAGCGCTATGGCAACCAACGTCGACCCGAACGCCGCTTATGTGGTGAAGGCATTGAAGGAAAAGGGCTATCCGCTGTATCTCACCACTATGCCCTTGTTCCCCCGTATTGCGGTTGAGAAGCGCCTTTCTTGGGCGAATGTTCCCGCAAGCGCGTTCGATCGCATTACCACGTACGACAATTCTACGAGCACCAAACCTCATACGGCTTATTTCCAGGAAAACGTGGAGGCAATCGGCTTAGCGCCTGAGGACATCCTTATGGTAGGGAACAATACTCGAGAAGACTTAGCGGCGATGAAGCTGGGTTTGGACGCCTATCTGGTAACCGATTGGCTTCTTGATCCTGACCAATTCGATATCGAATCGGTGAAACACGGCACCCTTGCCGACTTTGCTCGTTTTGTTGACGAACTTCCGGAGTGTGAATAATGGCTTTGTTTGAATATACGGTCGAGGCTCAATCGGGGCACGCTCGTGCGGGTTCGTTCGAAACGGCACACGGTACGGTTAAAACCCCGCTGTTCATGCCCGTTGGAACCAGTGCCACGGTGAAGGGCATTCGCCCTCAAACGCTGAAGGAAATTGGTTCGCAGATTGTGCTGTCGAACACCTACCACCTGGCAATGCGCCCTGGCGCCGATCTGGTTGCCGAGGCGGGCGGCCTTCATAAGTTTTGCGCCTACGATGGCCCAATGCTTACCGATTCGGGCGGGTTCCAGATCTTCTCTCTCGAAGATACGCGCAAGCTCGACGACGACGGCGTAACGTTCACCTCCATCTACGATGGGGACAAAATCCGCTGGACGCCGGAAGACAACATGGACATCCAGCAGAAGTTGGGTGCCGATATTATCATGCAGCTCGACCAGTGCCCGCCTTATCCTGCTACGCGTGAATTCGTTCAGCGTGCTGTTGACCTGTCTGCAAACTGGGCTCGCCGTTGCCTTGCCGCCCATACGCGCGAAGACCAAGCGCTCTTCGCAATTTGCCAAGGTGGCATGCATTTGGATTTGCGCCTTGATTCAATCGCTCGCCTGAAGCAGATTGGGCTGGAAAGTGTTGCTTCGGGCCATAAGGATTTTGCGGGCTTCGGCATCGGCGGCTATTCGGTGGGTGAAGACCACGAAACCATGTTCGAAACGCTGGGCGACGTTGCTCGCGCGCTGCCGGAAAACAAACCGCGTTACCTTATGGGCGTGGGCAATCCCACTACGTTGGTCCGCGCCGTTCACGAAGGCGTTGATATGTTCGATTGCGTGCTGCCGACTCGTACGGCACGCATGGGAACGGCATTTTCTTCTCGGGGTCGCATGAACATGCGCAACGCCAAGTTCAAGCATGATTTCGGCCCGCTTGATCCTGAGTGCAGCTGCCCCACGTGCAAAACGCATAGCCGCTCTTACATCCGCCACCTCGTTAAGCAGAACGAAATGCTGGGAAGCGTGTTGCTGAGCATCCACAATCTCTATTTCTTGTTGCATTTGATGGACCGCGCCCGCGAGGCAGTGCTCGCCGATGCTTACGAGGAGTTCTATCAGGATTGGATGAACTCTCCCGCTGCAAAGGACTACTAGCAGCAAGTAACTGGTTTGAAAATGGGGTTATCCCCATTTTCCCATTTTGGGCAAGTACGCCTGTGCGCTTTGCTCTGCTCGCTCGCAAAGGTTGCGCAATGATCGCTCTTGCCCTTTCGGCGACTGCTTTTGTGCGATAAAGTGGCGAAATTGAAGAAATAACATCGGGTTAACGTGCGTGCCGCTATCATATTTCCGATATGCACATGCGCGTTAGCGCGCTGTTCAGAGGAAAATCAGAAGGACTACTATGGTCGACCAACCCAAGGAAAACGAATTGGACGAGGAAAAAGAAGCCACGGCTACTTCCAAAGAAGCGAAGAAGCTCACGGCTGAAGAAAAGCAGCGTGCCAAGGATCGCGAAAAGCGCCGCAAGGCTCGCGCAAAAGAAGCTCAGAAGAAGAATTCTCAGCGCCAGAAGGAGCGCAACAAGCGTACAGGTGGCAACAAGAACCGCCGCAACGTATGGCTCCTTATTGCGGCAACCATTTTGGTAATCGGCTCGGTGTTCATGTTCACGCCACCGAATGAAAAGATCAATCAGGGCTTGGACATCCAGGGCGGTCTTTCCGTGGTTCTTTCAGCACAGAGCACCGATGGCGAAGACGTTACCAAGGAAGACATGGAAAAGTCTCGCGCCATCATCGAATCGCGCGTCAATGCCTTAGGCGCGTCTGAAGCAACGGTTCAGGTTCAGGGCAACGATCAAATTTTGGTCCAGATCCCAGGTCTTTCCGACCCTGAAACAGCCCTTGCCACCATCGGCAAAACGGGCAAGCTGGAATTTGCTCGTGCCGATTCCTTCACCGAAGCTGACGACCAGGCCGCTATCAAGAACGGCACCTACATGCAGCAGGGCTCGGTTACCGATGATTTCGGCAATTCCTTCAAGACGGGCAAGACAACGTATCGCAGCGTTGACCCAGGTACCTATACGCCCCTCATTACGGGCGAGAACATTACGCGTGTTACGGTAGACAAGGCGTCTGAAACCAGCCAGTACTACGCGGTTAACATCTCGCTCGATTCTGCTGGCACTCAGGCGTTTGCCGATGCAACGCGCGATCTTGCTCCCACCAATGGCCAGATCGTCATTATCTTGGACGGTCAAATCCAGTCCGCTCCTGCGGTTCAGTCGGAAATCACGGGTGGTCAGGTTTCTATCACGGGTAATTACACGCTCGAAGAGGCCCAGTCTCTCCAGACGGTTCTTGAAAGCGGTTCGCTGCCGGTAAGCTTCCACTATGAGCAGAGCCAGGTGGTAGGTCCTACGCTTGGCCAGGATGCGCTCAACAGCGGTCTGATCGTTGCCATTCTGGGCCTTGCCCTGGTTATGCTGTACCTGCTGTTCTTCTATCACGGCCTGGGTTTGCTTACGGCTGCCGCCATGGCCGTGTTCGCCGTGCTCTATCTTGGCCTTTTGGCTACGCTTTCGGCGTTCGGCCTGTTCTCGCTTTCGTTGGCGGGTATTGCGGGTATCGTTCTTACCATCGGTATGGCTGCCGACTCCTCGATTCTGGTACTTGAGCGTTTCCGCGAGGAAATCCGAATGGGCAGAAGCGTTCGCGCGGCTTCCATCACGGGTGTTCGCCATGGCATCGAAACCTCCATCGATGCCGACCTGGTTTCGCTGGTTTCTGCTCTTACCCTGTTCTTCTTGGCTTCAGCAAGTGTCAAGGGCTTCGGCCTTACGCTAGCATTGGGCATTGCGTGCGACATCGTTATGATGTTGCTGCTGAAGGCTCCGCTTATCCGCCTTCTTGCCCCGCGCGTTATCACCAAGCATCCTGGCTTCTGGGGTGTGCGCGATTGCCAGGAAGCAGCTCCTGTTTATGCCGAGCTTCGCGGTGAGCAGACGGGAACGGTTGCCCATCCTTCCGCTGAGGCGATGGAGGAAAAGAAGTCCATTGCCCACAAGACGCTCGATGAGCTGAAGGGTCGCTTTATCAAGCGCGACATCAACTTCATGGGTGTACGCAAAGTATTCCTTTGCGTTTCGGCTGCACTTGTTGTTCTGTCGTTCGTGGTCGTAGGTGTTCGCGGCCTTCAGTTTGGTATTGAGTTTGTGGGCGGTACATCTATCGCATTCCACAATACGGGCGATACCTCCATCGAAGATATGCGCACTGCCTTCGCCGAGGCTGGCGAGCCCGACGCTGTTGTTCAGACCACTAATTCCGATGGCTCCGATGGCTTCTTGGTTCGCACTACCACTACGTCTGCCGAATCTGCCGCAACCACAGCGGCGAAAGTGGTCGACACTCTTAACCTGAGCACCGATAGCTATGAGGTAAACACGGTTGGACCCGACTGGGGCCAAAGCGTGATTCAATCTTCCCTCATCGCATTTGTTGTTTCGCTGCTTTTGATCATCGCCTACATTGCGGTTCGCTTCGAATACAAGATGGGCCTGATGGCGGTTGTTGCGTTGCTCCACGACTTGATTATCGTGGTTGGCGTTTACGCGTTGGTTGGCCGCGAGGTTACGCCTAACACGGTAGCGGCCCTTCTTACCATTTTGGGTTACTCGCTGTACGACACGGTTGTGGTGTTCCACCGCATCAACGACAACATGAAGGAGTCCGATGTAAAGTGCACCTTCATGTCTATGGCAAACCACTCGCTGAACCAGGTATTCATTCGCTCGGTCAATACCACGCTCACTTCGTTCGTTCCTGTTCTGGGCATGTTGCTGTTCGGCGGCGAAACGCTGAAAGACTTCGCTTTCGCTATGTCGGTTGGCCTGATCGCTGGTTCGTATTCATCCATCGCGGTTGCAACGCCGCTTTTTGCGATGTGGAAATCTCGCGAGCCCAAGAATGCCAAGCTGGTGAAGAAGTACGGCACCGATATCACTCGCTTCTCGTTCGCTTCCACGCCGCTTCTTCCCGCTGGTGCCGTGGAAACTGCACAGCCTGTTGCTACGGTTGATTCCGCAGAGGAAGCTGTGGTAGATAAGGAAGCCAACAAGAACGAAAGTTCTAAGCAGAAGAAAGCCAAGAAGGCCGGCAATTCCGAGCCTATCCGTTACAGGAGGAAAAAATAATGAGAGAAGGAAGCGCACCTAATTTCGCACCCCCGGTTGAAGAGGGCATCGTTTTTACCTTTGAAGACGAGTCTGGCGACAAGGTCAACCTCGAATTCTTGGGTCTTATCATCCACAACGATCGCCGTTACGGTTTCTTCTACGCTATTGGCGATGGGGAAGAGGCCGGCGGATCGGGCGAGGTAACCATTCTTGAGGTCACCGAGTTCGACGAAGAGGGCCAGCCCGCTGCATTTGAGCTCGTGATGGACGACGCTATTGCCGCTGAGGTTTACGAAGACTTCAAGGTTGCTACCAAGGATCTTTACGATTTCCAATAGGGTTGGGCTAATTTGCCAGAATAAAAAAGGATCGCTTTCGGGCGATCCTTTTTTATTGCGATGCGGGGTGGGGACCGGTGTGGCGTCATAGGGTAGTGCGGGGTGCGGTGAAGGCTGGTTTTCGCTTTCGGTGCCAGAATGGGCGAATTGCAAAAAGTTTCCAAAACTTCATAGGTAAAACACACTTGAAGAAAATTTTCCTTGACGGCGCAGGTACCGCGAAGTATTTTATTAAATTGTGTCTTTTTGCAAAACAACCGGTTGCAACGAAGGAGGAAATGACTCGTGGTTCAGTCTAATAACCCCGATTCCACCAGCCGTTATAGGACTCGCCGGAGCTTCGCGAAGATCCCAGCCGTCATGGACGTGCCGAATCTGATCGCAATCCAAACGGAAAGCTTCAAGAAGTTCATGGATGATGGTCTGACGAATGCTTTCGCAGACATCAGCCCCATCGAATCCAACACCAAAGATATGTGTGTTGAGTTCGGCAAGCATGAATTTGGTGAGCCCAAGTATAGCGTAGATGAATGTAAGGAACGTGACGTGTCCTATCAGGCACCGCTCTTTGCTGAAATCCGCTTCATCAATCGCGAAACAGGCGAGATCAAAGAGCAGGACGTCTTCATGGGCGACTTCCCGCTGATGACGCCCCGCGGCACCTTCATCATCAACGGCACCGAGCGTGTTGTTGTATCTCAGTTGGTGCGCAGCCCCGGCGTTTACTTCTCTGCCGAGCGCGACAAAACATCCGACAAGACCATCTACAACGCGAAGATCATCCCTTCCCGTGGTGCCTGGCTCGAGTTCGAAACCGACAAGCGCGACATCCTTTCCGTGCGTATCGACCGTAAGCGCAAGCAGCCTGCTACGCTTCTTCTGCGTGCGCTCGGTATCGCTGAAACGCGTGAAGAAATCATCGATATCCTCGGCGATTCCGAGATGGTGATCCGCACCCTCGACCGCGACCCTGCCACCACCAAGGAAGAGTCTCTCATCGAGCTGTATCGTCGTTTCCGTCCGGGCGAGCCCCCCACGATCGACTCTGCTCGTACGCTGCTCGACGGCCTGTTCTTCAACCCCCAGCGCTACGACCTGGCAAAGGTTGGCCGTTACAAGATCAACAAGAAGCTCGAGTTCGACCCTGAAAACGACGCCTCTACGCTTACGCAGGAAGACATCATCGCAACCATGCGCTACATCGTGGGTCTCCATGATGGCGCCGAGGGCGTTCAGGTAGACGATATCGACCACTTCGGCAACCGCCGCATCCGTACGGTTGGCGAGTTGATTCAGAACCAGTTCCGTATTGGCCTTTCCCGTATGGAACGCGTTGTGCGCGAGCGCATGAGTATGCAGGAGCCTGACGACATTACGCCGCAGTCCCTGGTGAACATTCGCCCCATCGTGGCAGCCATCAAGGAATTCTTCGGTTCCTCTCAGCTGTCTCAGTTCATGGACCAGTCCAACATCGCCGCAGGCGTTACGCATAAGCGTCGTCTGTCCGCACTGGGCCCTGGCGGTCTGTCCCGTGAGCGTGCGGGCTTCGAGGTTCGAGACGTTCATAACTCCCACTACAGCCGCATGTGCCCGATTGAGACCCCTGAAGGTCCTAACATCGGTCTTATCGGCTCGCTGGCAACGTATGCCCGCGTGAACGACTACGGCTTCATCGAGGCCCCGTATCGTCGCGTTGAAGACGGCAAGGTAACCGACATCGTTGACTACCTCACCGCCGATGAAGAAGAAAAGCACACCATTGCCCAGGCAAACGAGCAGTTCGATCCTGAAACGCGCGTATTCGGCCACACCGACGAGAATGGAACCTTCGTTCCCTCCGAGCGTCTGCTGTGCCGTACCCGCGACTCCAAGGGCGTGTTCGGTGAGCCTGAAGAGGTTACTGTCGACCGTGTGGACTACATGGACGTTTCGCCTCGTCAGATGACCTCCGTTGCAACGTCTCTTATTCCGTTCCTCGAGCATGACGACGCTAACCGCGCACTGATGGGCTCCAACATGCAGCGTCAGGCTGTGCCTCTGCTTCGTCCTAGTGCTCCATTGGTTGGTACCGGCATCGAGCACCGCATTGCGGTTGACTCCGGCGAAGTTCTGGTAGCCCAGAACGCTGGCGTTGTCGACTACGTTGACGGTCAGACCATCATCATCGAACGTGAAGATGGCGAATACGACGAGTACCTCATTCCAAAGTTCCAGCGCTCCAACCAGTCCGGCTGCATGAACCACAAGCCTATCGTTCGCAAGGGCGACAAGGTATATGCTGGCGACGTTCTGGCTGATGGTCCTTCTTGCGACGGCGCTGAGCTTTCGCTTGGTCAGAACCTGATGGTCGCTTACATGCCTTGGGAAGGTTACAACTACGAGGACGCTATCATCGTGTCCGAGCGCGTTGTTGCTGAAGACCTGCTTACGTCTATTCACATCTCCGAGTACGAGATTGATGCTCGTGACACCAAGCTTGGACCCGAGGAAATCACTCGCGAAGTTCCCAATATCTCCGACGATATGGTTTCCGACCTCGACAGCGACGGCATCATCCGCGTTGGCGCCGAGGTATTCCCCGGCGACGTTCTTGTTGGCAAGGTTACGCCGAAGGGCGAAACCGAGCTCACCGCTGAGGAACGCCTGCTGCGTGCCATCTTCGGTGAAAAGGCTCGCGAAGTTCGTGATACGTCCCTCAAGGTACCTCACGGCTCCGGCGGTCGCGTAATCAACGTGGTTCGCTCCTCCCGTGCAAACGGTGACGAACTTGCCCCTGGCGTAAACGAACTCGTTCGCGTATTTGTTGCTCAGAAGCGTAAGATCCAGCAGGGCGACAAGCTTTCCGGTCGTCATGGTAACAAGGGTGTTATCTCCCGCGTTCTGCCGGTAGAGGATATGCCTTACTTGGCCGACGGTACCCCGATCGACGTTATGCTGAACCCCCTGGGTGTTCCTTCCCGTATGAACGTTGGTCAGCTGCTCGAGAACCATCTTGGTTGGGCTGCTAAGTGGGGTTGGTCTGACGATCCTGAGTCCACCGAGCCTGTTGCCGGTCCGCAGTTCGTTGCAACGCCGGTATTCGACGGTGCAACCGAGGAAGAGATTTCCAACGCCATCGAAGCTGCTAACCGCAACCTCATTAACATCAACCATGCCAAGTACGGCGACATGGCTCGCGACGAATTCGTGCCGCAGCTTTCCCGTACTGGTAAGGCTTGGCTGTACGACGGCCGTACCGGCGAGCGTTTCCGCGAGCCTATTACCTGCGGTCAGACCTACATCCTTAAGCTGGGCCACATGGTCGACGACAAGATCCATGCTCGCTCGACTGGTCCTTACAGCTTGATCACCCAGCAGCCTCTCGGCGGCAAGGCCCAGTTCGGTGGCCAGCGCTTCGGCGAGATGGAAGTTTGGGCACTGTACTCCTATGGTGCTTCCAACGTTCTGCAGGAGATCCTGACCATCAAGTCCGACGATACCTCCGGTCGTGTTAAGTCCTACGAGGCTATCGTCAAGGGCGAGAGCATTCCTGCTCCTGAGGTACCTGAGTCCTTCAAGGTTCTCATCAAGGAAATGCGCTCGCTGTGCCTCAACGTTGAGCTTGAGGGTCACCAGCATCAGACCATCGATGTCACCCACGACCCCGATGAGGATGAGCTTTTGGGCGCCGCACTTCCCGTTGAAGAAAAGTCCGAAAAGGACAGCGACGACCTGTTGGGTTCCATCACTGCCGAGCTTGGCAATCTGATGGGCGAGAAAAACGACACTGACGACCTTATCGGTAAGGGAGAGGAGAACTAAATGAGCGAATTTGACGTTAACAATTTCGACGCCATCCGCATCTCTCTTGCAAGCGCTGAAGATATCCGTGGTTGGTCTCGTGGCGAAGTTAAGAAGCCCGAAACCATCAACTATCGTACGCTCAAGCCCGAAAAGGACGGCTTGTTCTGCGAAAAGATCTTTGGCCCCACGAAGGACTGGGAATGCGCCTGCGGTAAGTACAAGCGCATTCGCTTCAAGGGCATCGTCTGCGAACGCTGCGGTGTTGAGGTTACGCGTTCCAAGGTTCGTCGTGAGCGCATGGGCCACATCGAGCTCGCTGCTCCGGTAAGCCACATCTGGTACTTCAAGGGCTCTCCTTCGCGTCTGGGCTACTTGCTCGACATTCCGCCGAAGGAGCTCGAGAAGGTTCTCTACTTCGCATCTTCCATCATCACGTTCGTTGACAAGGAAGCTCGCGAAGAGGACGTAGAAGAGCTGCGCGATGAGCTCTCCGCAGACTTGGAAGAATTGGACGCAGAGCGTGATCGCCTTATCGAGGCTACGCGCCGTCTTTCGGTGGACTACGTTCCCGAAGAGGACGAGTTCGTTGATGATATCGACGAAGACGAGCGCATGACGCCCGAGGAAGTCGAAGAGGAAATCGCTGACATCTACGAGGAGTTCAACGAGCGCAAGACCCTGCGTTCCGAGGCTCTGGAGGCCTTCCTGAAGATCGAGCCCAAGCAGCTCGTATCCGACGAAGCTCTGTATCGCGAGATGCGTCTGAACTACTCCGACTACTTCAAGGGCGGTATGGGCGCAGAGGCTATCCGCGACCTGCTCGACAGCATCGATCTTGCTGCTACCGCTGAGGAGCTTACTGAAACCGTTGCCACCGGCAAGGGTCAGAAGCGCACCAAGGCTATTAAGCGCCTGAAGGTTGTTGACTCGTTCCTGCATTCCGCAAACAAGCCTTCCGATATGATCCTGGACGTAATCCCGGTTATCCCGCCGGATCTGCGTCCTATGGTCCAGCTCGATGGCGGCCGTTTCGCAACGTCCGACTTGAACGACCTGTATCGTCGCGTTATCAACCGCAACAACCGCCTGAAGCGTCTGCTCGACTTGGGTGCTCCCGAGATCATCGTTAACAACGAAAAGCGCATGCTCCAGGAAGCGGTAGACTCCCTGTTCGACAACGGTCGTCGCGGCCGTCCCGTAACGGGTCCTGGCAATCGTCCGCTGAAGTCCCTCTCCGACATGCTGAAGGGCAAGCAGGGCCGCTTCCGCCAGAACCTGCTCGGCAAGCGTGTTGACTACTC
>URJE01000051.1 GCA_900547965.1 uncultured Eggerthella sp. | reverse complement strand
ATCAACAGGCAAAGGCGGGCTGGCGCTGCAGGCGGGAGCCTAGCTTGTTCGTTCGTTGCGCCACCATATTTTTTGGAGTCTTTGCTGTTGCATGATGCGGCGAGCATAGCAACCATTTGTTTGATTCGTGCCTCGATAAGCAATGCTGAACCTGGTTGGTATTGCGGCCCAGTACCAATGAGTGTCGACATGATGATGCGCGATTCGGTTTCATTCCATCCGTTATCGAACCGTTCGAATAGGCATGAAAAGGCGCCAGGCCAGCGTTGATCGAGTTCTTCGAAGTACTGAGGCAAAAAGCAAATGCATCGTGACGAGTACAGACCCCCCGAATGAAGGGTGCCTGAGAACGTGCCCGCTGGTTGTACGAACGAATACAGCGATCCATCAAGAAGCGCTTTCGGGCGATCGATCATCCGTGGCATGGTTGCTTTAGAATCCTCGGATACTATGCACACGCAGGCATAGGCGCTTTTAGGGGATTCGACAAGGGTCATTTCGCGTTCTACATACACCTCGTGACTGAACGCAATACAGAAATCGCCTACGGGCATGCCCCAAACCGACCCGCTCCCCCATGTGCTGCGGCCCGTGCCTGACCAGCTTTCGCCATCGCGGTGAATTTCGATCCCGAACTGTTTGAGCTGCGGTTCATAGAGCGATCGAATCGCGCGAGGAATTTCGCTATATGTGGATGCGTCGGTCATTCGATTTCGTCTCAATATTTTTCGTTTTCGTACAAGCGCAAGATCTAAAAGTTCGCCTTGGCTGACCTTCATGATAAGTTAACCCACGTTAACTAACAAGAGGCGTTTCGCATGCTCAAGAGGTTATCTGGGCATTGCGAAAGCCAGAAATAGAAGGGAGCGATTGTGGCTGAAGAGACGGCAAATAACGATGCTAATTTCGTTAGCAGTGGCAACGCGCATGCTGATCCAGATGTCGAGGCTAATAATAAGCGCCGCAAGCGTAGCGATATTGCTCGATTGCTTGATTTTGCAGGCGGTAGAAAGTGGCTTACATATTGTGGCTTGGCGCTAAGCGCTGTTTCGCAAGTTCTGGGATTTGTTCCATATGTGTGCATATGGCTTGTGGCGCGTGACCTTATTGAGGTTGCTCCTAATTGGCAGGCAGCACAAGGAATCGCCGTTTATGGCTGGTGGGCGGTTGGTGGAGCTGTAGCTTCGATTTTGGTGTACTTCCTCGCACTTATGTGCACCCACTTGGCTGCGTTTCGTACGGCGTCAAACATGCGAAAGCAAACTTCCGAGCACTTAATGCGCTTGCCGTTGGGTTACTTCGACAACCATGCTACTGGCGAGTTGCGTCGCGTAATAGATGGTTGTGCTGCAAGCACAGAATCGTTACTTGCTCATATTTTGCCCGATTCGGCAGGCTCAATCGCCATGGTAATTGGCATGGTCGTGCTGTTGTTTGTGTTCGATTGGCGCTTAGGGTTGTCGTGCCTGGCTGCTGTGTTGATTTCCGTCTGCTGCTTAATGACCATGATGAGCGGCAAGGGCATGAAATTCATGAAGAGCTATATGGGTGCTCTTGTGCGTATGAATGAAACGGGCACCGAATACGTTCGAGGTATTCCTGTTGTTAAGGTGTTTCAGCAGACGGTGTATTCCTTTAAGGCGTTTCATGATGCCATCACCGATTATGCGCGAATGGCTCAGGACTATGCGGGTACGTTTTGCCGTAAGCCGCAGGTGCTTCAGCTATCTGTGCTTAACGGTCTGGTGATTTTCTTGCTGCCAGTGGCGCTCATCTTGGCTCCGCTGGAACCTGATTTTCCCGCCTTTGTGGTGAGTTTCGCATTTTACGCCATTTTCTCTGCCGTAATTCCTACGGCTATGGCGAAGCTAATGTTCCTGAGTGAGGCGTCTCAGATGGCCGGCGATTCGCTTGGTCGTGTTTGTAAGATCATGGATGCAGAACCTCTGCCTGTTGCTGCGCACCCTCGTGCTGTCGAAAAGTATGACGTTCGCTTTGAACGGGTGTCGTTTGCCTACGACGGTGCCGAGGGCGATGCGATCACTGACGTGAGCCTCGAAGCGCCCGAGGGCACAACTCTGGCGCTTGTTGGGCCTTCGGGCGGAGGCAAGTCAACATGCGCCAGTTTGATTCCGCGGTTTTGGGATGTTTCAGCAGGTCGAGTGCTTGTTGGCGGTGTCGATGTGCGCGATATCGACCCACATGAGCTAATGGAAAAAGTAGCTTTTGTGTTCCAAACGAACCAATTGTTCAGCAAAACACTCGAGGAAAACGTACGTGCGGCTAAGCCCGACGCTACGCGCGAGCAGGTAATTGCCGCGCTTCACGCCGCGCAATGTGACGATATCGTGGCAAAACTGCCACAAGGTATCGAAACGCGTCTTGGAGCTGGTGGGGCATATTTGTCGGGCGGTGAAGTGCAGCGCGTGGCTCTGGCGCGCGCGATTCTGAAAGATGCGCCAATCGTAGTGCTTGATGAAGCCACTGCGTTCGCAGATCCAGAAAACGAGGCACTTATCCAGCGAGGTTTCGCTAAGCTTGCCGAAAACCGCACGGTTATTATGATTGCCCATCGACTTTCAACGGTGGTAAGAGCAGATCAGATTGTGGTGCTTAATCAGGGAAGTGTTGTTGAGCGAGGCACGCATGGGCAGCTCCTAGACGAAGGCGGCCTATATGCCTCCATGTGGGCTGACTACGAGCAAGCGGTAAGTTGGAAGATCGCGGGTGCGCAGACGGAAGCTGCTGCCGTGAAGGGAGGTGAGGCATAATGTTTGCCTCGTTTAAGAAGAAGTACTTCCTTTCCGATAAAGGCGTTTCAGGCGTTAAGCGCGGTATTTTTTGGACCTGCGTAACCAATCTGGTAACTATGAGTGGAATGGCGTTTCTGTTCTTCGTGATGGATGGTTTCGTAAAGCACCTTACCGAAAATGCCGACCTGCCAAATGTGGTGCCATTTTGCGTGGGATTGGCAGTGTTCTTTGTGGCTCTGCTGTTTTCGAACTGGCAGCAGTACTATTACACGTACTGTATTTTTTACGAGGAATGCGGCAACCAGCGTATCGAAATTGCAGAACGACTTCGTAAGCTCCCGCTTTCGTTTTTCGGGCGACGCGATCTTGCCGATTTAACGGAAACCATAATGGGCGATGTGCAAGCTATGGAGCACGCCTATAGCCATGTGCTTGGCGAACTGTGGGGCGCTGTGATATCGACGGCTATTGTGTTCTTGGTGTCGTTGTTCTTCTGCTGGCAGCTTTCGATAGCCGCCTTTTGGAGCATTCCCGTGGCGTTTGCCGTTCTGTTTGCAACTCGCAAACCAATGAAACCTGTGTTTGAGCGCAATCGCGCTGCAAAGGTGAAGGTTACGCAGGGCATTCAGGAAACGCTTGATTGCATTCGCGAAATACGCGCAACTAATCAAGAAGCGCATTATCTGTCGGGACTCAATGCGATGATCGACGCTACCGAGATTGAATGCGCGAAAGGCGAGTTGCTCAACGGCATTCTCGTGAATGCTGCTTTTGCGGTTCTCCGGTTGGGTATTGCCACCACGTTGATTGTGGGTGCGAGCCTTATCGTTGCGGGTGACATTGATTTCATGGTAATGTTCGCGTTCTTGCTTGTAATTTCGCGTGTTTACGCTCCTTTCGATCAGGCGCTTACCTTGGTAAGCGAGCTGTTTGCATCAGAGGCTTCGGCTGCTCGCATGCGCTCTATTATGGAAGAGCCCGTTGCGTCAGGGGCCACCGAATTTGCTCCAGCTGGCTATGACATTGAGTTCGATCATGTTGCGTTCTCTTACGGTGCTGGCGAAGATGGTCGAGCGGGAGATCGTGTGCTTAACGATGTAAGCTTTACCGCTCGCGAAGGCGAGGTTACAGCACTTGTTGGAGCGTCTGGCTCAGGCAAGTCGACATGCGCGCGTTTGGCGGCGCGCTTCTGGGATGCCACGGGTGGTGCGGTACGTGTAGGTGGTGTTGACGTTTCGACGGTTGACCCCGAGATACTGCTTCGCGATTATGCCATCGTGTTCCAAGATGTGCTTCTGTTCGACGATACGGTAATGGGCAATATTCGCTTGGGCCGAAGAGGCGCAAGCGACGCTGAAGTACTTGCCGCTGCGAAAGCGGCAAACTGTGACGAGTTCGTTAGCAGGATGCCTCAGGGTTATGAAACGAAAATCGGCGAGAATGGCTCAAAATTGTCTGGCGGCGAACGTCAGAGGATCTCGATTGCTCGTGCGCTTTTGAAAGATGCGCCTATTGTGCTGCTTGACGAAGCGACGGCATCCCTTGACGTTGAAAACGAAACGCAAGTGCAATCCGCGCTGTCGAGGTTGCTTGAGGGGAAGACCGTTGTTGTAATCGCCCACCGTATGCGTACGGTTGAAAATGCGGACAAGGTAGTCGTGCTTAAGGATGGGCGCGTTGCGGAACAGGGTAGGCCCAATGACTTGAAGGCGGCTGGTGGCCTGTTTTCCCATATGGTTGCTTTGCAGCGTGAAAGTGAAGGATGGCGATTGTGAGGCTTTTGAGGTAGGTTTGCTTTGTTCGGTCATTCGACGATTGCAAGCAAAGCAAGTTTGGCTGCGTTGAAATAGGTGGTTTATTCGGCTCCCGTAGCCGGTCAAAGCCCATAAGAAGACCCCGTGCGTTGTTAAGTGCGCGGGGTCTTCTTGCTAGTTGGTTTTTATCCTAGCGCAACATCGAGAACCATCATCAGGCTGAAGCCGACCGCAAAGAACACTGTGCCAAGGTTGGAATGCTTGCCTTGAACTATTTCAGGCATTAGTTCTTCGACCACCACGTACAACATGGCGCCTGCCGCAAAACTCAGTAAATACGGAAGAGCTGCAATGATCAGCTGTGACGCGATGATCGTCAGCACTGCACCGATGGGCTCCACGATGCCAGAAAGCACGCCGCCTGCGAATGCTTTTCTTCTACTCATTCCTTCTGCCCGAAGCGGCATCGAGATAATTGCGCCTTCTGGGAAATTCTGAATAGCGATGCCGATCGACAATGCCAATGCGCTTGCTGCTGTGATCTGCGCATTTCCCGAAAGGAAGCCTGCGTACATAACGCCAACCGCCATGCCTTCTGGGATATTGTGCAGCGTTACAGCCAATAGCATCATTGTGGTACGGCTAAGCTTGCTTTTTGGGCCCTCTGACTGTTCGCTGCCCACATGCAGATGAGGAATCAGGTGGTCTAAGGCAAGCAAGAACAGCACGCCGAGCCATAATCCCACAAAAGCAGGGAAGAACGACAGTGCCCCCATCGAAGCCGATTGTTCGATAGCAGGAATCAACAGGCTCCAAACCGACGCGGCGACCATCACTCCTGCGGCAAATCCCGCAAGGCAACGCTGCACCAGGTTTCCCAGATTGTTTTTCATGAAGAGCACGCAAGCGGCGCCCATCGTCGTGCCTAGAAAGGGAATCAGAATTCCGAGAACGGTTTCTATTTGCTTCACCCTCCTTCAGTTTCTAGTTGCTGGGTTTCCTGGGTGGAAATCTTTCGTTTCGCAACGGAAACCCTGTGGTGGCAAGGTTTGTTCATGGTTTTTGTGGATAAACGCAGAGAATAAGTTAAGCCTAGCTAACTTTAGCACAGATGAATAGCGCATGTCGGAAGTGAACGATTGGGGAGATTTGGCATTTGCCAAGGTTTGGGTTGCCATTTTAATTTGCGAACGAAAAAGGCGCCCGCCAAATGGCGAGCGCCTTAACTTTGCAAGTAAGTGACCTGGTAAAGCTATTTCTTGATGGACTTGAATGCTTCGGTCTGGGCCTTGATGCCACGTTCGGCTGCCAAGCGCTCGATGGAAGTTGCGCCAAAGAAGCCGTCAATGCCAGGAACGTTTTCAATAATGTAGGCGGCATCCTTGGGCTCGGAGATGGGGCCGCCATGGCAGATAACGAGTGCATCGGGGTTGATATCCTTTACAACCTTCACGATGCCTTCGATGATCTTTGCGCAGTCGTCAAGCGTGCGTGCGGTTTCTGCGCCGATGGTGCCACCGGTGGTAAGACCCATGTGGGCAACGATGATGTCTGCGCCAGCCTTGGTCATTGCAGCTGCCTGTTCTTCGTCGAATACGTATGGGCAGGTAAGCATGTCGAGCTTGTGAGCCTCGGCAATCATATCTACTTCAAGGTCGTAGCCCATGCCGGTTTCTTCGAGGTTCTTGCGGAATGTGCCGTCGATAAGGCCTACGGTGGGGAAGTTCTGAACGCCGTTAAAGCCCTGCTCCTTAAGCTCGGCCAGGTACTTCTTCATTACGCGGAAGGGGTCGGTGCCGCATACGCCAGCGAGCACGGGGGTGTCCTTCACAACAGGCAGTACCTCGGCGCCCATTTCAACAACGATCTGGTTTGCATCGCCGTAGGAAAGTAGGCCTGCAAGAGAGCCGCGGCCAGCCATGCGGAATCGACCAGAGTTGTAGATGACGAAGATGTCGGCACCGCCGGCCTCAGCCGATTTAGCCGTGATGCCCGTACCGGCGCCTACGCCGAGCAGGATGTTGCCTTCGTCGAGGGACTTGCGGAAGCGGTCGAGGATTTTTGCGCGGGACAATTCAAGCATGGTTTTCTCCTTTTCCTTGAGGAACGATCACTTTAATGAACCTTTTTCCAATAAGAGATACTGCCCTTATGGAAAGAGGCCCAATGAAGCTAGGGTAGTGGTGGCGCTCGGGCACCTTCTGCAATAAAAAGACGAGAACTGTGTGCTCTCGTCTTTTTGTATACGTTATTGATTCATGAGGTCGATCAGCTTTTGTGCTGCAGCAATGGCGAATTCGTCGTCATTCACATGGGCATCCATTTCGATGAGCTCGGCTTTCGTTGGGTCGATTTCATCGCGAAGCACCTGGAACAGCGCCGCATCTTCTTCGGGGCCGTAGAATGGTTGGCCTTCGGCATCGATCATCGAAACGCCCTTCAAAGGCAGCATTACAGCGCACGGGCCGATAGACATATTCACCTTGCTTGCGATGGCACGCCCAATTTGCTCGTTTTCTTCTACCGTGGTGCGCATAAGCGTAACGGTTGGGTTGTGCTTGTACAGGTTGCGAGACTGGTAATGCTTGGGGACGGTATCCCACGGGCCGAAATTCACCATGTCGTCAGCGCCTACGGATACCACAGCGGGAACGCCGTTAAGGGCGGCAGCGCTGCAGCGATCGGGGCCAGCGGCAAGAACGCCACCAGCAATTTCATCGCACCATTCGGTGGTGGTCAGATCGAGCACACCTTTAATGAAGCCGCCGTTGATCAGCGATTCCATGCATTTTCCACCCGTGCCCGTGGCATGGAATACGAGAACTTCGTAGCCGTTCGACTCCAGGTAAGCCTGCGCTTTCTGGATGGCGGGTGTGGTTACGCCGAACATGGTTGCAGCAACAAGCGGCTTGGAATCTTCGTGTTTGGGAGCGACGTGCTCGAGCATGCCTGCCATAGCGGCAACTGCGTTGTTGAAGATCGCCGCAGAGAATGAATTGATGCCTGCAACGTCGACGATGGAAGGGAACATGGCAATGTCGGATGCGCCGACGTAGGGCGAGGTATCGCCTGATGCCATGGTGGACACCATAACCTTGGGAACGCCTACCGGCAGTTTGCGCATGCCTGCGGTCGCGATAGAAGTTCCTCCCGAGCCGCCCATGGAAAAGACACCGTCGAAGCGGCCGTTAGCATACAGCGTAGGCAAAAGCTTTTCGACGCCGCGCGTCATGGTTTCCGTGGCGAAGGCTCGGTCTTTCTTTTCGGCGATGGTGGACATTTCGATATCAACCGCTGCTGCAACTTCCGTGTTGGTAATGTCAGGCATGGTTTGCGGATCGAATACGCCGCAGTGGATGGTGATGGTGTTGATGCCCAGCTCTTCGAAGCGGGTTTTGACGTAGGCGAATTCTTCGCCCTTGGTGTCAAAGGTGCCAATAATAGCAACAGTTTTCATGTAAGCCTCCCCCAAAAATAGATCCCAATAGCGTCGAGGGCTATTGATTTTTTTACAATAGATTAAGAGTTGTTAGAAATCAATGAACGGGTTCATCTAGATGGACAGGTAAAGCTTCTTGGGCATTTGTTCGAAGCACCGCTTCTATCTTCTTTGTTATTTACTAATTCCAAAACAGTATCGTTCCACCAGGTAAACAGTGGTATTTGCCCTTATTGATACTGTTCTGAAATTGGATTGAATTCCAATTCAATATGAATTTTTAGTGCGTTAGAGGCTCTTAGTTTCATGCTGGTTAGATCCTTTATTGGCAATGCCGACATTCGATTGCTGTGCGGCTGCCGTTACCAACACGGCGCGCGTTATGGCGCTCGACCACGGCAAGTACGGGAGAATCGACGTCCAAGGCTATTTAACTGCGGTTTGCTTTAGTGCCATTGGGTTATGTGCTCGTCGGTGACTTCGAGCGTTGCGCAGTCGACCAGGTAGAAGTCGACTATTTCGGCAGAAGCGGATTCTGTTCCATCTGCTGCGAAGCGGTGCTTTTGCAGAACGTATTCCCGGTTCGATAATAGGTCGTGTTGTTCGTTCAGGATAATGTGCAGCTCGGTAACTTGGCCAGTTGTTTCGTCTGTTTCCCTGGATATTACGGCGTAGGGATAGCCCTTTGCCGTAATCTCGTATTCCATTTCGAATTCGCCGAGGCCAAGGTGGTTGGCAACCGCTGCCATTTCCTGTTTGTAAGCTTGGTAGTCCTGAGCAGTAGGGTAGCCGTCTTCGTCGAGCCTTGGGGCTTCGTTTTGTGTATCAGGGATCGTTTTACCGTTATAGGTGTCTAGCTGTAACTCTTCAATTTTCCCATCTAAGCTGATGTTGTAGCGATAGTCGTTTTGCTCTTCGCCGAATATGGTGGCTGATGCGTGGTTGTTGGTCCATGTGGCTTCCCAGTTTTCGGGACCAAGGTTCTTACCGTCGTTGGCAATGTCGAAGCTGCACGTTGCGACGGTTTTCCCATTGTCTTCGAGAGCAAGACGGGCGTGGGTTGAGCCGAAGGGCCAATCCGGTTCTCCGATTTGCTGGAAGTGCAGTTCGTGGGTGCCATCGGGGGATTCCGATACGTCGATATCGGTTGTTTTGTAACTGATGTTGTAAAGAATCAGGCCGCTCGCCAGCGCAATAAGGACCCAGGCCCACGCTGAGATTCCCAGGAAGATTTGGATTCCTCGTTTTTTGATAAGGACGCAGCCCGCAACGTTAGCTGCGCCAATGAACAGCATTATGAGAATAAGCACCATATTGGGGTTCCTTGGATCATCGTCCTTGTAGTTGGTGCTTAGAGGATAACGCTGAGCCGTTACTTCTTGAACTTATTCAAAAGGAACCCGAAAAGGCTTATGCCGTCTTCTATGGCGTTCTTTGTTCTTGTGTAGTCGCCCATGGTGTCGTTTTCGATCATGCGCTCTCGATTTTCCTTCAGGATACGGCCCTCGGCTTCAACTCTGGCGGATGTAAGCACTGAATCCGCAAGGTATTCTGCGGTTTCTTTTCGGTTTTCGCGCATCATGCTCTTGGCAGTTTTGAGTGATTCTCGCCGCTGCTCTTTTGTTTGTGGGGATTTTTTCTGGGCGCATTGGCAGATGAGTGCTACAAACTTTTCCGAAAGCCCTTCAGACGCGAAGCGATCCTCGAAGGTGTTGAAGTCTGCGCACTGTTCGCCAAGCGTGACCACTTCAGCGCAGAATGCGTCCACTTCAGGCTGCAAGCTATCAGGCACGATGAGATATTCATCGAAGTAGTGCGTTTTAGCATTAACACTTTTCTGTACATCGCTGTTCATATTCGTGCCCTTTCTCGCATGCGTTGGCTGGGGAAAGTGTTTCTTATACGAGGGTGCCACAGTCGCATGCGCGAGGGAATGAACCTATGTCCCATTATTGCCGCAGGCGTGTGCCCTTATTTCCCATTTTTGACTGACGGGGGTGGGGTGGGTGGTGCCTTCGTGGTTTCCTTCGCCATTCGTGGCAACGTTGGCCGTTATGGTTACGTCGTTGTAATCCTCAATCTGGCCAACACCAACGTCGAAGATCTCTAGCTCAAATTCCTGCTTATCAGGAGCAATGTCGCCACCCTTTTTGACTACCTTTGTGAATGGGAGGGAATAGGTCGCGGTTTTTTCGCCAGTGATGAAATGGATGTTCTTGTAAAGGTGAAGGAAGTCTTTAGCTTGTTCGGCCCCGTTCACCTTACCAATTTGGTCTCCTAATTGCTTTCGGCTTTACCATTTTCTAACGTGCTCAACGAGCCAATTTTGGTCGTGTCCTATATTCTTAGTACGAATGCGAAATGGCTATTCTCGATACGAGCGCACACGGCAAAGCTCGCATTGGAGCAATACCGCCGATTTCGGCAGAAGAAGCTTTCAAGCGCATACTGAATCGGCAGAACAATGTGCCGTCGAATAGAGGAACACGAAATGAAGATCCTTGCCATCAACGGTAGCCCTAAAGGCAATCGAAGCAATACCTGGCGTTTAACCAGCGCTTTTCTTGAGGGCATTACTGCCAGGGAAGAAAGCAGCGGTTCTCGGGCCCCTGAAATCGAAACCCTTAACATCGGTTCGCTAAACCTCAAACCCTGCTTGGGTTGTTTTTCGTGTTGGAGCAAGACGCCAGGGGAGTGTTGCATTCACGACGATATGCAGGGAGTTATCAGTAAAATCCTGTGGGCCGACGTTGTTGTTTGGAGTTTCCCCCTGTATTACTTTGGATTGCCCGGTCAGCTAAAAACTCTCATCGACCGTCAGCTTCCTATGTCCCTTCCGTTCATGTGCACGGAAACGGAAAGCGGAGGGCATCCTTCTCGCTACGATATGAGCGACAAGAGCACCGTGGTTATTTCCACGTGCGGCTTCTATACGGCCCAGGGAAACTACGATTGCGTTACCGGTCTGTACGACCGACTGTACGGAAAAGGCGGCTACACCGCGATTTTCTGCGGACAAGGTGAGCTTTTCAGGGTGAAAGAGCTTTCGGATCGCACTGACGAATATCTTTCTTGGGTGAAGAAAGCGGGGCAGGAATTTGCCTCTGGCGGCATTACTGGAGAAACTCGCGGCAAGCTTGACCAGAACTTATTCCCGCGTGATGTTTTTGAGGCGATGGCAGATGCTAGCTGGGGCGTTAGCGAATCGGGTGAAAAAGAACATCCGAGTTTGGTGTTCACCCGCCAAATGGCAGCCCTTTATCGCAAGGAGTCATGGCAAGAGCACGATGTTGTGCTGGACATGAACTATACCGACATCGGCAAGGTCTATCGCATTATTCTCGGGCAGAAGGGAAGCCGGGTTGAAGTAGAGCCCGAAGATGGCTTTGCTGGTGGTTTCACTACACGTATCAACACACCCTTTGATGTTTGGCGCTCAATTGCAAGCGGCGAGATTGCTGGTGATGAAGCGCTCATGAAGCATCTGTACTCCGTAGAAGGCGATTTCGACCTGATGATGCACTGGGATGATTATTTTGGTGCGGCATCGAGTGCGGACGGAAATAATCCGGACGCACTAAAGGGCGTGAACAGTAGCGATGAGGCCAACGGTAAAAGCGCCAGCGAGCCGAAGACCAATATGCTGCTGCTTTTGATTCCCTGGATCGTGTTCTGGGTTGTTGCGTCTATTGATGGGTTCTGGGGCAGTTTGGTCAGCGTGGCGGTATGTGTGCTGCTGCCTGTTCTGATGCATCGGACAAAGGCTACGTTGTATGACCAGATTTCCGGTTTAGCAGTAGGCGCATGTTCAATTGCGTTGCTAGCGGGAGCATCGCCGATTCTTGTTATCCCGGTGTCATACCTGTTGTTCGGGTTAATGTGGACGGTTTCGTGCTTCCTGAAAGTTCCACTGACTGCGTATTATTCCAAGAACAGCTATAACGGGGAAGCGGCATTGCTCAATCCGATCTTCATGAAAACGAACCGCATTCTTACGGCGGCGTGGGGAGTGCTTTACCTGGTTACGCCCATTTGGACCTATTTCATCATGCAAACAGATGCGTCAAGCTACGTCGGCGCAATCAATTCCGTTCTTCCCGCGTTGATGGGGGCATTCACCGCATGGTTTCAAAAGTGGTATCCACGACACATTGCGCGTGGATAAGCGCTCGGTATGCCGTTTTACTAGTTCAAGAGAGCCCGTTTCCCCCTTCTCCAAACTAAGGGGGATAGGGTAGGCCGACACCACGCGGCCCTGGCCGAAGGAGCCCATTGCAGTCTGAGATAGGCCGTCGATGAACTTCGGCGGCGATCATCCGGCGCATGGCCA
>URJE01000050.1 GCA_900547965.1 uncultured Eggerthella sp. | reverse complement strand
CCCCCCGATCGGTTGCATTCGCTGCAGCCTCTTCGGACTTGCCTTCTGCGGCTTTTTCGAGCTCTTCAGCCTTTTTCGCCGCTTCCGCCTTCATGGCTGTACGGTTGGCATCGATCTGCTGGCGCTTCAAGCGCTCGGCGCGTTCTTTGTCGTAGCGAGCCTTGCGCTCGGCAAACGATTCCTGAGTTGCATGAGGGGCCGGCTTCGAGCCAGAACCAGATGCGGCTTTTTTGCCTGCATCGGGGTCCAAAACCTCGTCGTTGATAACCGCCTTCATTTCTTCCTGCGCCTGCTTGAATTTATTGAGCGCAGCACCCAACGTTTTCGCCATTTCTGGCAACTTGTCGGGGCCGAAAATCAAGAACGCGAACAGCAGGATTATGAATAGCTCAAATCCGCCAATGCCGAACAACTGGTACTTCCTTATCTCTCCAGCGCTACCGAGCCGAACGACAGTAGGCAGCACTTAGTGGTTTTTGCCGCTTGGGGCCTTTATTGGTTTCCGCCAAGGAACATAAGACCCATGGTTGGAAGAGAGAGAGCCAAAATCAAAATCACGCACACCGCAATAACGAATATGCGCTTGAGAAGCTCGTCACGCTTCTTCTTTTCCTCGGCAAGGCGCTGGCGTTCGAGGGCACGCTCCTCGCGCTCCTTCAGCTGTTTTGCCGTCATCTTCTGCTTTTTACCGTTAGCCATTGAATCTCTTTCCGTAAGCGTGTGGTCACCTTAACGCACAGCACGCAAAACAAGCCCCTCTTTTCGACAAGAGGGGCTTACTAGTGCCAATAGGCATTAAGAGCGAAGGCGACCGCGAATCTCAAGAACGTGAGCGATGTTCTTTGCCACTTCGCCAGCGACGTGCAGGCGTCCGCGTTCGTAAAGCACCTTGCCATCGACCATGGTCATGGAAACATCGCCGTTGCCCACGGATCCCAAAAGGGCAGAAACAGGGTCCGACGTGGGCGTAGAGTGCGATCCTGACAGATCGACCGCCACGATGTCGGCACGTTTGCCAACCTCCAGCGAGCCTACCTTGTCGTCGATGCGCAGCGCCTGGGCGGCACGCAAAGTACCCATTTCCATAAGCGTGCGGGAATCAAGGAATTCGCCGGTTACAGCACGCTGAATGAGCAGCTCCATGCGCATTTCGCTAAAGATGTCCATCGTGTCGATAGAAGCCGGGGCTCCAGTACCCAAGCCCACACGCATGCCGGAGCGCAGATATTCGCTAACCGGCGCAACGCCCATGCCCAACTGAGCATTCAGGCTGGGGCATGCACATACAGCAACGTCGTATTCCTTCAAATGCCTGATGTCTTCGTCGTTTACGCGCACGCCGTAGACGACCATGACGTTCTTCGCGTCGAACAGACCCCAATTCAACACATAGTTGACGGGGGTTGCGGAAGTGGGAAGCCATGGCGGAACCTCCATGAAGCCCTGCATTCCCAGATCCTCGTCCAGGCCAGAGGGGGCACCGTACTTTACGAAGCGGTACTCTTCGCTGCTGCCCGCCAAATCCATTGCGATAGGCAGATCGCCGTTATCGGAGGCGTACTTCACCACGCTGCGGTACAGCTCGGGATGGCATTCGTACACAGGATCTGGCGCAACGCCCAGGGTGATGCGGTCGGAGTCGATGGTCTGCGACCACTTTTCCAAATCGCTATCGGCCTTCTTAATGGCATAGTTAACCAAGCGCTTGTCGATTGCGCCCGCCTCACGATAGAACATACCGCGCAGGCCAAGTTTCTGAGCAGCGGAAACGCAAGCGCCCGTAGACGTGATGTCTGCCACGGTGGTAACGCCCGAAGAAAGTGCCTCAAGACCACCCAGGAACGCAGAGTCGAATGCCTCTGCATAGGAAATACGCTTGCGGAGCGCAGCGATTTCCTTACGCCACTGAACGAAGGGCAGGTCGTGCACCAAACCGCGGAACACCGCGTCTTCCATGCGCGCATGCAGGTCGATAAAGCCCGGGGTGAGCGCAGCCATGCCGAAGTCTTTTACCTCTTCGTTGGGGTAGCGCAAGCGCATCATTTCCGCATCGCCAATGTCAGCGATAGCACCATCTTTAATGAAAACCGCACCGTGCTCGATGGGCTCGGATGAAACCGGAACAACGTATTCAGCGATCAGTAGCATGCGCATCCTCCCGATAGAGTAATTCTTTGCAATGATAGCATTGCGGCGTTTATATCTTGCCGTTTTTCACAGACCCCTAACGAGCCGGATACGCAAGCGTGCCGTTCTTGTCTATAATCAGCTAACGCACAGAGCAATACTCGTACATAAGGACGCGATAACGCATGAGCAACACCTCCCAAACGCCTGAAAAGCAGGCAGACCATTCCATCGATACCGCAACGGGTCAGGAAGCCCCTGCCGAGATTTCTTCTGCTCGCGTAAAGAAGATCTTCACCGATATCGCCTGGAAGTACGAGCGCTTCAACAAGCTCTCCAGCTTCGGCCAATACCGCAGCTGGCTGCGCACGCTTATCGATAAATCGCCCATCACCAGCGAAACGCTGATGTTGGACATTGCCGGCGGCACAGGAGATGTGACGTTTACGGCTTGCGAGCGAAAGCAGCCCAAACACATCATCCTCTCCGACTACACTCCCGCCATGCTCGAAGTGGCCCAAAGCCGACTTGATGCAGGTGAGGCAAACGGAGTTCCCGTTGAGCTTGCCGTGGTCGACGGGCAGGACATCCCCTACGAAGACGAGTCTTTCGACGTAATCACCATGTCATACGGCATTCGCAACATGCCCGAACGCGAACGCGCGCTTTCCGAGATGTACCGCGTACTGAAGCCGGGCGGCGCACTGTGCGTACTGGAGTTTTCAACCCCGCCCAATCCTTTTATGCGCCTGGGCTACAACCTGTATTTGCGTTGGGGCATCCCCGCCTGGGGAAAGATCGTCACAGGCGATGCTTCGGGCTTTGTGTACCTAGCGAAATCGATTAAAGCCTTCCCCGATCAAAAGGGCTTCACGCACATGCTGAAGGATGCGGGCTTTTCCCGTGTCGAATACACCAACGTGACGTTCGGCGTTGCCGCTGTCCATATCGCTTACAAGGAATAGCAGGCAAGACGCCAGCATATGGCGCACTATAGCCAGAACTACTCGATGACGTAGGCCGCCACGATTTCAGCGTAATAGGCCGTGTGCTTGTTGGGACCACCCAGCGCTTCGTCGATTGGATACCACTTTTCTGCATCCTCGGCATCAAGGTTGACAAGATCTTGTTCCTGTTTGAAAAGAACGCGGCACTCCAATGTAAGGGGAAGCTCACGGATACCTGGCACGCTTACCTCTTCAGGGTCTTCCAGCGTAAGGCCCAGTTCGGCGATCTTGTCCATATCGCGGCCCGATTTTGCGCCACATACTGCAGTAATCTTCTTATCAAACTCGCCCATAGGCAGGTTCACCGTGAACTCGCCGGTGGCGTCCAGGAATTCCTTGGTGAAACGGCTTTCGCGCACGTAGGTGATGAACAGGGGCTTTCCCCACTCAATTGCCATGCCGCCCCAGCTGATGGTCATAGTGTTGACCTGACCGTCTTTCTTTGTGGTGAGCAAGACGGCATCGTTAACCTTCTTCATGATTTCGCCAGCATGTTCAATTGCATCGATAGAACGCTTCATACCAATCTCCTTTACGCGTGTTTTCGCGATCGATTATACCGAAGAGGCTGCCGTGGCTGCGAACACGTTGCGCTTCCTCCCGTATGCGACGGGCGACCCTCAGGGGCCTATGTAATGAGCGATTCCTGGGGCCCATGCGAGAGTGAACCGCACCCCAAAACTGTAAAGGACCCCGTTTCCTGAACATCAAAAGAAGTGAATCAGGCAGCTCGGCCGAGTCTGTACTTGACCGGGCTGCTCCCGTCTAGGCGTTTCTTGATGCGCGCGTTGTTGTACCAGTCGATGTACTTTTCCAAATCCCTTTCGAAAACGTCGGGGTCGTCCCCCTCCCAATCGTAGTAAAGCTCGGTCTTGACCATCGAGAAGAAGTTCTCGGCCTTGGCGTTGTCGAGGCAGTTTCCCTTGCGGGACATGGACTGGACGATCCCCATCCGCTCAAGCGCGAGCCTGTAGGCGGGCATCTGGTACTGCCAGCCCATGTCCGAATGCAGCAACGGGGCGCCTCCTCCATCGAGCCTGCCCTCGAGGCCCGCCAGCATCTCGAGGACCATCTTCATGTTCGGGGACCTGGATATCGAGTAGGCGACGACCTCGTCGTTGTAGAGGTCCACCACGGGCGAAAGGTAGAGCTTCGTGCCGCCCACCTTGAATTCGGTGACGTCGGTCACCAGCTTGGTCATCGGGCCCTCCGCCTTGAAGTCGCGGGCCAGCAGGTTCAGGGAGGGCTTGCCGACCTGACCCATGTAGGAGCGATACTTCCTGCGCCTGCGGGTCCGGCACAGCAGCCCCTCCTCGCGCATGACCTTTAGCACCGTCTTGTCGGCGATACGGATGCCGGTCGCTTTGCGCAATGCGGTGGCGACGCGTCGGTATCCGTATCTGAACTGGGATTTCTCGCATATCTCCACTATGGCCGGCCGCTCGGTTGCCTGCCTGTCGGAGGGAGGGTTCGCCTCGTGGTAGTAGTAGGTGGACCGCGGCATCCCCATGAGCTCCAGGAGCATGGAGAGTGGGTATTCCCGCCTCAGCGACTTCACTATCTCGTGCTTCCGCCTGCTGCCGAGAGGGCCGTCGCCGAGGCGGCCATTCGTTTTAAGATTTCCACCTCCATCTCGAGGCGGGCGCATCGCTGCTCGAGCGTCTCCTCGCTCGTAGGATCCTTCCTCCTTCGCCCCGCCGGATGGACGACGAGGGCATCCTCGCCTCCCTCCCGGTACCGCTTCACCCACTCCCGTATCTGCGCGCTGTTGCGCACGCCATGCTCGAGAGCAAGGGCTTTGTAGTCGCCCTCGCCGCGCAGATAGGCTCCGACGACGCGAAGCTTGAACTCCTGGGAGTAGCGGTTGTTCTTCTTCGGCCTGTCTATGGCCCCGACGCCGCCTTGGTCGATCCTCTCCCTCCAAAGCTTCACGGTTGACTTCGTAAGGCCGAACTCGTGTTGCAGCATGGTGACGGTCGCCCCGTCGGCGTACCTGTCCGCAAAGCGCTGCTTGAACTCAGCGGAGTAATCCTTGCTCAGCAAATCAACCCCCTAATGCAGAAGACCCCTATAGAAGAGGCAGAACATTCTCTGTCCAACTATAGGGGTTCACTGCAGAAATGGGAGGCAGTTCACAGCCGAACCCCGTTTATTATTGCTCTCAAAGAAGTCAGCTTAAAACCAACCCATGTATGTCGGTTGACGCATGAAACGCAGGCGCAACCTGAACAGGCTCCCCGAGGCCTCAAAAACAGAATAGCCACCCAAATTGCAACTTTTTTGCGATTGCGGATTGCCGCATGACGCCCAAACCGCAAATCAAAGCACAAAAGCCCAGGTGGTCAGCCACGGAGCAGTCGTTTTTCACCTCACAAAGGAGCATAAGGATCCGCAATCGCAAAAAAGTTGCAAATACGGCAGTATTTTTGTTTTTGCAGCGGGCGGATCACTGCAATAGGGGCAAATCTCACAAAAGACGTGCCAGAGTCCAGCGGCGGCGGCAAGGCAAATCCCGTCAAATAAGGCACAGGCAAAAAAAATAAGGCGGCTTGAATAGCCGCCTTATTTCTTACGCGTATCCGCCGCGATACAGAACCTCGATCGGAATACCAGGATGCTCGGTAACATATTTACCCTTGATGAGCATCTTCTTGTACTCAACCGCATAGTCCTTAGGGCCAATCATCCTGATTTCAGGTGCAGGATAGGCCTCCAAGAAGGATTCCATCTCGCGCATGAAATCAACGGGCTTGAACGTCTTCTCGGAGATTGCAGCGCCATCCTTGTCCAAAGCTACCGCCATGAAGTCAGCGTTTGGAAAGCCTGCAATAACGACGTATTGTGGTTCAGCCATAATTTTCTCCCTCTCTTAAATTGTGATCCCTGGTTCGTATTTTACGTTTATTCTCCATAAAAGAGAAGCACCCTAGCAAGATTTCCCAGCTAGGGTACCTAGAACATGTTCGTTTATAGAGCGGCTTGGCTTTAGAACGCGCGGAAACGCTCATAGCGCTGATCGCGAAGCTCTTCAGGGCTCAAGCGATACAGCTCCCGCAACGAACGCGTCACGAACTCTTCCACATAAGCAGCAGCCTGTTCGGGGTTTTCGTGAGCGGGCCCGTCCCCTTCGCTTACCACTTCTTCGATAATGCCCATATCGCACGCTTCTCGGGCGCTCATCTTCATAACGGCAGCCGCTTCGGCAGCACGGGTACGGTCCTTCCATAGAATCGAGGCAAAGCCCTCAGGCGAAAGAACCGAATATACCGCATGGTCCTGCATGGCAACACGATTACCCATGGCAAGCGCCAATGCGCCACCCGAGCCACCTTCGCCTAAAACGATGCAAACAACAGGAACGGTAAGACCCGCCATGGCAACCAGGTTGTCGGCGATAGCATTCCCCTGACCGCGCTCTTCTGCCTCCATGCCGCAGAATGCACCCTGGGTATCTACCAAGCACACAATAGGACGGCCGAATTTTTCCGCTTGCTGCATTAAGCGAAGGCTCTTACGGTAGCCTTCGGGCTGAGGGCAACCAAAATTGCGAGCAATACGCTGTTTCAAATCGGCGCCTTTTTCCTCAGCAACCACCGTGACAGGCATACCATCGATCCAGCCAATGCCGCCGATGATGGCCCCGTCATCGGCAAACATGCGATCGCCATGAAGCTCGAAGAACCCATCAACCATATGGTTGATGTAGTACTGCGAAGTCGGACGATGGATGTTGCGAGCGATCATAACGCTTTCCCAGGCAGGGTTGTCTTCCTTCGAAGAAGCCTTCTTCAAAGGCATAACCGAAGGGGCATCTGCCATGCCGCGCTTCTTAAGGGCGCGCTTAAGCGAAAACGAGCCTTTGACGTTTATGCGTTTCCCGACTTCCCCAGCAAGCCTGGAAAGAGCACCTTCCTCTTCTTTGTCGTCTTGGCGAACAGCGACGGCATCCTGCGCAGCACGAAGCATCGCACGCACAGCACCGCCGCCGCGCAAAGACCCGCGGCCCGCGCCGCGTCGCAACATCCCCCCCCCGCCCCCCCCCCCGGGGACCCGGGGGAGCCATATTCTGATCGAGCTCCACGTCCTTCGGAGCGCTATGCAACGCGAGGATGCGCGAAAGGCATTCCTTCAAATCGCTGCGCTCAACGATGGCATCGATGAGGCCATGCTCAAGCGCAAACTCCGCTGTCTGGAATCCTTCAGGCAACGTCTGCTTGATAGTGTCCTGGATTACACGACGGCCCGCAAAACCGATAAGCGCATGGGGCTCGGAGATGATGATGTCGCCCTGCATGGCAAACGAAGCCGTTACACCACCCGTGGTAGGATCGGTGATAACGGATACATACAGCAAGCCCGCACGGCTATGACGCTCGATTGCGGCGCTGATCTTGCCCATCTGCATCAAGGACACGAGGCCCTCCTGCATACGGGCGCCACCGGATGCGGTGAAGATAAACAGGGGCAAGCCCTCATCGGTGGCCCGTTCGACGGCACGGGTTACCTTTTCGCCAACAACCGACCCCATTGAACCCATCATGAAGGTTGACTCCATGATGCAAAGCGCCACTTCGCGACCATCGAGCTTCACTTTACCGGTGCGCACACCCTCATCGAATCCGCTTCGCATACGCTGCTTTTCAATAAGCTCATTGAATTGAGGAAACTCGAGCGGATCGCTTTCGTCCATAGAGGCGTCCCATTCTTCAAATGAGCCTTCGTCGAACAGCAGCGCAATACGCTCACTTGAGGTAAGGCGGTATAGCTCGCCGCACGTTGGACACACACCGCCCGTTGCCAGAACGGGCTGTTCGTCATGGTACATCTTGCATTTGGGGCAACGGCGCCAATTTGGCTCATGCTCGGCAAATGCAGGATCGGGATGGCATTCCACCCACAAGCTATGAGAGCGATCTTTTTCCATGGGAGAAAGCACGCAGATGTCATTCTGATGTGCCACCATGCGCAAAAGAGGATCGGCTACGAAATTGGTATCGCATACAAGAAGCGCACCTGCGCCGCACATCTTCGCTGCCTGAATAACCGCATACACGTTGGTGAACAAACGAGCATCGAACTTCTCGCCCAACAAGGCAACACGCGCAGATCCCGAGCAGGAAAAACCCTTTTCCTTGTCTTTGGTACCTGTTACCCATATTTGGCTGCACTCGTTTTTCACGCACGCCTTTACGCATGCTTTCATGGGAGAGCCGTAACCAACCACCAACAAAGGAGCATTGATTGCCTGCTCAAGCAGCGATAGCTGATATACGACCGTGCTGTCCGCCACGGAAGCGTTGGTTTTAGCCATTATCGCTCCCCCTCTTCCTGCACTTTCGCCATTACATATTTCTGCGTAGCCTGAGCGCAAACCTCGCCTTCAACGCGCGCCACTACATCGGCAACGCACATCCGAGAAGAATTGCGCGTGATGGCGGCCTCGAGAGCAACAGTGTCACCGGGAAGAACGGTACGACGGAATTTAGCCTTATCGATAGCCAATGCGCCCGGCTTGGCCATCTTCCGAGAGCAGACAGCAACAGGCAGCCTGGGCAAGCGCTTCCATCAAGATGACGCCGGGAAGAACGGGGTGCCCTGGGAAATGGCCCGCGAACAAGGGCAGCTCAGGATCGATATCGAGCTCAGCCACGATAAACTTGCCGGGTTCGCAGCTTGCAATGCGGCTCACCCACACAAACGGATCGCGATGGGGCAGCAATGCCAGCACACCCTCACGGTCACAGGGAAAAGTGATCTCGAGTCCCATTACTCACACACCTCCGTAAAGGGGGATACCGCCAAAGAGGCATTATGTCCACCGAAGCCCAGCGAGTTAGAAAGCGCAACCTTCTGGGGACGGTTCACCAAAGCGCCAGACGGAACGAACACTGGGCATTCCGGATCTGCTTCGGAATAGCCTGCCGCAGGGGGAACGATTCCACGAGACACCGAGATGGCCGTCACAATGGCCTCGATAGCTCCTGCCGCGCCCAGCATATGGCCTACCGTACCCTTTACCGAAGTTACGGGAATCTTGGAAGCAAGATCGTCGCCAAGAAGGCCATGCCATGCAGCAGCTTCCACCATGTCGTTCACATGCGTAGCCGTACCATGAGCGTTCAGATGGCCCACCTCTTCCAGAGAGAACCCGCCTTCGGCCAACGCCTGGCGCATAGCGCGCACTGCGCCTTCACCGCTCGGCTCGGGGGCAGTCATGTGGTAAGCATCGCCAGTAGAGCCAAAGCCCGTGATCTCGGCAATAATGTTGGCGCCACGTGCCTGAGCATGCTCAAGCGATTCCAGCACCAACGCACCCGCTCCCTCGCCTGCAACAAAGCCGGAACGACGAGCATCGAAAGGCAAGCCGGCCTTCATGGGATCATCGGACTTGGTGATGGCGCCCAAGTTGCCAAATCCAGCCAACGACATATTGGTGATGCCCTCTTCGGTACCACCGGCAAGTGCCGCATCGGCCAAACCGAAGCGGATAAGGCGATAGGCCTCGCCTACGCAATGAGTGCCCGTCGAGCACGCCGTTACGATGTTCAGACAATCGCCCTTCAAGCCATAGCGAATGGCAAGATTGCCCGCCGCCATGTTCGAGATCATGGTTGGGATAAACAGCGGGCTTACGCGCTTTGCCCCTTTTTCATGCAGCACGATGGATTCACGCTCGAAAACCTCCATGCCGCCAATACCGGATCCGAACACACACGCAAAACGAGTGGCGTCTTCTTGCTCCATATCGATGCCGGCCTGCGTCATGGCTTCATCTGATGCCAAGATGGCATACTGCACGAAGGGGGCGAAACGACGCGATTCCTTCTTGGAAAAGCCCGCCTTCAGGGGATCATAGTCGGGAATGGCTCCAACAACACTCACATTAAGCTGCTCTCGTTTTTCTTCGGGAAGAAGGGTAAAGCAGCACTCGCCAGATGCAACCTTGCTCCACAGCGCATCAACGCCAAAGCCTGCTGGAGAAATCGCACCCATGCCCGTAATCACTACACGGTTGAATCCACTGTTCTTCTCTTCGTTGCTCATAGCGACATCCCTCCATCGATCGCCAAAACCTGTCCTGTAATGTAGCGGGCCTCGTCGCTCGCCAAGAAACGAACCGCATTCGCCACATCCTGGGGTTCGCCGAATTCCTTCATCGCAATGCGCCCGCGCACTGCCTCGATGGCCTTTTCGCCCATCGCCTTTGTCATCTCGGTTCCGATAAAGCCAGGAGCAACTGCGTTTGCCGTGATACCACGCGCAGCAAGCTCCTTCGCTACGCTTTTGGTAAGGCCAATGATGCCCGCCTTGGATGCCGAGTAATTAACCTGTCCAGCATTGCCGAATAGACCTACGACACTGGAAACGCTTACGATCCTCCCGTATCGCTGTTTCATCATGATAGGAGCAACATGGCGAACGCAGTTGAAAGCACCCTTCAGATTGACGTCGATTACGCGATCGAATGCTTCCTCGCTCATGCGCGCCAGCAAACCGTCGCGCGTGATGCCAGCGTTATTGACCAGGACATCGATACGGCCCCACATCGCCTGCACCTCTGCCACCATGGCTGCAACCTCTTGAAAGGAGGAAACATCGGCGCAAACAGCCTTGGTCTGAACGCCATGCTCCTGAGCGATTTCCGCCGCCAGGTTCTCTGCCGTCTCGAGGCTCTTCTCGCTTGAGCAATTGATAGCTACGGCATAACCTGCCTCTGCAAGCGTGCGCACCACCGCTTCACCGATGCCACGACTTCCTCCCGTTACCAGGGCAACGGGGAACGCTGCTCTTTCGTTTTTTGGCACGGTCTACTCCTCCCCAATGCCTGTTTGCTCGGAAACAAACGCATTCCACTCATCAAGCGTTCCAACGCGAACGCGCCCTGCACGTTTGTCGATGCGGCGAACAAGACCATTCAAAACCGCACCATAGCCAACCTCGACAAACCGAGCTGCACCCTGTCTGATCAATGCCTGTACGCTCTGCTCAAAATGGACGGGGCTCACAACCTGACAAGCCAAACGATCAGCAGCCTGATCGACATCGAAAACCTGCGCATCGGTATTGCAGATAACCGGAATCGCAGGCTGCTTCCAGGAAAGCTCGCTGCACTTCTCTCGCACAGCCTTGGATGCCGAAGCCATAAGCGGACTATGGAATGCCCCCGCGGTGTTCAGACGAGCACCGCGCTTTCCCAGGCTCTGCCACGCCTTTTCGGCACGCTCGATAGCGGCAACATCTCCAGATACCACTACCTGACCCGGCGCATTGAAATTGGCACATACCAATATTTCGTCTTGAGCACATTCATCGCAGATACCCTGGGCCTCTTCATGGGCAGCACCCAGCAGCGCATACATTGCACCAGGGCGTTCCTCGCACGCTTGAGCCATGGAACGAGCACGCACATCGAGTAGCGCGAAACCATCTTCATCGCTCAAAGCGCCGCTGGCCATAAGAGCGCTGATCTGACCCAGGGAAAACCCGAGCATAGCTTCCGCTTGAATTCCTCGGGCATCGAGCGCATGGGACAGCCCGACAGAAAGAGCAGCAGCCAACACCTGGGCGTTATAGGCATCGTTCACCTGTTCGGCACTGCCCTCTCGCGCAAGCGCTGCGACATCAACACCGCATACCTCGCTTGCAATCGCAAAGGTCTGCTCAACTTCGGCAACCCCAAGAAGATCCGCGCCCATGCCGGGCTTTTGGGCACCTTGGCCCGGAAACATAAAAACCGTCATGCCTAACGCACCTCGGCATTCCATGCACGATGGGCATTTGCGTCCAGCATGCGCTGAAGACCCCCGCCTGCCCACGATTGAGCTTCAGCTACCAAATCGTCGACAATTTGAGCAGCGCTCTTCTCGTCGTTAACCAGACAAGCAATCTGACCCGCCATCAGCGAGCCATTGTCCACATCGCCCGCAACGGCACGATGGAGGGAGCCTGCCAACTCTGATTCCAAAATGGCAACGTTGGCAGGGTCGGCCTCAAGTTTGCGGACGTTGCGTGCAAACTTGTTCTTGATACCACGCACAGGATGCCCGCCAGCGCGCCCCGTAACGATGGTATCGGAGTCTTTTGCCCCCAAAACCTTCTGCTTGTAGGCATCGTGAACACCGCATTCGGTAGCGGTAAGGAAGCGTGTACCGACCTGAACACCCTCTGCACCCAAAGCAACGGCAGCAGCAAAGCCACGTCCATCCGCAATGCCTCCCGCAGCAACAACGGGAATAGAAACGGCATCGCATACTGCAGGGGTAAGAGCCATCGTG
>URJE01000049.1 GCA_900547965.1 uncultured Eggerthella sp. | reverse complement strand
CTGCCGAACGACATCGACACCATTTTCGGTCCTGCCTACAAGGGCATTCCGCTGGCCGTTGTTACCGCCATTGCTTTGGAAGAGCTGTACGGCAAGGAAGTTAAGTACTGCTGCAACCGCAAGGAAGTCAAGGACCACGGTGCCGATGCCGGCAACCTGCTGGGTGCCGAGCTTCACGACGGCGACCGTGTAATCATGGTTGAAGACGTTACCACGTCGGGCAAGTCCATCGATGAGACCTACCCAATCTTGAAGGGTGCCGCCGATGTTGAGGTTAAGGGTCTGATTGTTTCCCTGAACCGTATGGAAGTTGGTAAGGGCGGCGTGAAGACTGCGCAGAAGGAAGTCCAGGAAAAGTATGGCTTCCCTGTCGCTTCCATCGTGAGCATGGCTGAAGTTACCGAGCTCCTGTACAACCACGAAGTTCAGGGCGAAGTGGTGATCGATGATACGCTGAAGGCTGCGCTCGATGCTTATTACGAGCAGTATGGTGCCAAGGAAGCGTAGATTCTAGCCAAATTGGTTTTTCTGGAGGCGTCTGCATAGCGGGCGCCTTTCTTGTTTCTGATTTTGGGTTGCTGGTCATGATGCTCCGCGCGTTTTCGCGGGATTTGTCCTGTTACGGCGATCGAGCTCCTGGAGCAGTCCCGAGATAGTACGGGGGGGGTGTTGCGGATCCGGTGCAGGCCCAGGGTGGCGCCGCGGGGCGCAGAGAGGCACTGCGGGTTCGGGCGTTTACCCGCGCATTATGCTGCGCTATTGCTTTCCCGCAAAAATAAGTAACGCCACGTTACTAAAGTTGGTTTTCCGTTACAATAGGCGCAGAGGATTTGTAGAAGATCAGGCAAGGAGCCCCTATGAGCAATCTTTTGGATACCCCTAAGTTGGGTTTTGGCTGCATGCGTTTACCCCTTACCGACCCTAAGGATCAGAAGAGCATCGACATCGAGCACTTGAAGGAGATGGTCGACGCGTTCATAGAGGCTGGCGGCACGTATTTTGATACCGCCTATGTCTACCATGAAGGCGAATCGGAAGTTGCCATGCGCAAGGCGCTGGTGGAGCGCTATCCGCGTGATTCGTTTACCATTGCCACCAAGTGCTTGGCTTGGGCTCAGCCTACCGCCGAAGACGCTAAAGCGTGTTTGGACACTTCGTTGAAACGCCTGGGCACCGACTACATCGATTTCTATCTGCTGCATAACATGGGCGGCGCGCGCACGGCGAAATTCGATGAGTACGGAATGTGGGAATGGGCCGCGCAGAAGAAAGCCGAAGGTGTTATCAAGCACCTGGGCTTCTCGATGCATGACAACGCCGAAACGCTGGATAAGTTGCTCACCGATCATCCTGATATGGATTTTGTCCAGCTGCAGGTGAATTACCTCGACTGGGAAGATCCCGTGGTGGAATCGCGCAAATGCATGAAAGTTGCGCAAAAACACGGTGTGCCTGTGGTGATTATGGAACCCGCTCGCGGCGGTCGTTTGGCGGACTTGCCGGAACGCGGCGCAAGCGTGCTGAAAGCAGCCAACCCCGACAAGAGCGTGGTTTCGTGGGCCTATCGATTCTGCTACAACCTGCCCAACGTTATCAGCGTGCTCTCGGGGGTGTCGACGTTGGAGCAGATTCAGGAAAACGTGCGCGAATGGAAGGCGAACGAGCCCTTTAACGCTTCCGAAGAAAAAGCGCTGGGCGATGCAGTTGACGCGCTGAAGAGCGTAGGGCTTATACCCTGCACCAACTGCCGCTATTGCGTGAAAGACTGCCCCGCTGGCGTGAAGATTCCTGAAGCATTGGGTTTGCTGAACTTGGAAAAGATGACTGAGAATCGCGAATTTGCGAAGAGCCAGTACGCTTGGCAAACCCGCGACGGTCGCGCTTCCGCCTGTATTCAATGCGGTGCCTGCGAGGATATGTGCCCGCAAGGCATCAATATCATCGAGCTGCTCGAGGATGCCGCCGATTTCTACGAGTAGGAAGGGGGAAGGGGTAGGTACCAGATTTCCACTTGTGCTATGGCGCACAAAAACAGGGCCTCGCTCGTGAACTAGAACCGCCTCCCATTTCTTGGACGCAAGAAATGGGAGGCGGTTCGCTTTATCGCAGGTGGGCCCTGCTTTTTGTGCTTTGTTGCAAAAACGGGGAAATGGGGTAGGCGCTAGGTGCCCGCCAAACAGAAGGCATAGAGCACTTGGCACTTTAGCATTTGTCGTAGGCAAATGCCCAAGCATGTAAATGGGAATCTGGTACCTGTCCTTTTCCCGCCTATATGCCGAGGCCGCCCATGTTGTGGAAACGCTTCTGCAGCATGTCGGTGGGGTAGGCGGTGTCGCAGAATTGTTCAATGGGATTCTGCGGCGGAATGCCATCGGTGCGGGCATCGGCGCGCAACAAAACGATGATGGTCATAGCGATGTCGAGCGCCATGAAGATGGAAAGCGCTGCCGTTGCCACGCGGTACGGGGCGCCGGTGGTGTTCACGCGGTTGAAGACGCGCTGGCACAATTGTAGGCCGACCTTTACCCATAGCACGCCAATGGTGCCCCAGATCAGGCAGTGGAACACATCAGTGCGCCCGTCAAAATTGAGGGGGATGTTCAGGTAGCTCCACGCCACCACGCCCCAAAATGTTTCCATGGCCCAGCTGGCGAAGTACTCAAGGCTGCCGCCCACAATGGCGCTTACTGTCAAAAGCAGCGGAACGCCTTTGTCCTGCAGGGGTTCAAGCAGCATGGTTAGCAGAACTGCCGCCAACCCGTAGATGGGCGAAAACGGACCCCAAATGAAACCGGCGCGGCTTTCCAATTCGCCGAACGCCACCAGGTGCTGCAGCGTTTCGCCCGCAAGGCCCACGACGGACATGCCCATGAAAATCCAAACCAGTTGCCCTGGATGTTCGGCAAGATGCGTTTGCTCGTGGGTTGCCGAAGCGGCATGACGGTTAAGTTCGCGAGCAAGTTCCACCACGGCAATCCTTTCGTTCGGGGTTTGTTATTTGCTGGCAGTGCGGCTCCCTTTGAGGGGGAGGGCGTTGCGTTGTTCGGCGCTGGTGCGGTATCGGCACGTGCAAAGGCGGGCAGCTGTTGTGCGGGGATCGTATGAAAGCGATTTCCTGCATTGGCCGCCGCATGGACGCGCCGAGGACCTTTTGCGTCGCCGTTCCGAGGCGATGCGCTCAGCGCGTGCTGCTCGCCGTCCCGCGGAGGCCGGCGCATTCGGCGCGCATTTGCGCAATACCGTTCATTGTAGTCCTTGCGCCCCACGGCGGGCGAAAGGGGCAGGAAAACTACACCGATTCGCGACCCTTGCCCCACATTCCCTGCTTTGCGTCCACCTGTTCGCTAGGTGCTATTCCAGCACGTTGCGGCACTTAAAGAGGGTGGATGCCAGGTTCGCCAAGCGAACGGTGTGCAGGCCGCCGTCGGGCGAATTGGTCATGGTGCTCATAAGGTAGGTGGTGCCGTCGGTGCACTTGATGAGCCCCGCATCGCATAGGCCCGTGAAGCGTTCGCGGCCAGAGCACCAGCCCGCCTTGTTGAGCACAGCTTCGACCCCTTCGTCGTCGCTCACGCCAGAGCGGATGAATGACACGTTCGTCTGCTTGTAGAGCGACGCCAGGTTCTGCGCGGTGGGCGTATTGGTTTTGAGGTACTGGTACGTGCGCAGCCACAGCAAGGCGGATTCGCGCGCGGAGTAGCGCGGGAAGTGAGTGTCGTGCATGATCTCTGAATCCACGCCGCAGGAATTGAGCCATTCGGCAAACCCTGCACTGTCGTAGGAGTTGCGCAAACTGCTGAAGGCGGTGTTGTCCGAATAGAGAATCATGGGTTGGATCAGGGAGTATATGGCCGAGGAAACGCCGGATCCTGCTGCTTCGCTGTCGGATGGGTAGGAGATGTCGTTGTCACCCAGATGCTGGCATAGGTAGGCGGCATAGGGACCCTTGAACGAGCTTGCGCCGTAAACGCGCGAATCGAGGTTGTAGGCGATGCCCTTGCCGGTGTTCAGGTTGATCAGCGAGAAGCCAACGGTGTAGCCGCCACCTTCGATGTTTTGGGTGGCTGCGACAAGGGATTCTTGCTGCTCTTCGGAAAGCGGCGTGGCATCTTCGCCTTCTATCAGGGAAAACGTGCCAGGGGCGGTGGCGAAGGAATCGACGCTATTGATCGCATCGGGCGTGAGACGTTGAGCGACGAGCCCTGCTGCTGCTTCGTCTGCGGCAGCATCCGTGGTAGTTGCGACGACGTTTGCTGCGTAGCTCGCAAAGCCGCTTCTAAGGAGGACACTGTTAGGGGCGGGTTTGTTGTTTGACGCCACGGCAGCGCCGATGCCCACCACGGCGCATAGCGCGAAGGCTGCGGCGATGGCGGTAGCCTTTTTGTGTAGGCCGAGGAAGCCTCCGGCTTTTCGGAGGTACGCGGATGCCGTCTCTGCTGCGTGGGGAGCGTGGCCCTCGCCGGATGTTGCCTTTGCTGAATGGGGGCCGAAGTCCTCGCCAGATGCCGCCTTTGCCGCGTGGGCGGCGCTGCGACCATCGGACGAGGCTTCTTCTGCGTGGGGAGTGTGGCCCACCGCTTCTTCGCCGGCGCTGGCAGCGTGCTTGGGGCTGTTGGTTGTGTCGTCGTGCTCGGGAGAGGCGTTGCCGCTGCGTTCCGATGATGCCGTGCTGCCATATTCGGATGGTTCGGTGCCGTTATCGCGCTCGTCTGTGCTATTGATGTAAGTATCTTTTCCGCTCATGTTCGCCATACTACGCGAGTACGTTTTTGGTGCCGTTTCTTGGTGAAAGGCACCAAAATATTTTCATGGTTTCTTGGACGTGTCGGCGTGCGTTGTTGAATTGGCAGACGCTTTGTTCGGGCGACGTCTTCCGACTCCCTGACGCCACTGCGATTTCGCAGCAAGCCCGGGCAGCCGAGGGCCTTCTCGGCAAGATGCCGTCGAGAAGCATTCTTGAAGGGGCTGCCGTGGCAAGATGTAGCCACGGTGCATTCCCGGGCGGCAATCCGCGGCAAGTTTTGCGTTCCATGCATCCCAAAAGTGGCCTCGGGCGGGAAAAGCGGCCCCTTCCCGGCAAGATTCGCGCGCCATGTATCCGAAAACGGGCTCCCTTTGGCAAGATATGCGTGCCATGCATCCGAAAAGCCCTGCAAACAGTCGTTTGGGAATACACCGCGCGAAGATCTTGCCACGAAGGGGCCGCTTTCGCTGCACGGACCCCTCGAATCATGCACGGCGCGCAGATCTTGCCATTCCTAGGTGCTCCGTTTGAGCGTTTTGATCTTTTTCGGGTGGGGTGGGGCGGTGCTCACGGTTCGCGCCCTGCCCTCGCTTTGTATGGGGCGGTGCTCGTGTTTCGCGCACTGTCCCCGTTTGTGCGGAGTGGCACGGCTGTTTTGCGGGTTCGCCACACGCAGCTCCGAGCTGCTCCCCGCTCACACGCAGGATGCTCCTGTTGTCGCGCCCGCCTTCGCGTGAGACGTGCCTGTTACCCCCCCGTGTGAGGTGGCGTACATTCCGCGCCGTCCCACGCGGGGCAAGCGCATTCGCCTCGCGTCGCTGGGTATGTCCTGCCTCGCCGTCCACGTGCCTTTTGCCCTGCGCGTCCGTTTCGCGGCGGGGCACGTTGTTGATTTGGTTGGGATTTCGCATGAGGCCGGCACCCGCATCTCTGTCGTCGCGTCCGCGACGAGGCTGAAACAGCGGGATCGTGTCGTTTGCCGCAGAAAACATGGCGCTGTGATGGTGTTTCGTTGAATTGCCGTTGTTCCGCGGTACTATTCTGAAAGATATCGTGCCTGTTTACGCAAAACGGGTTGTGGGACCAACGATGGCGGCGGCCATCAGAATAGGAGATGAAGCTGTCGTGAACGACTCCGACGGCGGCGGTCGATGTTGCTCGACCCGAAAACGCACCGCACAATGCAATAACTCTCTTTTTGGTCCCGCGCGGTCTTTGTCTTCGTGTGAAGAAAAGGCTGCGTTTCTGTATTCAGATACTGCAGCGCAAGCAGCGTTGCAGCTTTTCCTTGCGCGTGGCTTATGCCTGGGCGTGCGCAAGCGCCTCTCCTTGTTGGCGGACGTAACGCGCCTCATGCCCTTCCCCAAGGGGGAGATGGCCGTGTAATTTCGGTTTTCTCGGAAAGGGCGCAAAGCGCACCGATTCCCCTTTAGCGGAAAAGCAGGCTGGCCCTCTTTTCCGATCCCGTTCCCGCAATGAGAAATGGCAGATCTGTTTCTCGCTCGCTTACGCAAGGAGTTTTGTACCTACATGCCTATTTGGTTAAGTTTGATACTGGTTGTTCTGTTTCTGCTGATGAACGCATTTTTCGTTATCGCCGAGTTTTCCTTGGTGCGCGTACGCAAATCGCAGATTGAGATTTTGGTGGAAGAAGGCAAGAAGGGCGCCAAGCGCGCGCTCGAAATGGCCGACAACGTTAACGAGTACCTTTCGGCTTTTCAGCTTGGTATTACGCTGGCTTCGCTGGCATTGGGCTGGTTGGGCGAGCCTGCGTTCGCCGCGCTGCTTCATCCGATCTTTGTGTTCTTTGGCTTGCCCGACACGGCGGTTACTGTTATTTCGGTGGGTATTGGCTATTTCATCATGACCACGCTGCATGTGGTTGCCGGCGAGCTCATCCCTAAGAGCATGGCTATTTTGAAGACGGAAACCTACGCGCTGCACACGGCGGGTCCGCTTCATGCGTTCTACCGCATTACGTACCCCATCATGTGGCTGTTCAACGCCACCACTAATGGCGTTATGCGCTTGACCGGCCACGATGCCAAGAATGAAAGCGAGGCTTATTCCGAAGAAGAAATTAAGCTGCTGCTTGAAGAAAGCGCCGAGAGCGGATCCATCGAGCAAGATCAGTACCAGTATCTGGACAACATTTTCGACTTGGACGACAAGGACGCGAAGGCCATCATGACGCCTCGCACCGAGGTGCTGGCCATCGACTACGACGATGACCTCGAAACGAATCTCGATTTCATGGGGAAGAACAAATTCACGCGCTACCCCGTGTTCCGCGAGGACAAGGACAACATCGTGGGCTTCGTGCACATCAAGGATGCCTATCTGCTGCCCGAGGGCTCCACGATGAAAGACCTGAAGATTCGCTCTATTCAGGCGGTGCCGGAAAGCATTTCCATCGCGAAGCTTTTGCAGGTGCTGCAGGCTAAGCACACGAAGATCGCCGTGGTGGTTGATGAACACGGCGGCACGTCCGGCATTGTTACCATGACCGACGTGGTCGAGCAGATTATCGGCCGCATGGAAGACGAGTATTTGCATGATGACCAGGACGAGATCTTGAAGGTGGGCGAGCATCATTACTTGGTGGACGGTTCGCTGCCGGTTGATCAGTTCGTTGAGTTCATCGGCTTTGAGCCCGTGCCCGTGTTCGACTACGAGACCGCGGGTGGCTTGATGCTCGACCTGCTGGACAAGATCCCCGCCGAGGGCGATTCGTACGAGCTGCATCACGAGGACACGAAGATCACGATGATGGCCCGTGTGATGGACGGCTTGCGCATCGACAAGATTGACGTCCGTTTCGAGGAGGAGCCCGAGACAGCAGAAGGCGAAGAGAAGGAATAGCGCCTAAACCGCCCGAAAGGCAACAGCCGCGTTACAAACGGGCGGGCGGGCTTCGCCTTCCTTGACAGGTGCAATTCCCATACTAGAATTCGTATTAGCACTCCTCTTGCGGGAGTGCTAATTTGTGTTTGCCTACAATATAAATAGGGTGTTGCCGCGTCTGTGCCATGTGGCGCGTGCCATTCGCCCAAAGAAGGAAGGATCTGAATGAAGCAGTTCCAAACTGAGAGCAAAAAGCTCCTCGATCTGATGATCAACTCCATCTACACGAACAAGGAAATCTTCCTGCGCGAGCTTATCTCCAACGCATCCGACGCGGTGGACAAGCTCTACTTCAAGAGCCTTACTGATACCTCTATCGCCGTTTCGAAGGACGACCTTTCCATCGATGTTGCCTTCGACAAGGACGCACGCACCATTACCGTTTCCGATACCGGCATCGGCATGACCCGCGAAGAGCTGGAAACCAACCTGGGTACCATCGCCCATTCCGGCAGCCTTGAGTTCAAGACTGAAAACGCCGAAAAGCAGGGCGAAGATGTGGACATCATCGGCCAGTTCGGCGTGGGCTTCTATTCTTCGTTCATGGTTGCCAAGGAAGTTACCGTAACCTCCCGCGCATACGGCGAGGCCGAGGCATTCACCTGGAAATCCGACGGCGTTGAGGGCTACACCATCGAGCCCGCCACCGCTGAGGAGGCCGCCGCACTGGGCGCCGACCACGGCACCAGCATCACCCTGCACCTGAAGGACAACGCCGACGAAGAAGAGTACGACGTATTCCTAGACCAGTATGAGCTCCAGGCCCTCATCAAGCAGTACAGCAACTACGTGCGCTACCCCATCCACATGGAAATGGAGGAGCGCAAGCCCCTGCCCAAGCCCGAAGATGCTGGCGACGACTACACGCCCGAATTCGAAACGGTGCGCGAGGTTAAAACCATCAACTCCATGATCCCCATCTGGAAACGCCGCAAGTCTGAGGTGTCCGACGAAGAGTACGCCACCTTCTATAAGACCGACTTCCACGATTTCGAGGATCCGGCTCGCACCATTTCCGTTCACGCAGAAGGTGCGTTAACCTACGACGCGCTGCTGTTCATCCCCAAGCGTCCGCCGTACGACTTCTTCAACAAGGACTACGAAAAGGGCCTGGCACTGTACAGCTCTAACGTGCTGATCATGGAAAAGTGCGCCGACCTGCTGCCCGACTACTTCAGCTTCGTAAAGGGCGTTGTTGATTCCCAGGATCTGACGCTGAACATTTCCCGCGAAACGCTGCAGCAGAACAGCCAACTGCGCGCTATTGCCAGCAAGCTCGAAAAGAAGATCAAGAGCGAACTGGAGAAGTTCCTGAAGAACGACCGCGACGGTTACGAAAAGTTTTTCAAGGGCTTTGGTCGCAACCTGGAGTACGGCATCTACACCAGCTACGGCATGAAGAAGGATGTACTGGCCGACCTGCTGCTGTTCTACTCCGCCAAGCAGCAGAAGATGGTTACGCTGGCCGAGTACGCCGAAGCAATGCCTGAAAATCAGGAGTCCATCTTCTTCGCAACAGGCGAAGCCATCGACCGTCTGGCGAAGCGCCCCATCGTGAACACGGTGCTGGGGAAGGGCTTCGATGTGCTGCTGTGCCCGCAGGACGTTGATGAATTCTGCTTCATGTCGATGAGCGAATACAACGAAAAGCAGTTCAAGAATGTTGCCGGCGGCGACCTGGGCCTTGAAACCGAGGACGAAAAGAGCGCGGCCGAAGCAATTACGAAGGAAAACGAGGGCCTGTTCGCCGAAATGCAGAAGGCACTCGATGGCAAGGTTAAGCGCGTTGCCGTTTCCGCCCGCCTGACCGATACCCCTTCATGCGTAACCGCAGAAGGCCCCATCACGTTGGAAATGGAGAAGATCCTGGCGCAGGGGCCCGACGGCGAGCACGTAAAGAGCGACCGAGTGCTCGAACTGAACGCCGAGCATCCCGTATTCAAGGCAGTGCAGAAGGCGTTCGAGGATGGCGACACCGAAAAGGTGCATCTGTACGCAACGGTTCTGTACGACCAGGCACTGATCACCGAGGGCCTGCCCATCGACGACCCCGTGGCCTACACCCAAGCCGTCTACAAATTCATGGCATAAGTGGGAATATAGGGGATTGATACTAAATTCCCAGCTTTACTAAGGGTGTTCGCAAAAGCGACCGCCCTTTTTGTTTGGCAACACGCACAAAAGCAGAGCCCTGCTCGCGTAATTGGTCGCAAGCAGGGCTCTGCTTGTTAGACGGGTAAGCAAAAAGCCCCGGATTTCTCCAGGGCCCAAAAGGCCAATGCGAAAGAATGCGCGAGAAAACAGTACCCGTCCCCATTGTCCCAAAGCAAAACAAAAGGGTCGGGTCCGAGATTTCCTCAGGCCCGACCCTTTGCCGTACGCGTTACCGCCGTATTGCCTTACGGTCAGTGCAACGCAGTGAGCAAAAAGCTAGTTCATCTTCCTGCGACGCAGTGCGAATCCTGCAACGGCAGCAGACGCAACGGCAATCAGGGCAATTGCGCCACCAATAAGGGCAAGGTTGTCGCCCGTCTTCACGGTAGTCGCCTTTGCTTCGCTTGCGGCATTGTCGCCGTTGTTGTTAACGGTGTTGACGTTTACGTTCGCATTGGCAGAGGAGTTGTTGCCGTTGGCTCCGTTATTGCCGTTGTCGCCAGCACCGGGCTGAACGGTAGAAGGAGCCGCTGCCTTCCAGCCGGCATACAGGGTGAACTCGGGTTGTGTGTTGTCTACAGCGGCATCGAAGTCGTAAGCCTTGGTGCAGTCCTTGTCAGTGAACCATCCCGAGAAGGTATAGCCTTTCTTGGTAGGATCTGCCGGCTTTGCCACTTTGCCACCAACGGCAACAAGCTGAGAGTCAACTGCCGTGCCCTGGTTGGAATCGAAAGTAACGGTAACCTTCAAAACCTCAGGAGCCTGAGCGCCCGATTCCTTAGCATAGTCGTTTGCAGCCTGAGCATCAGTGAAGTAAACAACCGTTCCGTCGGTATTGGTTACGGAATAGGTCGCATCGCCCGTCACGGCGTCCTCGTTACCGACAGCATATTTGCCGTCGTTGAACAAAACTGCCTTGCCGCTCTCGAGGTGCTTTGCGACTGCCGGATCCGTGAACGTACCACCGGAAACGGAAAGCGGGCCCTTATGCACGGACTCGTTTACCAAATCCCCGTTGAAGATGCCGTTGTTTATCACCGTGGACGTTGCCGTGTTGTTGGCGTCGTAGTAGTTCGTCAGCACGGGCTGGGCGGCGGAATTGGTGGTGAACGTGCCGCCGTTTACCACCAGGCTTCCGGTGTCAGCGGGGTCGTTGCCGTACGAAGAATTGAACAGAACAGCAGAGGTGGCTTTGCTGGAGGTCTTGAACGTGCCGTTATTGATGGTGGCCTTGCTCCAGTTCATGATTACGTACTGGGACGTGTTGTCGAAGTCGCCATTGTTGATGGTGAGGTTGCCGTAATCGTCATTCTTGATGGTGTTGATGCCGCCGCTGAACGTGCCGCCATTGATGGTCATTTCAGCGGGGCTTTCAGCGGTGTTCTTGCCGCCGTTGCGGATCATGCTGGAGAAGTGACCAGCGTTTTCAACCGATGCGCCAGAGCCGAAGCTCATGGAGCCATAGTTTTCAATGGTGTAGTAGCTGTTGCCGCCACTGTTGTTGCCGTCCTTGCCGGCTTCCTGGCTGCGCATGAACGCGCCACCCTTAAGCGTGGCCGTTGCGCCTACTGCGTTGGAGAGCGCAGCCTTTGCATGGGTGATGTTGTCAACCACGCCGCCGCCAATGGAGTCCGTCACCGTGAGCGTTCCATTGTTGGTGATGGTGTGACTTGCCTTGTTGGTGAGCTTCTTGCCGTTTAGGTCGAGCGTGATGGCCTTGCCTTCAGGGATGGTGACGTCCTCTGTTGCATCACCCAGGAGGGTAACGGTGCCCTTAGCATCGATGGCCGCGATTGCCGCTGCGATGCTTGCGTACTTCATGCCGTCAACCTCGGCCACTGCCTGCGTGGATTCGTTGGAATGCAGCGCAATTGCGTCTTTCGCGTCTGCCTCAGTTTCGCCGGTTGCCTTAACTGTTGCAGTTTCTTCGTTGTTGGTTGCGGATTCGTCGTTTGCCGCTGTCGTTTCCTCTTGCTGGGTTGCCTCTTGTGAAGCGTTCGCATCTTCATCGGCATATGCCGTGAAAGGAACGCTCAGCGAAGCAGCCATCGCAAGTGCTACCGCAGTGGAAAGCGTTTTATTCTTTGCTGACGCTTTTGCCATGTGATCCCACTTTGCCTTTCTACTTGTCCTTTGAACTGGTATGGATAAGTCCATCGTAATGTATCCCCTGGGTGCATTGTTAAAAAAATAATGAATTATATGGGATTTTAGGTACGTTTACGTTGAATTCTGACGGGTAAATGTCGTCGCTGGCGCGGGGGTGATGATTCGCGGCGATTGCGTAAGCAAGTGCGGCTATTTTTTAGTCGGAGACGTTCGATTTGTGCGTCGGCATGGTCCTTCTGAAGAATCAGCGCAGAGGGACCATGCATATCCCCTTCGGGTTTAATCGATGTCGTCAATCAGAAACAGTTCCGCTGCTCTGCCCCTAATGCCCTTGATGTCGAATTGTTTTCTCTGGATTCCGCCAATCGCTGCTTGCCGCAGCGCATCGGCACCGTGAAGCACCCAACTGTGCCCGTTTGCGTTACAGAGCGCGTGCCTTTTCGATGGTGGTGCGCAGTGCGTCGATAACGGTGCCGCGGAATGCGCCTTTTTCCAGAACCTCAAGGCCGCGGATGGTGGATCCGGAAGGCGAGCACACCTCGTCCTTCAGCTGGCCAGGATGCTTGCCGGATTCGAGCACGAGTTTTGCAGCACCCAGTACGCCCTGCGCGGCAAGCTGGTAAGCCTGCGGGCGCTTCAGGCCTTCGGCCACGCCTGCGTCTGCCAAAGCCTCGAT
>URJE01000048.1 GCA_900547965.1 uncultured Eggerthella sp. | reverse complement strand
CATGGCTCCGCCCCATCATCATTTCGAGAAAAAGGGCTGGAGCGAAGTTAAGGTTGTTATTCGTTTTTGGATTATCTCTGCAGCATTGGCCGGTATTGGATTCTGCCTGTACTTTGCGCAGTCGTTGATGGGATAAAACATGTCTGCTTCTTTTGATACCTCTAAAAAACATGCGCCCAATTCCTTGGGCGCAGTCCTGGTTTTGGGCCTAGGCAAATCGGGTGCCGCTACGGCTCAGTATTGTGCCTCCCTGCTCGGTTCACGAGTTTCGAAATTGGTGATCGCGGCAGGTGAAGCCACCGAAAAAAGCCGTGCAGCAGCCGCTCAGTTCGAAACGAAGGGTGCCACGGTGCTCTTCGATACCTATAGCTTTGAAGGCTCGTTCGATATATGCATCGCCAGCCCGGGCATTTCCGAAAATTCTGACTTCTATCATGCGGCTCAAGAAGTGTCCGCAGAGGTTATCAGCGAAGTTGAGTTTGCATGGCGCGAAAGCGCTGCCGATTCCGTATGGGTTGCCATAACAGGTACTAACGGCAAGACCACAACTACGGCAATGGCGGCCCACATCCTTAATGTATGCGGCAAGAAGGCCCAAGCGGTGGGCAACATCGGCGACACATGCATTGATGCGGTGGCGTCGGGCAACGTTGAATGCTACGTGGCCGAGGTGTCTTCGTACCAGCTCGCATCCACGAAGCACTTCAAGCCTGAGGTTGCCGTGTTGTTGAACATCACGCCTGATCATCTGAAGTGGCATGGAAGCTTTGAGGCATATGCCCAGGCAAAGCAGAAAATATATGCCAACTGCGATGAAGAATGCACGGTGGTGCTCGATGCCACGAACGACATCGTGCGTTCCTATGTGCGTGAGCTGAAGAAGCAGCCTGTCGAGCAGCGTAAGTTCGCATACATACCGCTGGGCACCTGCCATGGCCTCAATGAAAGCATGCGTGAAGATGCATGCGGATCCGATGCTGCGGCATTCCTCGATGATGGCGTGCTAACGGTTGATTTTAAGGGCGTAAAGCATGCCCTGTGCGCCGCTTCCGAACTTCAGATCAAAGGCGAGCACAATGCTTCCAACGCGCTCGCGGCGGCTTCTTGCGCCATCGCGCTGGGTTGCGACGATGTAAAGATCGAAGAGGGCCTGAAGTCCTTTGCGCCGTTGGAGCATCGCATTGAGCCTTGCGGCACCATCGCGGGCGTTCACTGCTACAACGATTCGAAAGCAACTAACGTCGATGCGACGCTGAAGGCACTTGCCGCATTTGGCGAAGAGCGTCCCATCGTCTTGTTGGGTGGATGTGACAAGGGCACTGATTTAGCCGATCTGGTTGCTGGCGCCGAGGCCCATTGCAAGGCAGTAGTGTGCTTTGGTGCAGCGGGCGCCCGTTTCCTTAAGGCTTTCGAAAATGCTCAGTTGCCGGTGTACGCCGCAGCTAATCTCGAAGGTGCGCTTGATGAAGCGCTCGAGCATGCCCAGGCAGGCGACATCGTAACCCTTTCCCCTGCCTGCTCGTCGTTTGACGAGTTCTCGTGCTTCGAAGAGCGCGGCGAGGTGTTCAAGCGGCTGGTAGCTGATCGCAGTGCAAAGCGAGGTGCATGATCTGTTTATGGCTCGGGAGCGAAATACAGAACAGAAACGCAGAAAAACGCCCCCGCGATCCCTTTTCCAAAGTGCTCCAGCGCAGGTGATGGCCCCTCGACTCATGGTCATCCTGTCCACGCTAGCGCTCTTGGCGATAGGCTTGGTCATGGTGTACTCGTCGTCTTCGATAACCTCGTATGTGGAAGAGGGAGACGCTCTTGGCGAAACGATGAAGCAGTGCGTATTTGCCCTGTTAGGGATAGGTATAGCTGTATTCGTCGCACTCGTCGCCAAACAGGATGCTATGCAGGGAACGCCAGGTGTGATTTTCTGGGCTCTTTGTTGCGCGCTCATTCTTGTGACAGCCCTTCTTGGCACAGTGGGTTTGGGCGCGAAGCGCTGGCTCATCATTGGGCCAATCAGCATCCAGATTTCCGAGTTTGCGAAAATCGCCTTTGTGATGATAGCGGCCCGTATTGCGGCTCAATATCGTGAGGGGGAGATCGATTCCGGGCTTGCCGCTAAACTTGCAATTGGCATGGTTATTGTGCCTCTTGGCTTCGTCTTTATCGCGCAAAGCGACATGGGAACAACCATGATCTGCTGTATCGGCTTGTTTGCGGTTGTTGTGCTTTCGGGCCTTTCCGGCAGGGCTACAGCCGTGTTGGTGGGGCTTGGCATTGTCTTCGGATTTATCGCCGTTCTTTCGAAAAGCTATCGCGCCGACCGCTTGGGAAGCTTCGCCGATCCTTGGGCTGATGCGCAGGGAACGGGCTATCAGTTGGTTCACTCGTTCCAGGCGCTTGCGTCGGGTGGTTTTCTCGGAGCGGGTATCGGCAACTCCTATGAGAAGTTGCAGTACTTGCCCGAAGCTGAAACCGACTTCATTTTTGCGATCATCGGCGAAGAATTGGGTCTGGTTGGTGCGCTTCTGGTGATTGTCGCCTTCTTGGTGTTTATGCGTGGTGGTTTCCTTATTGCCAGCCAGGCAAGCACGCCATTTGGCTCTTTGCTGGCAGCAGGCCTTACCGTGATGATCGTATTCCAGGCATTCTTGAACATATCGTGCGTGGTTGGCTTGTTCCCTACAACGGGTAAGCCCTTGCCTTTTATCTCATCAGGCGGCTCATCGTTGCTTTCTTCGCTTGCCCTTGTTGGTGTGCTTCTTTCGATATCCTTTGATTCGAACAATGAAGGGGAGTATCGTCAACGTCGCGATAACTTACAAGTAGTATCTCGCGTTTCGCCGTCCGACCGATCTGGTCGAAGTGGGCGAAGCTTGGAGGGGAGGGACGCGCGAGCGCATCGCTCGTCGTCTTTGGAGCGTGACGGATATCCGTCCTTGCGTATTGTCAGGGGAAGCAAAGCTCCGGCATATGCAACAGAGGTTCGCACAACGCGAACGCAAAGGAGGTAGCACTCATGCGCATAGTGCTTTCAGGCGGTGGCACCGCTGGCCATATCAATCCTGCTCTTGCATTGGCGGAGGTTCTTATCGAGCGTGGCCATGAAGTGATGTATGCAGGCACGCCTAATGGCGTTGAGTCGAAGTTGGTTCCTGCTGCTGGCATCCCCTTCAAAGGGTTTGAGGCGGCAGGCTTTGACCGCAGCCATCCTTTGTCCTTGGCTAAAGGCTTACGCAAAATCTCGAAGTCCTCAAAGCTGGCAGTGAAGTGGTTCCTGGAAATTCGCCCCGACGTGGTTGTGGTTTTCGGCGGTTATGTGTGCCTGCCGGTAGCCCAGGCTGCAAAGCGCATGGGTATTCCCGTGGTAATCCACGAGCAGAATTCCGTTATGGGAATGGCTAACGACTTTGTTTCGAAGGACGCCACTGCTGTTTGCCTGACCTATAAGGCTGCTGGCCATAGCGTAAAAGATCAGTCGAAGGTTTTGGTCACGGGCAATCCTGTGCGCTCTTCTGTGCTTAAGGCTACGCGTGAAGAGGGCCGTGACTATCTTGGAATCCCCCAAGACGCCACAATGCTCTTGGTGTTCGGTGGCAGTTTGGGCGCGCGCCACATCAATACGGCCCTTGTTGCCATGAAAGATCGGCTTCTGGCAATGGATAACGTGTATGTGGTGCATATCACCGGCCCGAAAGAACTCGACACGGTAACAGAAGCGCTTTCCCTTACCGACGAAGAGAAGAAGCGCTACTTCGCCATGGGTTATCAGGATCATATGGGTGAAACCCTTGCCGCTGCCGATTTGGTGGTTTCGCGTGCTGGGGCATCTTCCCTGGCAGAGATTTCGGCGCGCTGCATCCCCTCTGTGCTCATTCCGTTCCCCTACGCAACCGCCGATCATCAAACGGTAAATGCTGCGGAATATGTTGGCCGCGGGGCAGCGGTTCTGATCGAAGACGACAAGGTTGAAGAGCCTGAATTTGCCGATAAGGTATTCGAGCTGCTGCGCGATCCCGAGGAGCGCGCAAAAATGAGCGAAGCAGCTGCCAGTTTCGAAACCCAGGATGCGGCAAACAAGCTTGGCGATGTAGTCGAGCTCGTTGGCTTGGAGCGTAAGCGCAAATAGCATTGGCCTGCGCAGAAGTTGTGATGCTGCGTGGCGTCCTAAGGCATTTCTATACAATGAAGAGCGATCTCAAGGAGGCTATCCGTGACGGAGTATCGCATTAATAAAGTACATTTCATCGGCATCGGCGGAGTTGGCATGAGCGGTATCGCTCGTGTTGCAAAGGAAAAGGGCATGGAAGTGTCTGGCTCCGATCTTCGCGAAAGCCGCTATACCCAGCAGCTGCGTGAAGCGGGCGTTAAGGTATTTATCGGCCAGAGCGCATCTAATCTTGAAGGGCTCGATCCCGATGTTGTGGTGGTGTCCACCGCAATTCTCGAAAACAACGCCGAGTTCATCGAGGCAAAAAAGCGCAACCTGCCTATCTGGCATCGTGCCAAGATGCTGGCTGCATTGGGCGTTGGTCACGATACGTTGGCTGTTGCCGGCACACATGGCAAAACCACCACTTCATCCATGCTGGCATCCACGCTTGATGCCATGGGCTTCGATCCCACGTTCCTTATCGGTGGCATCGTTCGCGCCTACGGTTCGAACGCCCATTGTGGAAAAGGCGAATACTATGTGGTGGAGGCTGACGAGAGCGATAAATCGTTTACGTATCTCGACCCCACTTCGGTGCTCGTTACGAATATCGAAGCCGATCACCTCGACCACTACAGTGGGCTGGATGAAATCTACCAGCTGTTTGGCGACTTCATGGGGTCTGTCCATGAAGATGGCTGCTGCGTGGTATGCGGCGAAGATGCCGGCTTGGTTGAAGCTGCAAAGAAAACGGGCAAGAAGGTGCTAACCTATGGTTTCTCCGAAGAGTGCGATACCGTTGTTTCCCGGTATGAAACGCATGGGGTATCTATCTCCTTTACCGTAACATTGCCCGATGGCACGGCGCTCCCCTGCAGCATCAAGCAGAACCCTGGTCGTCATAACGCACTCAATGCCGCAGGTGTGCTTACGCTTTTGATGACGCGTGGCGTGGATATGCAGAAGGCCGCGGAGGCTCTTTCTGGGTTTATGGGCGTACGGCGTCGTTTCGATCTTGTTGGGGAGGCCGATGGTGTTACGATCCTCGACGACTATGCGCATCACCCAACCGAAATCGCTGCAACTATCGCTGCGGCTAAAGAGCTTGATTTCAAGCGTGTATGCGTGGTGTTCCAGCCGCATCGTTATTCGCGTATCCGCCTGTTCACCGAAGTGTTGAAAGACGAGTTCGGCAAAGCATTCGACCAGGCCGATATGGTGACGTTCTTGGATGTTTACCCCGCTGGCGAAACTCCAGTTCCTGGTGTTACGGGTAGAACGTTCATGCAGCCGATCTACGACAATCCGAACCACCCTGCCGATCTCAACTATGTGGATCGTCGCATGCAGGTGGTTCCGTTCTTGGCGGAAAAGCTTCAGCCGGGCGATCTGATTATCACGATGGGCGCAGGAGATGTGACTTCTGTCGGCCCTGAGCTTTTGGCGGCATTGCGGGAGCGCGAAAAGAGCCGCAAATAATGGCTGCTCGCCATGCCTCTGAGTTGGAGCTTCTTCGCTTTGACGACGAGTTCGAAGGCGACATAAGGCTTAATGAGCCTATGGCCCGTCATACCACCTATCGTATAGGTGGGCCTGCTCATGCCTACGCCCAAGTGAATAGCATAGCTGCCTTGGCCACGGTGTTGAAAGTTTGCGCCGACGAGGGGCTTTCGTGGTTCGTCTCCGGCAAGGGGTCGAACTTGCTGGTGTCGGACGAGGGGTATCCGGGTGTGGTTATCGCATTGGCCGGCGAGTTTAGGGCGTGGCAGTTCGACGAAGAAGGCATGGTGGTCGTAGGCGCGGGCACCATGCTTTCACGTTTGGTGCAGGAGGCGTTTCACCATGGCTATTCCGGGATGGAATTTGCCGTGGGAACGCCAGGCACGGTGGGGGGCGCCCTGGTTCAGAATGCGGGTACCGCTCAAGATTGGATCGGCTCGCGCGTCGTTTCAGTCACCACCTTCAATGCAGAACGCGGTCTTCGTCGCTATGTCGCTTCTGAGCTTTCCTGGGGATATCGTTCCTCATCGTTTTCTCCCGATGAAGTAATCGTTGAATGCGAGCTTCGTCTGCAGAAGGCATTCTCAAGTGCGGTATCGGAGCGCATGAATTCGCTCCTTTCGCGCAGGAAGGAAAGTCAGCCGCTTGAATATCCAACGTGCGGCAGCGTCTTCATGAATCCAGAGGGCGAATCGGTTGGCAAGCTCATCGAGGACGCTGGCTTGAAGGGCAAGCGGTGTGGCGATGCGCAAGTGTCCGAAAAGCATGCTAACTTTATTGTGAACAGGGGTAGCGCCACAGCGCAAGACGTGGCAACGCTCATCAACGAAGTACGGCTAGAGGTTAGGAGGCGATATGGCATCGAACTCCAGACGGAGGTCAAGTTCCTCGGGTTCCCGAACGACTTCTTCGAGGAATAGGGTTTCCACCAGGCCCACTTCGGTGAAAGGTCGCCCAAGCCAAGGCCGTGCGTTGCGAAGTTCGCAACGCTCTGGGTATGCCTCCGCCTCCTCATCGCGCCCTTCTGCGCGAAGGCCTGCTCAAGCAAGCACGCGTAGGCCGTCTTCGGGGGGCAGCGCTCGCTCGGTTCGCGGGAGTTCTGCTTATCGTCAGGGCGGCAGATACCAGGATGGGAATTTGCGCTCGGTTAGCGTTTCTGAAGTGCGTAACGCCTCGCGGTACAGTAAGGCGCGAACGGGTTCATCGCGAAAGGTGATGGGAGTCTTCGTAACCATTGCGGTGCTGCTGGGGGTTTTCGGCATAGGCGGGTTTGTGCTCTCGAATTCTGGCGCATTTGCGGTAGAGCAGGTTACCGTTTCTGGCGCAGATCACCTTTCTAGCGATGAGCTTACCGAATTGGCTGCCGTGCCAGCGGGTTCCACCTTACTCAATGTTGACGCTAACGGCATTGCCACCAGGTTGGCCACCAATCCGTGGGTGAAAAGCGTTTCGGTCGATCGCGTATTCCCCAATACGCTCAATCTGAATATTTCCGAGCGAAGTATTTCTGCGGTGGTTGCCGTAACGGTCGATAATTCGAACACGGTTGAGCGTTGGGCTCTTTCTTCCGATGGCATGTGGCTTACGAAGATTCCCGACGACCGCAACAGCGCCGAAGGCAAGGCGCTGCCTGATTCGGTGTACAACGATGCGGATAATGCGCTCGAGATCACGGACATCCCGTATGGGTCAACTCCTGAAGCCGGTTCCTATTGCAACAACTCAAACGTTGAGAACGCGCTGGGGGTAATCGACGGAATGACCACCGAACTTGCGGGTCAGGTGAAGAGCGTGGCGGCAGCTAGCAGCGATTCAACTACGCTCACCTTGCAAAACGGCATCGAAATCGCCTTCGGAGACTCCAGCGACATTCGCGATAAAGAACGCGTTTGCCTGCAGCTCATGAAAGAGCATGAGGGGAAGATTTCGTATATAAATGTGCGTGTTGTGAATAAACCGGTTTGGCGCTCCGTTTAGCGCCTAGCAGGAAGCTGGTTGTTTTGCAATCAGCAGGCCATTGTGTAAAATAATCCAAGTGTCTCCTGGGGCTTTCTGTCCTTGTGGGGCAGCGCTGAAATGAAATCGAAAGCGAGCACATAATGCAACAGATTCTTGGCAACGATAATCTTGCGGTTATCAAAGTTGTCGGCGTTGGCGGCGGCGGCACGAATGCTGTAAACCGCATGGTTGAAGCCGGCATCAAAGGCGTTGAATTCATCGCCGTAAACACCGATCGTCAGGCCCTTCTTCTTTCCGATGCCGATAAGACCATCCACATCGGCGAAGAAATTACCCGCGGCTTGGGCGCAGGTGCCAACCCCGAGGTTGGCTGTCAGGCAGCAGAAGAGTCTCGTTCCGAGATTCGCGAAGCCCTTGCCGATGCCGATATGGTTTTCGTTACCGCAGGTGAAGGCGGCGGCACTGGTACCGGTGCGGCTCCGGTAGTTGCAGAAATCGCTCGCGAGGAAATTGGTGCCCTTACCGTTGGCATCGTAACCAAGCCCTTTAGCTTCGAAGGTCGCCTTCGTCGCAACCAGGCAGAGCAGGGTATCGATTACCTGTCCCAGAAGGTAGACACCCTCATCGTTATCCCGAACGACCGCCTGCTCGAGATCGTAGAAAAGAAGACCAGCATGCTCGATGCATTCCGTATCGCCGACGATACGCTGCGCCAGGGCATTCAGGGCGTTACCGATCTCATTACCATTCCTGGCCTGATCAACCTCGACTTCGCCGACATCCGCACCGTTATGAAGGATGCAGGTACGGCAATGATGGGTATCGGTCTCGCCTCTGGCGATTCCCGTGCATTGGATGCTGCTCAGCAGGCAATCAATTCCAACTTGCTGGAAACTTCCATTGCGGGCGCTTCGCGCATTCTGTTCTCTATCGCCGGTGGTCCTGATCTGGCTCTTTCCGAGGTTGACGAAGCTGCCAAGGTCGTTGAAGCTGTTGCCGACGAAAACGCCAACATCATCTACGGCCAGATCGTTGATGAAGAGCTGGGCGACACCATCCGCATCACGGTTATCGCAACCGGTTTCAAGGCTACGAGCTCGCAGCCTGCCATCGACTTCGGCCGTCGCGATAACGCATTCGGCTCTTCTGCCGCCACCGCTCAGAAAGCAAGCAGCTCTCAGCGCCCGCTGTATCCTTCCGAGCCTCGCTTTGCCGATGAGGATTACATCCCTGATTTCCTGAAGCGTCAGTAAATTACATACTTGCATTGTTTGCTTTCAGCGTAAGAAGGCTATTATGACGACCCTTGTTCTACCCGACCCTGAGTTGACCAAGGGTCGTTTTGCGTCCATTTCCGCTTATTCCGATGAAGCGCTCTATGTTGCTGCCGGTGTGCGCATTGCGTTTACCACACGTGAAGGGGGAGTGAGCGAAGGCCCATATGCTTCGCTTAACCTTGGCTCTCATGTGAAAGACGACATTGCCAGTGTTCAAGAAAATCGCCAACGCGTTCTTCAGGCGTTTGCAAACGAGGACACGCCCTTATTTGTTCCGAATCAGGTTCACGGCGATGTAGTGCTTGAGCTGGGCGATTCCGAAAACATCAACGCACCGCTTTCATCTGCTGGGGCGCAGGCATTAACCTTGCAGGCTCAAGATGGAGCCGATGGGTTGGTAGTGCATGCTCGGGATGCAGCAGTTCTTCTGTGCTACGCCGACTGCGTGCCTGTTGTCATCGTTTCTCCAACGGGACGTTTCGCAGTGGTTCATGCGGGTTGGCGTGGGGTAGACAACCTGATTGCCGTAAAAGCGGTGCGTGCTATAGCGCGCGCAGACGAGGCTGTGTTGGGTGCCGAAGCCGCTTCGGCTTATAACGTCTACATCGGTCCGCATATTGGGCCAGAGTGCTTTGAAACGGGCCCTGATGTCCATGCGCGTTTCGTATCCCAATTTGGGGAGGCCTGTGCTTTTGACGGCACTCATATCGATTTGGCCGAAGGGCTTCGCATTCAGCTTGAGCAGGCGGGCGTAAGCCGTTCGCGTATATGCGATCTTGCCAAATGCACGGTATGCGAGAATGACGAATTCTTCTCATATCGTGGTCAGGGTGGAACCTGCGGGCGTCACGGCGCCTTTGCTGTCAGGGTTCGCTGATGAACGATTCAGGCAAAGGGAGTGGTGGCTGGAAGTTCATGTTGCTGCTCTCCCTTCTGCTTGTTATCGAGGTGGGCATCGTGTCGTTTTGGTCTTCTGTTGCTGGTTCGTTGCTAAAAATATGTCTGGCAGCATGGTAGGCGCGGTATGCTAAAACATGAATCGAAAGGAGCGCCCTCTATGAGCACGGCAACAAGATATAAGCATGTACGTTCTGAAGTTGACCAGGCTTGCAAAGAGCTTGGTCGTGACCCGGAAGAAGTTTTGCTTCTGGCTGTTTCCAAGACAGTGGACGTTGACCAGGTCCAACTGGCTATCGATGCCGGCGCGAAGGCATTTGGGGAAAACCGCCCCGATGAATTGGTCCGCAAACAAAAGGCATTTCCCGACATGGAATGGCATTTTATCGGCAATATCCAGTCGCGTCGCATCCCGGATATTGTTTCTGCGGCTACGCTTATCCATTCGGTGTGCAAGGAAGCTCATCTTGCCAAGATCGATGCCGCCGCTGAGGCAATCGGCAAGTGCCAGCGCGTCCTGCTTGAAGTTAATGTTTCTGGCGAAGAAAGCAAGAGCGGTTTTGAGCCAAGTGAGGTTAAGGGCATTATCGAACGGGCCCGCAGCCTTGAGCATGTTAAAATCGAGGGCCTTATGAGTATGGCACCACGTGCTGAAGAGGACCTTATAAACACAACGTTTTCAGGTCTTGCCAGCTTGGAAAAGGAGCTCAACGGCGCATTCTCCCAGGAAAGCGATGCTGCTCGCTTGTCTGCTCTTTCTATGGGCATGACCGAAGACTGGCCAGTGGCATTGCGCTATGGCTCTACCATAGTGAGGATTGGGCGTGCCATTTTCAGCGATTCGTTCGAAAACGCATAAGGCATGTCTCTTTATTTGTTTGATTGATCAGAAGGGAAGACCATCATGGATTTTCCGCGTCCCTCTATGTCGGCAAGCGAACTGTTCGGCGATTTGAAGGACAAGCTCGGTTTCGGCGGCGGTCGTTCGGATCGTCGCGACGATTACTACGATGATCCCTATTACGACGACTATGCCGATCCCGAGCCGGCTCAGGGTTCTTATGACTCTGGCTACGATCCGGATACCTATGGCGATCCTTACGATCGTCTGGAATACACCACGCGCTCTACGGGTTCTTCTCGTCCTGTTGGCTCGCGATCGGGTCGTTTTTCTTCGGCCCAGTTGGTAAGCTCGGGCGATATCCGTGCAACCACGAGCGCTTATGGCGTTTCCGATGTTGCGGCAAAGCCCACTATGGAGCTTCCTAGCGTGCCCCATCGCACGGAGGCTGAAGAAAGGGAATCGGTTTCTAAGATTGCTGAAGATTTCAGCATTCCGGCATCGTCGTATACCGATTTCGTTTCCCCTTATAAGCACAGCTCGTCTGCTAGCGCCTCCTCTTCGGCTGGTCTCGACTCTCTGTTCACCCCGTCCGCATCTTCTTCCAGTGCGGTTTCGGGTTCGTCTGACGATGCCAGTGGCGTCTCTACCCATAGCGCAAGTCTTGCTCGTGAGATCGTCGTCCTTAAGCCGACGTCGTATGAGGACGTCTCTTCGATTGCCCAATCGGTTCGTGCGGGCAAGATCGTGGTGTTGTATCTTCGCCAGACCGATCCTGCCCTCTCCAAGCGCGTTCTCGATTTCTCGTTCGGCGTCGCTTCCGCTCTTACCGCGCAGGTCGATTGCCTTTCCGAGAAAACATTCGTTGTTCTTCAGGGCAAAGAGCTCACGCTCGAAGAGAAGCACAACCTGGCCAAACAGGGCGTATTGAAGTCGTAGCCCTTCGAAAGGTGCCCATTCCGAGCATAAGGAGTTTTAGTACATGATCAGCATGCTTTTGGTAAGCCTGGCCGATGCATACAGTTTTGTGATCTTCGTGTATGTGATGATGTCCTGGATCCCCATGGGCGGGGGCATTGTTACCGATGTCTATCATGCGCTGGGAAAGATCTGCGATCCGTTCCTTGACCTGTTCAGGCGCTTCATTCCCCCTATTGGAGGAATGGTGGACGTTAGCCCAATCGTGGCATTGCTTGTGTTACAGTTTGGGGTACGTCTGATAGTAAATTTTTTAGCTGTACTTATCTAGCGCAGCTGTTTGAATAGCCAGATAAGGGGAGTTTTCTATGGCCATCACCTCTTCCGACATCCAGAATCAGAGCTTCAAAATCGAGCGTCGCGGTTACGACGTTGATGAAGTGGATGTATTTCTCGAGCGCGTTGCTTCCGAGATCGACGAGCTGAACGACGAAATTGCTCGTTTGCGCGTCCAGGTCAAAGAGGCGGCTTCTGCTTCTCGCACTGAGGTTATCTCCGAGCGCCCGGTTGCTGCGTCTGACGAAGAGGCAAAGCCTGCAGGCATCGATCCTGCTTTGGTTGCCGAGAAAGACGCTATGATCGCCGAGCTCGAGGCGAAGTTGCGCGACCGCAAGAGCGACGATACTGCTATTGCCCAGGCTCTTATTGTTGCTCAGCGTACCGCCGACGAAATTGTTTCTAAGGCCAAGGCCGATGCAGAGCAGACCCGTCGGAACGCCGAAGATGAAGGACGTCGCATCCTCGATAAGGCCAATAGCGAAAAGCAGAAGGTTATCGACCACATCAACGAGCTTTCTTCCAGCCGCGAAAAGGTTCGTGAGCAGTATCAGGATATGCTGAAGGAATTCATCGGTTCCGCAACCCAGCGCCTTGCAGAAATCGGCGGCGAGGTTACCGCCGGCATCGATATTCCTGCTGAATTGCTTGAAATGACCACGTTTGATGCTGCAAGCTCCGCTGGTGCTCAGCAGAGCGTCGAGGCAGAAAAGCCTGCTGCTGCAACTTGGGAGCCTAGCCCCGCCGTGGCAACCTATACTACGCCTACGGTAACGCCTGGTGCATCTGCCCCTGCTGCACCGAAGCCTTCTGCCGCATCGAAGGATTTCTCCGGTTACGGCGATGCGGACGATACCTTCTCGTTTGACGATATGGACTAGTTTTAAGGGCTTGCCTACGGCAAGCCCTTTTTCA
>URJE01000047.1 GCA_900547965.1 uncultured Eggerthella sp. | reverse complement strand
GCTGCTGCCGCCGCTCGAGCCGCCGCTGCTGGAACCAGAGCCCGAACCCGTACCGCTTCCGCCGCTCGGCGTACCGCCGCTAGGGGTAGTGGCTCCCTTTTCGGGTTCGTTAGTGCCTGGTTGCCCATTGTTCGTGGTATCGGAAGCCGACGTGCCGTCCGTCATCTCCGTATCGCCTTCGTGCTCAGGAGAGGAACCGGTGCTTCCATTGCCATGGCCGAAGTCCGTTGTCTTGTAGGTGAGCTTCGTATCGGACGTCGGGAACTGCTCAATAGGTTGACCCGCAAGAACCTGACTCATAAAGCTGCCGTATACGCCATCGCACGCAACCGAAGAAGGCATGCGCACTTCGTCGCGGCCACCGATCCATACTGCGGTGGAAAGCTGCGGGGTGATGCCGCAGAACCACTTATCGCGCCAATTCTCGGAAGTACCCGTTTTGCCCGCTACCGGCTGCCCGTTGCTGATGTTTGCGCCACGACCAGTACCGTTGGTAACAACGCCCTTCATAACGTCGGTTGCAGCCTGGGTGAGCGCCGTATCAAGGACCTTTTCGCCCTTGGTGTCGGCCTGGAAGATGGTGATGCCATTAGAATCCTTAATAGATTCGATGCATACCGCTTCACGCTTGGTGCCGCCATTTGCAATGGTGGCGTACGCTTGGGCCATTTCGCGCACCGTAACCTCTTCGGAACCCAGCGTAATAGAAGGATAGGCGTCCAATTCGGATTCAATGCCGCATTTCTTTGCCATGTCCGCAACCTTTTCAGGACCGATTTCGGTACACAGCTCGGCAAAACCGGTGTTAGAGGAAACGGCGAAGGCGCTTCTAATAGAACGCGTACCGTAGTCGGTGCCGCCGTAGTTCTCTACCTGCCAACCGTTGATGTTCACATGGCCGGCGCAGTTAAGGTTGGTTTCGGGCGAAACCCCTTCGTTCAAAGCAGCAAGCAAAGTGAACGTCTTGAAGGAAGAACCTGGCTGACGTTTTGCCTGCGTTGCCAAGTTGAATTCATTGGTGTCGTAGTCGCGTCCGCCGATAAGGGCCTTGATATAGCCAGTATCGGGATCAACGGAAACCAACGCGAGCTCAAGATTATCGGAGAGGTTCTTCATCTTCGCATCGGCAGCAGATTCTGCTGCTTCCTGGATGGCAGGATCAAGCGTAGTAACAACCGTCATGCCGCCCTTGAATACCTCGTCGGTCGAATAATCCTTCAAAAGCGTTTCGCGAACATAGCTGGTGAAGTACTTGTACTTGTACATGCCGTCGCCGGTGCTTACTGTGGAAACGTTCAGGTTCAAATCTTCAGCCTGCGCCGCATCATGCTCTTCTTGGGTGATTACGCCATTGGTGAGCATGCGGTCAAGAACCAAGTTGCGACGGTTCTTGCAGTTTTCGGGGTTGTCGATGGGATTGTTGTACGTAGGCGACTGAGGGATGCCGATAAGCGTTGCCGCCTGAGCGATGGTGAGGTCTTTCGCATCCTTGCTGTAGTAGCGCTGGGCGGCAGCCTGGATGCCATAAGCGCCCTGACCATAGTTAATGGTGTTCAGGTACATCTGAAGGATTTCGTCCTTGGAGTACGATTCCTCCAGCTTAATGGCGATATACGCTTCGCGAACCTTGCGCTTCAACGTAGATTCCGTAGCTTCATCGGCCAAGATGGTATTTCGCACGAACTGCTGCGTAATGGTTGAAGCGCCTTCGTGGCCAGTATGGGTAACGTTTACCCAAACCGCGCGGGCAATGCCCAACACGTCGATGCCGTTATGCTGATAGAAACGTTCGTCTTCCGTAGCAACCGTGCCCTTGGTTACATAGGTACCCATTTCGTCGAGATCGATGGGGTCGCGGTTCTCAAGGTAAAACTCAGCCAGCAGCGTTGTGCCGTCGTTAGCGTATACCTTGGTTTTCTCGGCATAGTTGTAAGCAGAAGCATCGTTGTAGTCGGGCAAGTCCTGCAACCAGACGGTGCACAGCGCAACTACAGCAATGCAGCAGGCAGCAAGCGCGCCCAAGATAACAGCACCCACAACACCAAGCCTTAAACCTGCTTTTTCCTGGCGAGCACCGTGCTTGCTTTTTCTAGCTCGTGAAGCCATCGAACCTCCCTAAATATAGTTCTCTGCATTTTATCACGCTTGTCGTTGCCACCACCAATCTGCACAAACCATGAATCTTGAATGGGAACAGAGCCATGAAAGAATCAATGCAACAAGAAAGCCGCAGCGCCTATGGCACTGCGGCTTTTCAATTGATTGCTTGGGAATTCGCTACTAAGCGAGATTCTTGTCTTCTGCCAGCTTTGCGGCACCGAGCTCGATCTGCTCGGCAACTACGCTGTTGCCCGTTCCGCCATAAGTAGTACGAGCGGCAACGATGGATTCAAGGTCAAGGGCCTCGGTGATGTCGGCTTCGAATAGATCGGACGCTTCTTTGAAATCCTCCAGGCTCAAATCGTCCAGGTCGCAGCCGCGCTTATCACACAGAAGAACCAGGTGACCCACGATTTCATGAGCCTTGCGGAAAGGCAAGCCCTTCTTGGCCAAGTAGTCGGCAACATCAGTTGCAGCAAGGTAACCCTTTTTCGACTGAGCGCGCATTGCGTCGGCATTCACCTTCATGGTGGAGATCATGCCCTCCATGCAGACCAAGCAGTCGTGCAGGGTCTTGCAGGCATCCATAACACCTTCCTTGTCTTCCTGAAGGTCCTTGTTATAGGCCAAAGGAAGGCTCTTCATGGTGGTGAGCAGCGCCATAAGATCGCCCACCACACGGCCGGACTTGCCGCGGATGAGCTCGGCGAAGTCGGGGTTCTTCTTCTGCGGCATGATAGACGAGCCCGTAGAATACTCGTCTGCCAAGGTGATGAAGCCGAACTCAGATGTGGACCACAGGATAATTTCCTCGGAAAGGCGGGAAAGGTGGATCATGGCCACCGAGCATGCGTAGTCAAGGTCGAGCAGGAAATCGCGATCGGAAACCGCATCGAGAGAATTGGGGATCATGTGGTCGAAGCCCAGTTCGTCGGTGGTCTTCTGGCGATCAAGCGGATACGTGGTGCCAGCAAGCGCCGCCGAGCCCAAAGGATTGGCGTTGGCGGCATCGAACGCCTGCTTCAAGCGAGCAAAGTCGCGCGTGAACATCCAATAGTAGGCCATGAAATGATGCGAAAGAAGCACGGGCTGGGCATGCTGCATGTGGGTATAACCAGGCAAAATGGTACCCATATTCTTGCGAGCAGCCTCGATGAGCGTCTCGCGCATAGCATTCACATCCGTCATGAGCTCGGAAGCAAGCTCCTTGGCGTACAAACGGGTATCGGTGATTACCTGGTCGTTGCGGCTGCGGCCGGTGTGCAGGCGGGCACCCGCATCGCCGATGTTCTGAGTAAGTACCTTTTCTACCGACATATGGATGTCTTCGTCGTTGATATCGAAGGTGAAGTTGCCCTCTTCGATGGTCTTCTCGATGTCAGTCAAGCCCGCAACGATGTCTTCGGCATCTTTTTCAGAGATTACGCCCTGGGCGGCCAACATGCGTGCATGAGCGCGGGAGCCGGCAATATCCTGATGATACATTGCCTTATCTACCGGAAGGGATGCACCGAATTCCTGCGTGAATTCACTTACACCCTTTTCAAAACGTCCAGACCACAACGCCATAATATGAGCTCCTAACCTTCAAGAACTGCGCCCTATACGAGTATTGCTTGACTAACGTTCCAATAATAACAAAACAGGACCCTTCCCTCTTTACGAAGGAAAGGCTCTGAATGCCCGCTTTTTCAGGGGAGGCGATTTACTCGTCTACCGTTCCATACAAAATGATTGATTCCAACTCATCTGAAATCCACTCAGGCTCATCAATGCGGAGAGACTGATCGGCCTCGCATAAGGCGATTCTTTCGTTGTATTTCCGAATAAGCCGAGCTACGCCACGACGAATGCCGCTTGTACTGAAGCCTGAAATTTCTTCGATATTCGTTCCGACAAAAGTTTCTATGCTCTGAACTCCAACTTTGCCATCCAGCCCCTCGGACTTGAACAAGCCCGAGGCAAACGAAACCTCAGAAGCTGGAACAAGAACCACTGACCTGTAGCCATTTCTGTCGTTCTCGATAACACGATTTATCAGCTTAGCAGAGGGCGATACCGTAACATGAAATGCCGTATTCCCTAATTGGAAGTCACCTTGCCTGCCCGTCTGTACGTCAGCTGCATTTGCATTATCCATTCCGACAAATGCATGCGGAAACCGTAAAGTCAACTTCGCCCCAACAAGATGCTGGGCAACAGCGCCCGTAGGTTTATCATTCCTGCTCTTCGCGACTTCAAAAATATCGTCCACAATCTTCGACACAGGTTTTGAGGGGTCAATAGGAACCTGCAAACATTTCTTATCGAAAAAATCTTTTCCGATGCACTTTACAAAATACCTCTGCAAAGAGGTCGCCGCTGCTTCCCTGCATTCGGGATTGTTTCCAGCATCCCCCAACGCGTCATTAATAAGCGCCGCAAGCTCAATAGCCTGCTTCAATGTGCCCCTGGAAGTTCTTCCTCCCTCTGACGTAAAAGGCCTATTTTCGCCATTGTCAATCAGAACTTTTCTTACAAAAGACCCGCTTAAACCTCTAACTTGGCTGCCGTTTTTGGTACTGACATTCTCAGTTGTAAGGGGATAGTTCCGTTTCAAAAGCTCCGCAACCGCTATCCCCGCCGTCATTACATTGGTATTGACTCTCCCTTTTTTACGGTGAGACTCATACCATTGCTCCGCAATATCGTTCAACAAGGATACCTGATCAGCATACTTCCGCATTGACCTCGACTCCTTCGTCTTCCGAAATCAGGGACGGCAACACAGCCACCCTTAGAAGCCAATTAACAACAGGGACAGCGACAGCATCTCCAAACGCATACTGTATCTTCGATTCGCTAAATCCGTCTGTCTTGTATTTACTAGCTCCTTGGAGCTTTGCGTATTCATTGCCAGTCATCCAACGAATACGAACATTATTCCTCCCTAGAAAAACTACAGCCTGTTTAGATGAGCCACCTCGCGCTGTCCTCAGGCAACCAGCAATATCGTCATTTCGAACCTCCCAAACAGGCTTTCCATTACGCGTTCGCCTGTAAGCCGTCCGAGCCACAATTTTGCTGCCTTTTTTCATCTCCCGAAAACGAATCAGCTGACTCTCGCTTAGGGAATCGACAAACCATTCCACACGCTCCTCATCCCACCAGCGTGCATCGCTTTCGTTGACTTTATCCGTTATCTCTGTAAAGCCAGAGACCATCAATTCTGGCAATCCTGGTAAAGGCGTTACATGCGTCTTCAAAGAAGAATCCATATGTATCCAACGAAGTTTATCGGGCCGAGCAGAAGTATCCAAACGCCCTTCACCAATAGGGTTGAGCAAGCCAACGACAAACATTCTTGGCCTTGACTGAGGAAGCCATCGCCTAGCATTCAGCTCAAAAGAATCAACCGAATAACCAAGATTGTTAAAGCATTCAACGACCTTCCTATAGTCTTCTCCATTATGTGATGTAGCAAGGCCACAAACGTTTTCAAGAATCAAAGCCCTGGGCTTTCTTTCGCCCATGCCCCTGACAGCATCAATGAAGCCAAAGAAGGCTTTCGATTCAGAACCACGGGAAAGCCCCTCCCTTTTACCCGCAAGAGAGAGATTGGTGCAAGGGCTCGAAGCCCATGCGATATCGGCAGACGGAATATCAAGTGGATTTAAGTTGAATACGTCATCGCAGATCAGGTGCTCCCCGCCCCATTGCTGCCGGTATAGCATGCACTTGGTTTTATCAATGTCGTTCGCCCAAATGGTCTTAACCCCCGCTTGGGCCATGCCGGCTCGCGCAAGTCCAATGCCAGAAAAAAACTCAATTGCCGTCTTTGGAGCAGAAATATCTATAACTTTGTTTTTCACGTAATTCGCTCCTTCCAATAGCAATAGCTACTATATCGAACATTTGTACTTAAATCTATCAAAGCAGCATTAGATATATCGTTTTTCGCGCAAACGATAATCCCTTCAAGTCTAATCAATGCCTAGGTGCAGTTCCGCTAGAAAAAGAGGAACAAAAAGGGGCAAGGCATCGGCCTTCGCGCCATGCCTTGCCCTTTGGGGTTTCCTGCGCCGTCAGAATCGCGCGCAGCGTCATCACGGTTTAAGCGAACATTGCGCTGTTCATAGAACAGCGCAATCGATTATTCGCCGTCAGTAACACCCTGCTCACGGCGGTTCTTAGCCCAAACCTTGGTGGACAGACCATACAGATCGATGAAGCCCTTAGCTGCCTTGTGATTGAAGGTGTCGGCAGCATCGTAGGTAGCCAGACCGTAATCGTAGAGGCTGAAGTCGGACTTGCGGCCGGTAACGGTGCAGTTGCCCTTATAGAACTTCAGACGAACGGTGCCGGTTACGCACTGCTGGGTGGTTGCCATGAAGGCATCAACAGCATGCTTGAGGGGGCTGAACCACTGGCCGTTGTACACCATGGTTGCCCAGTCATGCTCGAGGTGCAGCTTGTAGCGCAGAACCTCGCGCTCAAGGCACATGTCCTCGAGGCCGCGGTGAGCAACGATAAGAGCCAAAGCGCCGGGAGCCTCGTAGCATTCGCGGCTCTTAACGCCGATCATGCGGTTCTCGATCATGTCGATGCGGCCAAAGCCGTTAGCGCCAGCGATCTGGTTCATCTTTGCGATGATGTCCAGATAGCTCATCTGCTCGCCGTCGATGGCAACAGGCAGACCAGCCTTGAACTCGACTTCGATCTCGGTAGCCTCTTCAGGAGCCTTTTCGGGATCGGTGGTCATGGTGTAGATATCCAGCGGAGGACGGTTCATCGGGTCTTCCAGAACGCCACACTCGATTGCGCGGCCCCACAGGTTGTCATCGATGGAGTACGGCTTGCTCTTGGTGGTAGGAACGGTAACGCCATGAGCCTCTGCCCAGTCCATTTCCTCCTGACGAGTGTGCATATCCCACTCACGAACGGGAGCAATGATTTCCAGCGTAGGATCAAGAGCCTGGATGGAGGTCTCGAAACGAACCTGGTCGTTGCCCTTACCCGTGCAGCCATGAGCAACGTACTTGGCGCCGTACTTATGAGCGGTATCTACCAAGTACTTGGAGATCAGCGGACGAGAAAGAGCGGAAACCAGCGGGTACTTGTTCTCGAAGTTGGCGTTGGCATAGAGAGCTTTGGACAGGTAGTCTGCGGCAAAGTCTTCGCGCATGTCGGCGATGATGCAGTCGATTGCACCCGTTTCCAGAGCGCGCTGCTTAACCTGCTCGAGGCCTTCGTGCTCCTGGCCAACTTCGCCCACTACAGCGATAACGTCAAGGTTCTTTTCGTCCTGCAGCCACTTGATGCAGACGCTGGTGTCCAGGCCACCAGAATATGCGAGTACGCACTTATCCTTTGCCATTTCCTTAATACCTTTCACTTGGCAATTATTCATTAATTCAAGCCCACCGAGGGGCCCAAGGAAGGCATACGCCTTCCCGAAGTTTTAAGTTATTCGCGAACTGCGGCGATCATACCGGGCAGCGCATCGATAAGCTTGTCGATCTCGTTTTCGGTAACGATCAACGGAGGCAGGAAGCGCAGCGTATTGCTGCCGGTTGCGTTCAGCAAGAAGCCTTCTTCCAGGCCCTGAGCTACAACCTTATGAGCGTCGATACCCTCTTCCAAGTCGGCGCCGAGCATAAGGCCCATGCCGCGAACCTCGGTTACGCCCTCAACCTGAGCAAGCTTCTCGGCGAAGTAGTCGCCCACTTCGGTTACGCGGTCGTCGTAATGGCCGCGCGAAAGCGCTGCGAGCGTTGCGTGAGCAGCAGCCATAGCCAGGTTGCTGCCACCGAAAGTAGAGCCATGATCGCCCGGCTCGAATGCTTCGGCAACCTCGATACGAGCAGCGCAAGCGCCCATGGGGAAGCCGGAAGCGATGCCCTTGGCCATGGTGATGATGTCGGGCGTGATGCCCAGGTTCTGGAAAGCGAAGGGGAATTCGCCGCAGCGGAAGATGCCCGACTGAACCTCGTCAACAATGAGAAGCAAACCGTTCTTGCGGCAGAACTGCGCAACGTCATAGAGCGTGTCGGGATCCCAAGGATACACGCCTGCTTCGCCCTGTACGGGCTCGATCATAACAGCGCAAACATCTGCCAAATTGTTGTAAACTGCCTGGTGAAGCGCGTTCAAATCGTTCATGGGAACGTGCATGAAACCGCCCGGCAGAGGCTGGAAGGCTTCCTGCTTTGCAGGCTGTGCCGTTGCAGCAAGCGTGGCCAGGGTGCGGCCATGGAAGCTGCGATCCATCGTAATGATGGTCTGACCGCCGCCGCCCATCTTCTTGGAATACAGGCGAGCAAGCTTGATAGCGCATTCGTTGGCCTCTGCGCCAGAGTTGGCGAAGAATACCGGCCAAGGAGCGCGGAAGAACTTGGGCACGCATACATTCAGCATGTCGGACAGGAGCTTTGCAACTTCACCGCGCTGCTCAATGTAGTAGTAGTTGCTAACGTGAATGAGCTTGGCAGCCTGATCCTGAATGGCGCGCACAACGGCAGGATGGCAGTGGCCCAGGCTATCTACGCCGATGCCAGCAATAAAGTCGAGGTAGGTTTTGCCCTCGTCGTCTTTAACTTCCATGCCAGAGCCTTCGACCAGCAGTACCGGCTTGCGAGCGAAGGTATGCATGACGAAATGGTCGTCGAGCTTCTTTGCTTCTTCAAAACTCATGGTGTTCCTTTCTTTGCGAATGGAGATCGGCGCAAACGTTTCCGGGCGCCGAAGCCCATCCGTTCATTTTACGAGTTTGGGGGTTTAGCGAATACCCCACGCATGGTGTTTTCTACAAGTTCTCACTTAAGCGAGAAGCCAAGATGCCCAACGGGCGCATCTCTTCTTTGGAGAATTCCACCGTGTCGTCGTAGATCAGAGTGCCCGCACCGCTTGAGGTAAGCAGCTCCACCAAAATCGAATGGGGCTTGGTGCCGTTGACGATGTGCGCACGCGGCACGCCGCCTTCGATGGCCTCCACACACGACTGGAGTTTGGGAATCATTCCGCTGCTTACGCTGCCGGATTCCAGCATTTCGCGCGTTTCCCTTACCGTCATCTGGGAAATGAGCGAGCTCTTATCCGAGAAGTCTTCGTAGAAGCCATCAACGTCGGTGAGGAAGATGATCTTATGGGCACCAATGGCAGAAGCGATTGCGCATGCCGCAGCGTCTGCATTGATGTTGTAGGAACCGCCGTCGTCGCCCTTTCCTACCGAAGCGATAATAGGCACATAATCAGAAGCGATGAGCGCATTGATGTAAGCGGGGTTCACTTCGGTGACCGTGCCCACACGGCCCAGCTCGGGGCTGCGCTGCTCGGCAATGATGGTTCCAGCGTCGGTTCCGTTTACGCCTACAGCCAGGTTGCCATGCTCATTCATGGCAAGAACCAGCTCTTCGTTCACCTTGCCCACCAAGGTCATCTTCACAACGTCCATGGCCTCATCGGAAGTAACGCGCTGACCGTCCTTGAATTCAACATCGATGCCGAATTTGTCCATGTTCTTGTTGATGGCGGCACCGCCACCATGAACGATAACGGGATTGACGCCCATGATCTTCAGCATGACGATATCGCTCATCACGGCGTTGCGCAGCTCGGGGTCAACCATGGCGGCACCGCCGTATTTGATAAGGATGGTCTTGCCCGTAGCGTTCTTAATCCACGGGAATGCCTCAATAAGAACCTCGGCGGTGTGAGAAGAAGTTATCTTTCGGTCTCTTGCGTATTTCATGAACGGTAGTCTCCATTAATCGAAACGTATTCGTGGGAAAAGTCGCAGGTCCACACGGTGGTTTCCGCATCGCCCGCACCAAGGTTTGCCTCAAGCACAATCTCGTCGGCCTCGAAACGTCGCAGTGCCTCTTCCTCGCTAAAGGGAACAGGGAGGCCACCACGCAGAACAGGCATGCCCATGATGTCGATATCGACGTTTTCTTGGGCAAACTTTGCACCAGAGCGGCCCAGGGCACCGGCGATTCGGCCCCAGTTGGCGTCATGCCCGTAGATGGCAGTTTTCACCAACGGCGAATTCGCTACAGTGCGCGCAGCCAAATCGGCTTCCGCATCATTTGCGGCACCACGCACCGTAACGGTTACCAACTTCGTGGCGCCCTCGCCGTCGCTCGCCATCTTGCGAGCAAGCTTCTGGGTTACGGCATTGAGCGCCTGACAGAACTCGGCATACAGCACGCTTTCTTCCCCCGCCAAGGGAGCAGACGCGGCAGCCGCCTTGCCGGAAGCGAACAGAACGCAGGTATCGTTGGTGGAAGTGTCACCGTCTACAGTTACCTTGTTGAAGCTCTGGTTTACCGCTGAAGCGAGCGCCTTATGCAGCAGTGCTGCGGGAATGGGGGCATCGGTGGTGAGCACCGAAATCATAGTGGCCATATTCGGCATGATCATGCCTGAGCCCTTCGCCATGCCGCCCACGGTAAAGGTGCAGCCAGCATATTCGGCATCGGCTGTTTCGAAGGAAACGGCAGCCTCTTTCGAAACGGTGTCGGTGGTCATGATGGCACGAGCGGCACTATTCCCCGTTGTTTCGCCCAGGATATCGTGCAGCGCAGGAACACCGGTTTCGAAGGGGGCAATATCAAGCTGCTGGCCGATGATTCCCGTCGAGGCAACCAGCACGTCTTCGGGCATGCAGCCGACCGTCGAGGCAACGATGCCGGCAGTCTTGCGGGCATTTTCGAGTCCGACCGTTCCAGTGGCAGCGTTAGCGATGCCGGAGTTGATCACCATAGCGCGAGCAAAGCCGTAACCGACCCCGTCAAGGTGTTCGCGGGAAACAGTTACCGGAGCCGCGCAGAACACGTTCTGGGTAAACACCCCAGCAGCAGGGCACAGTTCGTCTGCCTCGACCAATGCCATGTCAAGGCGGTTGGGGTCATCGCGGAAGCCAGCATGAATGCCACCGGCGCGAAAACCCTTGGCGGACGAGACGCCACCGTTTTCGATGGTGATCAGGTTCGCTTTAGTCATATTTTTCACTCCTAAGAGGGATTGGCAACAGTATCGATCGCCGTAGCCTCGGGAAGGCCACAGACGATATTTGCACATTGAACTGCCTGGCCAGCCGCACCTTTAACGATATTGTCGATGGCGCAGGTGGCAACAACGCAGCCAAGATCGGCATTATAGGCGACGCCTACATGCGCACGATTCGTGCCCACAACCGAAGAGGTTTTAGGCTGCTGGCCCAAAGGCAGCACGGTGACGAACGGCGAGTTTGCGTAGGCGTCGCAGTATCGTCGATGAATCGACTCAACTGTTTCGTTTCGCTGAGCCTGCTGGGTTAGCTGAATGGTTACCGTGGAAAGGAGGCCACGGGTTGCCGGCGCCAAATGGGGCGTGAACACCAGGCGACCCTCGATGCCCAGAATCTGCTCGATTTCGGGAGTATGGCGGTGGCTGGCAACGCCATAAGCCTCCAAGTTTTCGTTGGCGGAAACAAAATGGGTGCGTGCCGTAGCACTGCGACCAGCACCGGAAACGCCCGAGATTGCATCGGCAACCACAATGCCTTCGGAAAGGGCAATGGCGGGAGCCGCAGCAAGAGATGTGGCAGTTGGGTAGCAGCCTGCGCAAGCTACCAGGACGGACTCGCCATTAGCGTGACGCTCGGCAGCAGCGTTCAGCTCTTCGCGATTCAGTTCTGGCTGGCCAAAAGCGGCAGTAGCAAGAAGCTCAGGTGAGGTGTGCTGCACCTTGTACCATTTTTCGTAGGTTTCCTGGCTGCGCAAACGATAGTCGGCAGAAAGATCAACCACCGTGACGCCCGAGTCGAGAAGACCAGGAGCGGATTTCATGGCAACCGTGTGAGGCGTGGCAAGGAAAACCACATCGCAGTTGAACAGCTCGGGATTGTCGTGGCGGGAGAAAACCAGATTGGTTACGCCAGAAAATGCGGGATACACGCTTGCAAGGGTTGCGCCTTCATCGGAATTGGAAGTGATGACGCGCAGATCGAATTCAGGGTGTCGCAGCACGATGCGCACCAGCTCTGCTCCTGCATATCCGGCTGCGCCTACGATACCGACCTTCAACATTTCGCTGAGCCTTCTTTCGATCTAATCGCCCAACGCGGATGCCCGCGCGAGTTCTTTTAATGAAACACCCTGTACTACAGGTTTCTTTAGGTTACTCCAATTCTGCCAGCTAGGTAACCCTCTCCACAAAAGTATGGAATGGAGCTGCAGATGATAATGGCGAACCGGTGTAACAGCAAGGAAGACGCGGGCAACAGCATCGGAGGCATAGGGTGAAGTGCGGGATGGGAATACTAGACGCAATGCGGGATAGCGTACGGGATGGGGGGGCGCTGCCCCCCGCGCCGCCCAAGCCCGTTTCGGAAACCCAAAACAAAATTGCGGACCAAATTGCAACTTTTTTGCGATTAGGGATTGCTGCCTGGCCCCTGATCGCGGATCTGGGCACAAAAGAGCAGGAAATCAGCCGCAAAAGCACCCATTCCCGCTTTGCGGGGAACGGAAAAGGATCGTGTCCCAATAGTTGGTGTCCGGGCACCTTGCCAGAAAAAGGTGCGGCCGCCCCCTAGAATCGTTGTAACCACACATCGACAGGACAGGAGACGACCACATGGACACTTTAACCGAACGGGAGACCGAGCGCGAGGACGTCCCGCGCAGGCAGGACGGCAGCATCGACCTGAACGAGCTGGCCCGCGGGCTCCTGGAGGACTGCCTCAACGCCGTGATGTCGGAGCAGGCCGACGAGCTGCTGGGCGAGGGCAACCGCCGCAACGGCTAACGCGAGAGCCGCCTCAACACGTGCGTCGGGGGAAGCCCAT
>URJE01000046.1 GCA_900547965.1 uncultured Eggerthella sp. | reverse complement strand
TGAATATCCAACAACCAACCAGTACCATCAACAGAATCACTGCCAAGACAGTAATCCCACACCTCACCACCCAAGGAGAAATGTGGTTCATCACCTCCTGCACTTCTTCACTGCGAAGTTCTATATCCTTATATATCTTCTCTTCCTCCATTCATTAGCTACCCAATTCCAGCTGATTCTTAACCAGCCGATAATACATTCCTTTCCGCTCCGTCAGTTCCCGATGGGTACCTTCTTCCGCAATGCATCCCCTATCCAGCACCACAATCTTGTCGGCATTGTCAACCGTGCGCATGCGATGTGCGATAACGAGGACCGTCTTGCCTTGAAGCAGCTCAGAAAGAGCAGCTTGCACGTGCGTCTCGTTCTCCACGTCAAGTGAGGCCGTTGCTTCATCGAGCAGCACGATCGGAGCGTCTTTCAGCAGGGCGCGCGCAATCGAGATACGCTGGCGTTCTCCACCGGAAAGCCTGCTGCCGTTTTCCCCGATCAACGTGTCGTAGCCGTTGGGCAAACGCTCCACGAACTCGTCGCAACGCGCCGCCCTCGCAGCAGCGAGAACCTCCTCGTTCGTAGCATCCTTCTTCCCGAGGCGAATGTTCTCACGCACGGTGTCGTCAAAGAGCACCACGTCCTGGAACACCTCGGAGAATGCAGAAAGCAGGGTTTCCGGATCGACACTAGAGACGTCAACGCCGCCCACAAAGATCGCGCCAGAGCTTACGTCCCAAAAACGTGAAGCAAGCTTGACAGCTGTGCTCTTGCCCGAACCGGACGCGCCCACAAGCGCTGTCACCTGCCCTTCCCGCGCCTTGAACGATACGCTGCCCAAGACGTCCTCGCCGTCGGCGTATGCGAAGCCCACGTCTTCGAAGACCACGTCATGGCCCTGAGGCTCGAACGAGGTGCTACCCGTCTGGACCGGCTCGTTCTCGATGGCGCGCATGCGCTCCAGGCTTAGACTCATGTCCATCAGCTCGGCTACAGCCTGCAAAACAACGTTGATGGGATCGTAGACCCTCGTCACCGCCAACAGGTATACAAAGAACACGAGGAAGTCGACTTGTCCGGTCACGAGCAGCATCGTCCCCACCACAATGACGGATGCTATTCCCAGACGCAGAAAGCCTTGGGCAGAGCATACCGCCACACCCATAGCCAACTCGGCATCGATCTTCTCTCTCTCGAAACGATCGATGCGGCAATCAAGCTCACCCTGGAATACGCCCACCTTATTGAGCGAACGTATCTCACGATGGCATTCAAGGTATTCCTGCAGACCATCGGCAAACGAAAGGGATGCCGCGTTCTTCTTCGCGGTATGCGACTTCTGGATGCGTGCAGTCAGAAGCAACGCCGCAAGCGCCACGGGAATGGGCCAGAGGGCAGATGCCGCCAGCCTCCAGTCGAACGCGAACATCATAGCGGCGAATACCAGCGTCGAAGCGCCCATGCCGAAAATCTGCGGCATAGTGTGCGAGAACAGGCGCTCCTGATCGGAGCAGTCCTTCATGATAACGCTCGTCAAGTCGGCCAGATCGCGTTTCCCGAAGAACGAGAGCGGAAGCAAGCGCAAACGCTCCGCGATGGCGATACGCTTGCGGGCGCTTTCTTGGTAGACCACCGTGTACGTCGCGCGATATTCCCACATCTGCGTGACGAACATCACGACAAGCGCCACCACGATGCCCACTGCGTAGAGCGCCATGTCTGGCAGGCCGACAGCAGGGTCATCCAGGTACCTGATAAAATCGCTTGCAGCGAAGTACAACACCACAATGGGCAGCATCAGCATCAGGTTCGCCAACGCGCAGAACCCGGCACCGCGCATGAAGTCCTTCATACCTTGATCGGTCAAGGCAAAAGCATCTTGAATCCTACGCCACACGGCTGTCACCCCCTTCAATCCTCCACGTCGCACTTGTTCGGTAGTCTCGCCACATGCGCGCATACAGTCCGCCTTGCGCGACAAGTTCTTCATGAGCACCCTGCTCCACGACAGACCCACGGTCAATGACGAAGATGCGATCCGCATTCACGACGGTTGACAGACGATGTGCAATCATAAGCACCGTCTTGTCTTCGCAAAGCGTCGCAAGAGCGGCTTGGATCAATGCCTCGTTTTCGGGGTCGGCAAACGCCGTTGCCTCGTCAAGAACCACGATTGGGGCTCCCTTCAGAATGGCACGCGCAAGCGCGATGCGCTGACGCTCTCCCCCGGAAAGATACACGCCAGCTTTTCCTACCACGGTGTTCACGCCATCGGGGAACTTGGCAATGATGTCATCGCACTGGGCCGCATGAAGAGCCGCAAGCACCTCGGCATCGCTCGCATCAGGGCGGCCCGCACGCACGTTGTCAGCCAAACTTCGCTTGAACAGCCGATCGTCTTGGAACACAAAAGAAACGGCGCCCATCAGTTCCTCGACAGGAATGCATCGCACATCCACCCCGCCCACCAAAACGGAACCCTCATCTGCGTCCCAAAAGCGCGGGACAAGCGATGCGAGCGTCGACTTGCCGCCGCCCGACGGCCCGACAAGAGCCACCGTCGCCCCAGCGGGAACAGAAAGCGATACGTTGCGAAGCGCCGGTTCCCTGGAACCAGGGTACGAGAAGCTGACACTCGAAAGCTCGATGCTCGCCTCCTTCGGATGGAAGGCCTTGGCAGACTCCACCTCAGCGATGGGGGCAACTTCCATGATCGTGCTCATCCGCCGCAGCGCGTCTTCGGCGATCATGACTGCCTCCGACGAATACATGACCTTCGACATCATTGTCGTCGTCATCGCCGAGAAAAACGCATAGAACAGGAAGTCGGTCAGAAACGTCGGGAAATCAGGCGCGACGGCGGCAAGCGCAATGCCCGCAGGTACGAGCACCGCAAAGGTTGAGTTGATCGCAACCAACTGCACGACTTGGGGCCGTCGGCAATACTCGGTATAGTTCGTCGCCATGTCGCGATAGTCGACGATCGCCTCGTGGAACGCTCTGAACGAAAGCACCGTCTGCTGGAATACCTTTACCACGGGTATGCCTCGAACGTATTCGGTTGCCGCAGCGCTCATACGCATGAGAGCCGCCTGGTAAAGTTCCATGAAATGGCGGCCGCCTTTTTCGTCCTCGCGGCCCATCATCCACCACATCGCAGCAAAGGAAACGGCGATGGGGACAAGGCATAGAAGCCCCATCCTCCAGTCGAACAGGAACGCCACGACGAAGAAGATCACCGGGGTGGCGAAAGAGCCAACGAAATCGGGCAGCTTGTGGGCGATAAGGTCTTCTGTCTGGCCTGCGCACCCATCGATCACGCGCCGCATCTCCCCTGACGAGTGCGCACTGAAATACCCTATCGGGATGCGCGCCACGTGGCGAACCATCGCTTTGCGCATATTTGCCGCAATACGGAAGGCCGCAAGATGCGAAGCCATGAGCGCGCCAAAATACACGATGATACCTAACACGGCGAAAACCACGGCAAGCACAGCCCACATCGCGGCAGATGATGCTTCTGCCCAGTTCGGGTACACCGAAACCAAGTCGCGAACCACAAACCATACGCAAACAAGCGGCATCACGGTGAGCACGGCGTTCAGCGCCGAAAGACCGCATCCTACATACGCCAAAACCCGCCGCTTGCCAGCAAACCCCAACAGCTCGAGAATCGCGTTTTTCTTCTTGGCAGGACCTTCTTTCCCCACGTCCTTTCCTACTCCTGTCGTTAGAGTACCGTCTTCCCTGGTCATTGCCATATTTACCTCCCGGCCGTTAATCTACATGCCAAGCTTGGCAAAGTGCTTCGAGAACACCTTGGTACCGATGAAACCGCCGACAAGGCCGCCAACGATGGTGGCAGCGCCGGTAACGACGCCCATTGGGCTTAGAATCGAGTTAACGAGCGTTTGGCCGTACTCGAGGGTCATGCCGGCTTGAACGCACATCTCGGCATAGGCCTCGCCCATCATGAGGATGAGAGAGATCTGCCCCAGCCAGAAGCAGAACGTGAACGCGGCAAAGGCACAGATAAGCTTGGTCTTGGTGCGCTTCTGCGGATCGCCTGCGATAAGGTCTGCCACGATACCGCCCACAACAATGCCGACAGGACCGCTCCAGAACATACCCATCAGAAGGCCGACAGCACCAACTATAATGCCCATGATGGCGATCGCGCCACGCTTCGGGACGCGATAGGCCAGATACATGAACACGGTACCAGCAAACAACGCGCCTACCGTGTGAGTAAACCAGCACAGGTTTGCATTCGCGCTAAAGATAATCGAGAACACCATGAACACTAGGAACAAAAGGATGCCGAACACGGCGATAAAGACGAAGTCTTTCGGGCTCAAGCCATCACGTTCCTTGGCGGCAGAACCGATTGTTGCTTTGCTTGTCATTGTGAAACCTTTCTTTTGTTACTTTATTTCTGCAAACCCGAAATTGAGTTTTAACTTCGGAAGCGTTGCTTTGTTTAAGGGGAAGCGCTCGGCGATGCGCCCGTCTTCGACCAGGGCTATCTCATCGCATGCCGAGCAGAGGAATTCATAGTCGTGCGAGACAACGCAGACAGCGATTCCCGCATCGCGCATGCGCGCGATCTGGGCATCTATTCGACGCATGTTGCGATAATCCAAGCCACTCGTAGGCTCGTCGAGAATCATCGCGCGGGCACTCGAAAGCAAGCCAGCAGCGATGGAAAGCCGTTGGCGCTCCCCGCCTGAAAGGGAGAGCGGATGCCTGTCGGCAAGACCTTCGAGGGCAAGCGCAGCCTTTATTGCTGCAATCCGGTCCTTATTACCTAGGCTGTCTTCCGCGCCATCCGAAGAGCACGCGCTTGCAAGCTCATCGTCGACTGTGCTGCTGAACAACTGGTATCCCGGTTCTTGCATAACCAGGTACACGCGCCCCGCCCGTTTCCTTGCGCGAAGCGGCACGTCGTCGACCTCGATCACCCCCGCTTTTTCCTTGAGAAGGCCGGCCATGCACCGGGCAAACGTCGTTTTCCCAGCCCCGTTGTGCCCCACAATACCGACGACACTACCCGGAAGGAGGCAGAAATCGAGACCGTTCAAGACCGCAGGTGCACCGCGGTAGCCGGCAACTACGCCGCTCATACGTACGATGGTTTTTCCGTAAGAAGGTGATCTGGAGGCATTCGATGCGACCGCGTCGCCCAAGGGCGACACCGCCACAACGGAGTCGATTTCAGCAAGAGAGGCGGCGCGCAGCCCCATATCGGTTCTCGTTTCAGACGGCAGAGCAAGGAACTCTGCCGCCGCCCAGTCTCCTATAACCGAACCATCGCTTATAACCACATAGCGGTCTGCAATACCATCAAGCCACCACAGGCGATGCTCGGAGATAAGCACGGTCTTCCCCTGACTTTTCAGAAGCGCAACCGTGCGCGCAAGATTCCGCATCGCATGCACATCGAGCGACGCGGTTGGCTCATCAAGCACGAAGATGTCAGGACGCACCGCATAGGCCGATGCCAGGATACCCGACTGTTTCTGCCCGCCGGAAAGCGCCTCGGTACCGCGCCCGAGCAGGCCCTCAATACCGAGCGTTGCCGCTGCCTGCGCCACACGTTCGACCATTTCCTCGCGATCGATTCCGAAGTTCTCGCATCCGAAGGCGATTTCCGAAGTCACGTCGAGATTGACGAACTGGCTACGCGGGTTCTGAAACACCGACCCGACATGCGCGGAAAGCTCGCCCATCGTCCATGCGGAAACGGGTTTTCCCGCAACAAGCACCTCACCTTGAAGGTCCCCTTCGTACATAAGAGGAATAAGCGCATTAACGAGGCGCGTAAGCGTTGTCTTGCCACATCCTGACTGCCCGGTCACAACAACGCATTGACCACGAGGAATCTTAAGCGAAACGTCACGAAGCGATGGACGGGAAGCGCCTTTGTAGCAAAACGTGCATCCATCGAGCTCGATAGCATAAGGCGAAGCCTTCGCCGCGGCGGCATTTTCCATCATCAGAGCACCCCCGCTCTGAAGCAAACGGAAAGTGCAAGGAGCACCATCGCAGCGATGAGACACGCGACATCGATAGCGCGCACCCTTAAGTGGTAATACGAGGTGCGGTGCTCACTCGCCCCCACGCCGCGGACGACGACCGCGTTCCCCAGTTCGTCGGCGATCTGGCCCAAACGCGCGATCACGGGCACAAGGAAATGTTCGGCGGTCTTCGCAGGATGGCGCACGACCGACCTCGGCGTGAGCGCGATACCGCGCGTCTTCATAGCATCGGCGACAGCGGAGAATTCGCGTCCCATGGTGGGGAGGAAACGAAATGCCACGCACACAGCCACCGACACGTTCACAGGAACATGCATCGCCTGCAGCGCACAAGCGAGCTCACCAAGACGCGTGGTTGCGATCATATTGAAAGCGAACATAAAGGCGGGCAGAACATGACGATACATAAGAAGCGATGCCGCAAAGGGCGAAAGCAAAGTGTTCCCACTCGCCACGAACAGCTGCGCCGTTACGGCGAATAAAACGTAGAAGGCAAGCCAACGCACAATCGCGAAGAAGCGGCGGCAATATGCCATCACGACAACGGTAAGCGCCAAAACGCCCATCTCGGCAAACAGGCTTTGCGTAAGGGCCATCTGCACGTTGATTGCCACCAGCACCGTAAGCGACACGCGCGGGTCGAGACGGCGCGGCGCAGCGTTGGCCGATGCAGAAGGCCTCGCCTGGGCCACCCCGTTTAAAGGCAACGAAGTATCCGTCAAAACAGCCATGCGATATTCGTCCTTCTTCCCGTTGGTTGATTGGTTGATTAGTTAGTTAGCCATTGGTAACTTCTTCGCGTTATAATAGGACTCGATGCAACAGCGCAAAGACGGAACAGAGAGATGGAAAACTACGCCGAAAAGAAAACAAGTTCTACCGAAAAATCAAATGAAAGCAATGCCATAGAACAAGAAAACCCGCTTTACAAAATGTTCGTCACGCAGCTTTCTCAGTTGCACACCGTATGCGCGGAGGAAGCGCTCGCGCGCGGATTCAGACAGGCCAACCTGGTGCGAAGCATCGGCGAGACATGGTTCGTCGACCCTCGATACGGCAGGGGCTCTTATTGGTTCTACCTCATGGACCATGACACCATCGTCGTGTCGATGGACATCACATACGAACGCGCCGTGGAGGCAGTCATAGAGACTATTCCCTATCTGGGGTTCGGCCTCTATGAACATGCGATGCCCATGTATTGCTCGCCTGAGTGTGCCGGATCAAGCTGCAAGCTCATAGGGCACGACTGGGATGGCGGCCCCCACATAAGCTCGTTCGAGCCCGGCAAGCGACTGTCATCGGCGTCGATCACCATAGCCCCTGAAGCAATACGCCGCTATGCGGATGCCTTGCACTGCAATGAAAAGAAACTACGCTGTGCCATCGGGCAGCTCACCACGTCAGACGGCGTGCCCGGCTTACCCTCGGCGCTTCGAGGGCTCAACATCACCTGCCCCGCCGCATCGGTAGCCGATGCATATTATCACGCCAAAGTGATTGAATGCTTCGCGCTACTGGCAACCAGCATTCACGGGAAGAGCACGGCGGCGGACGCCGTGCGCATAAGCGACAGGGACTGCGTCAGCTGCGTCTGCTCCTACATCGACGGCAACCTGTCATCCGATCTCAGCACGAAAACGCTGTGCGATATCGCCCATGTAAGCGAAGGGAAGATGATATCGGCATTTCGCAATGTACAGGGTGAAACGCCGCAAAGTTACATCCGCGCACAGCGCCTGGAATACGGTCGGCGCCTTCTTCTAGATGAAAGCCGCGAAATCGGCAAAATCGCCAAAAGCGCAGGCTACCGCAACCAAGGAGCATTCACCGACGCATTCAAGCGCGCCTACGGCGCGACGCCGCGCGCCTACCGTAAAAGATTGCGCGCAGAATAGAAAAGGCATCGCAAAGCGTCACGCCGCCCTGAAAACAAGGGGGGGGCGACCAAGCTACCCAGAACTGTTCACCTAACCCGTTGATAATGGAGAGATGCAACCTGCGATTTTCGAACCACTTGCAAGCTCCTGCGACTACTCACTTGCGGTTGTGCCATCTGATTCCTGATCGGTGCGCCATTCATTGCCGTATTTATCATTTCCAAGTGGACGATCAATATGAGCGATGAAATGCCGTGCCTACGAATAAACCCGACCAGGCCAGCTTTTCCGCTGGCATATGCCCCAAGCAAGAAACGGCCCAGTCTAATGACTGGGCCGTTTCCACTGATGCTTTGCCTGCTTACGTGAACGATCGTTTTAACACCTGATAGCGGCCGCGGCACCTTGTCGCAGCAATGCCCTTCGGAGGAAAAAACCAAGCTCATAATGCGGAGGCGAAAGAATGCAAATAGAATTCGATGCGCTCAGTTTCGTCTATCGAGTAGGGATGATCTCGATCCACTGACCGTCGGGGTCGGCGATGAAGTAAAGACCCATAGAGGGATTCTCACGAATGATGCAACCCATCTTCTCGTGAAGCTCATGGATGGCGTCGAAGTCGTCTACGACAAAGGCAATATGGGTGTCCTTGCCTCCATTATCATATGGCTCAACCTGGCCGCGGTTCCAAGTGAGCTCAATTTCAAAAGGAGCCTCTTCGTTTGCCATAAAAGTATTGGTCCATGATCCGTCCTCGGGACCCATTTCTCGCACCACCTTAAAACCAAGCGCCTCTTCGTAAAATTTGATGCTTGCTTCCTTGTCCAACACATGGGTGCAGCGATGCACAAACCTTGCTTTCATTCAGTATCTCCTTCAGGTGTCAGTTCTGTTTCCCTATTACCTATCGTCCCTATTCGCACATATTCGGCTGACCAGTAGAAATCTCAAAACCTGCCGTCACCGGAATCGTCTCATCGGTGATAGCACCAGAGTCGTCGGTCGACATGAAGAAGACAACCTTCGCCACTTCATCAGGCTCGACAATGCAACCGAGCGGGCTGTTCTTACTGAAGGCGCTCTTCATCTCTTACGGGAACATGCTGGTATCGGTCGAACATGGAGCAACGTTGTTCACACGGATCCCGCACTTGCCGTAATCAAGCGCCATAGCGCACGTCATGTTGATGACGGCTGCCTTCGAAGCGTTGTAGGCGGTCATGCCGTAATCACCGAACATTCCCGAAACAGGCGTGATGTTTACAATGGCACCCTTGCGAGCCTCCATCATCTCGGGAAGGAACGCCTTGGATGCAAGAAACGAGCCTTTGACATTCGTATCGAAGATGCTGTCCCAGTTATCGGCGCATTGCTTGAACTTTTTAACATACACGTAATTCACGGCTTCGCGCAGAGCCGATTCATGCGCCCAAAAACCCTGCCAGCATTACTCCCCTAGCCTCTCCATATACCCCTTGCACCTCAGGCGTATAATCCAGAGCCATGATCACTCTCCTGCTTATAGAAAAAATCGCTTCGCTGTTCCTTATCATGGCGGTCGGATTCGCGTTGGTGCGCCTTCGTCTCCTAAAAACAGGAGACAGCAAAACGCTCTCTGTCCTGTCCGTATATGCCATTTGCCCGTGCGCGTTCATTTCTGCAACGCAGGTTGATTTGACTCCAGATGTGCTGCAAGGGTTTATATTCGCGATCGTCTGCGCTATCGTGCTCCAGGTTGGGCAAATACTGCTAACGAAGATCCTGGCAAAGCCACTTCACCTGTCCCCCATTGAGCGGGCAGCAAGCATTTACTCAAATTGCGGTAACCTCATCATCCCGCTTGTCGGGTTCATCCTGGGCGACGAGTGGGTGGTCTACTCACTTGCCTATATGAGCGTTCAAACTATCCTGATTTGGACACATGGCAAGTCCCTTATCAGCGAGAATCATCACATTGACGTCCGTGGCGTTCTACTAAACATCAATCTGCTGGCCGTAGCCGCCGGCATCGTGCTCATGGTACTCGGCATCAAGCTTGTTGAACCCTTCAATACCTTCACCTACGACATGGGACAGATGATCGGCCCTGCTGCCATGCTGGTAACAGGCATGATCATCGGAGGCATGGACTTGCGCCAAATCGTAGCCAACAAGCGCGTCTGGCTCGTCGCCTTCATCAGGCTAATGCTGATACCTGCCATTGTCACGCTTGTGCTGAAGTTCAGCGGCATAGTCACATTAGTGGCAAACGGCGAATCAATACTGCTCATTACGCTTCTTGCCACGATCACGCCATCCGCCTCAACAACGGTGCAAATGGCGCAAATTTACGAAAAAGACGCGCCGTATGCCAGCGCCATCAATGTAATTACCACGTTCGGCTGCATCCTAACGATGCCGATCTGGGTGGCTCTGTTCATGGCTTAGTGCCAAAACCGGTCACCAAAACAACTCACTTACCACGATCTACACCCTTTCGCCTCCGCAGTTGTGCTGCGCGATATCTTGGAAGAACGGGACAGGCGCCTCGCCAAAGAACCAGAGGAGCACTCTGCAACACAAAGGACTGGTGCGCTGAGCTCTCGAGCGAAAGACTGAACGCATAACGACCATAGGCGTATAAGGAGGGCTGCTACCACCAGGCAAACAGCCCCTCCCCGCGTCCAATTACCTTTAAGGCGTAACACGAATTGCTGAATCGTGTTACGCCCCCCACTCAATGATCCTGATATCAACAACGAGGGAGAATCAATCATGCTAACCCAAGAACGCCTAGACAAGGTAGCTGCCTTCCATGGGCACATTTGCTCGGACATGCTGATCGGGTTCAAAGCCGTCGAGGGCGCAATCGCACAACTCGGCCTTAGCGACGAATCCCTGCCCGCAGTCGACGAAGAAATCGTTGCCGTCTTCAATACGAAAGGGGCCGAGTCTGGACTATCTCCAGGCTCGGCCCCTTCATCAAGCAGCACTATTTCAGCATCACCGTGCAGCAAACGGTGATAGACAAGCTAAATAAGCTAGTTCATCTTCTTACGACGAAGCGCGAATACCGCAATCCCGCCAGCGGCAACAGCAATCAGAGCAAATGCGCCACCGATAAGAGCGAGGTTGTCGCCCGTCTTCACGGTAGTCGCCTTCGCTTCGCTTGCAGCCTTGTCGCCGTTGTTGTTAACGGTGTTGACGTTTACGTTCGCATTGGCAGAGGAGCCGTCACCGTTTCCCCCGTTTTCGCCGTTGCTTCCGTTGTCACCAGCACCGGGCTCAACGGTAGAAGGAGCCGCTGCCTTCCAGCCAGCATACAGAGTGAACTCAGGGTCGGTGCCGTCCACGGCGGCATCGAAGTCATAAGCCTTGGTGCAGTCCTCGTCAGTGAACCATCCAGAGAAGGTATAGCCTTTCTTAGTAGGATCTGCCGGCTTTACTACCTTGTCACCAACGGCAACAAGCTGAGAGTCGACTGTCGTACCCTGGTTGGAATCGAAGTTGACAGTAACCGCCTGCTTGACACCGTACGTACCGTCAGCGTTAGCAGTAGGAGCATAGCCTGCAGCGCAATAGCCCTCGGGAACAGCGGCCGTGAAGGTGCCGCCAGAAACTGCGACGGTGGCATTGGCCGCAGCTGCGGCGGGGGTCACGCGCCATGACGTAACATCAAGGGAGCCGCCTTCGATCTTCAGGGTCGGAGGAACTTCACCCGTGATATCCACCACGATCTCGCCGGTGAATTGAGCGTTGCCACCAATGACGGTTTCGCCAATCGAGCCCTCAGCCCAAGCGTCTGTCCAAATCTGGCCGGTCAGACTACCTCCCAGGATCTGAGCCTTGTTCCAGTTCTGCACTGCAGAGTGATTGCTGGTCAATGTGCCGCCATTCACGACAAGTGTGCCGTTGGTGCCGTTCTTGACAACCAAGAAGTTCGGCTGCGTGAACGTGCCGCCGTTGATAGTGAGCGATGCCTGAGGATCATCATCGCCGTTGCAAATCAGAGACGAGCCAACCATAGAGCCCGAAGGATTTGTCTTCTTGTAGCCAGAGTTGTTCACAACAATCGCCTGGTCAATGACCATTGTACCGATGTTTTTGATAACGTAATAGCTGGTCTCACCTTCGACACCCTGGTCATCACGCTTGATAGTGCCAGTCTTGCCAGCACTCGTATCGGTGATGGTTACATTGCCTTTGTTCAGGATGGTCGCTTTCGCGGTGCCCGTGCCACCGTTAAGGGTGTGGCCGTTCAGGTCGAGTGTGATCTGCTTCGTTGCAGCAATCGTGACATTTTCCGTGGCGTCATTCAGCAGCTGGATGGTCTTAGCCTTCTTGCCAACTGCATTGATGGCCGCCTGCAAGCTGGTGTACCTATCGGTGCCAATTTGGGCAATTGCCGTTGCAACGCCATACGTGCCATCGGAGTTCTTGGCATAAGTAAGCCCCTCGGCGAAATAGCTCGAAGGAACCGACTTGTTGAAGGTACCGCCCGATACTTCGAAGTTATCGCTGGTAGCTTTGCCAACACCATGGAAGATGTTTGAGCTCGTATCCTTGAAGGTATTGGTAAACGCGCCGCCGGTGATCTTCGTGGAGGATGGATGGCCCTCTACTAGGCCAGTTGCAACACACTGTGGATGAGCCCATTTGACATAAGAGGCGCTGCAAATAAACTCGCCACTGTTAATCGTCGCATTACCATAGTTTAGGATAACGCCCGTGTAACCCGACGTTGCATAACTCAGCTCAAACTTGCCACCGTTGATGGTGAGCACAGAGTCTTCCTCGCTCTTAACAACATTCAAACCACCCGCGTACGAACCGCTTTTGATAGTCAGCGTGCCCCAGTTGTCAAGCATAGAGGAATCCGTGTTGCCCGCCGTAGCGGTGACATCTTCAAGCGTTGCTGTGCCGTTGTTCTGAATGGTGTAGAAGCTTTTACCACCAACAATGCTGCCATTCTTCACGGTGGCCGTAGCGCCCTTTGCGATGGTCAGCGTAGCCTTGCCGGCATTCGTGTTCGTCAGCGTCTTGCCGCCAAGATCAAGCGTGATGTTCTTGTCAGCAGCGATGGTCGCGTCTGCAGTCGCATCCGTCAGCAATGTGACAGTCGCGCCATCCTGAGCAGCGTCAATGGCCTCCTGCAAGCTGGAATAGCTCACGCCCTTAACTTCCGCAACCGCTGCCGTAGTGCCTTCCCCGCCAGTTTCGGCTG
>URJE01000045.1 GCA_900547965.1 uncultured Eggerthella sp. | reverse complement strand
GGTATTGGCGCGCAGGCCCGGCCGGGCCTGCGGCAGCGCTGCCAAAAACGCCCATCGAAAGGACGAGTCCCTCTTGGCGGAACTATAGGAACACCCCCACGCGTCTTCGTACGTTCGGCGATTGAACAAAATTATCCCTATCCGCCCGATACAATGAGAAAAGCCCACAAAAAGAGAGGTGCCATCATGAAGATACTGGCAATCAACGGAAGCCACCGCGCTGGACAAAACACCGCTTTCCTTTTGAACCTCGCGCTTGAAGAAGCCAGGGCAAAAGGCGCCGATACCGAATTGATAGAGCTTTCCGAACTCAACATCGAATACTGCAATGGGTGCAACCGCTGCCTCGGTAAACCCATCTGCCCCATATCTGACGACATGGACAATCTGAAGGAAAAGATGTTAGAAGCAGACGGAATCATCCTCGGGTCGCCCGACTACTTCGGGAACGTTACCGCTCGCACCAAGTGTTTTATCGATCGCACCCGCCCGCTTCACATGGTCGAGAATCAGCTGAAAGGCAAAGTCGGCGGATTCCTCACCATGGCAGGTTTGGACAACTGCGGAGCGGAAGCAACCAACCATGTTCTGGAAAACTTCTTCACGACTCATGAAATGCTGGTTGTCCATCCACGTCCGGCTGGGCCTGTTATCGGATCGGGCATTACCGGATCGCTTATGGCGGGCATGAAGGACGGCAAGCCGCGCTGGCGCCGCAGCGTGGAGGAAGACCCCATCGCCGTGCCCATGGCAAAGCAGCTCGGGCGCGACATGGCGGATCTTATTGCCCGCTTGCACGCATAGCCGAATCATAGACAACCCCCTCGAAAACGAGCTGCCTCCCATTTCTTGATACGCAAGAAATGGGAGGCAGTTCAAAAAGTAGGGCCTTTCCCTATTGCAGCCCGCTCAACCACGCTGTGCGCAAACGAAAAACGAGCGGCACCGATGCAGTATCGAGGCCGCTCGATAAGGACTACTAAGTTCAGGTCGTTTCCCGTTTAGGAAACGACCCTACGCATATCCAAGGCTCAATTTGCATACGGCCTTTTCAACACCCAAGCTAAAACTCTTTAAGGAATTTGTCCACAGCTTCGTTGAACGCAACGGGGTTGTCGTAAGCGATGAAATGATCGCCCTGGACGAACACCAATTCAGCATTGGGCAGGCTGCTGTAGATAAGCTTGGTGTGAGCGCCTTCAATCAAATCCTGCGTGCCCACAATAACCAAGGTGGGAGCCTCGACCTTTGAAAGCTCCTTCGGATCGATGGAAGGCTGCTCTGCCATAAGGCGCAGGTTTTCATAGCGCTGCATGCTTTCGGCGCTTTCGTCCTTAGTCTGTGCAGCTTCCTTCGCTTTTTCCTGAATCTTCGTGCGCAAAGGCTCAACCACGCCTTCGGGATCAAGGTTGGCGCCATTCAGGATCAATTTATTCACACGCTCAGGACGCGTGAGCGCAAAGATAAGCGCAGTAATACCACCGTCGGAAAAGCCCAGGATATTCGCCCGGAAAATACCATGCTCATCCATGAAATCTTCCAGGTCTTGCGCAAACTGCTCGAAGGTAAAAGGAGCGGTACCGCGAGGCGATTCGCCCTGGCCGCGCGTATCGATAGCGATTACGCGATATTCTTTAGAGAAATACTCCAGTTGATGCCTAAAGCAGCTGCTATCTTCGCCGTTGCCATGCAGAAGAATCAGCGGATAGCCATCGCCCTGCTCACGATAATTAAGCTTGATATCCATAAACCCTCTCCTTAAAAAAACCAACTTCATACCAGGCAGCATTGCGCGCTTCGCCTGAGAAGAGTAATCCCTCTTGAACATAATAACGGCTTGGCAAAGCAAAAACGCGAATTGGCGGCAAAGGGAAGGCACACGCCCGCAAAACCCATGACATAGCGCTTTTTCCCTTTGCTGCGGAAATGAATCGGGCAATTGCTTATACGCGGCTTACCGAAACCAGACGGACGCAACCCGCTACTTCGAGCCTTGATCGCGAAGCGAATCTGCGAGCGGCTTTTCTTTCAACGCAATCATAAGCAAGCCTGCCACCACCGTTAGGGGAACCATAAGCAGAAACACTGGCATCAGGGCATCGTTGTACGCCACGGCAACCGCGTGCTGCAGCTCATCGGGCAAAGTCCTTACCAGCGCAGGAGTAAGCGAATTGGCATCAAAGCCCAATGCGGCGACTCCGCCAAAAGAAGCTAACTTGTCTGCCATCTGACTTGCAATATTAGCTGTAAACAAGGCACCAGCAACAGAAGCGCCGAGCGTAGTGCCAATTTCACGGAAGAAGTTCGTGGCACTGGTTGCAACTCCAACCATTTCGGCAGAAAACTCATTCTGGACAATAAGCACTAACACTTCGAAGCTCAGCCCCATGCCAAAGCCCATAATGACCAGATAGAGTCCCGCCAGAACAACCGTGGTATCAGCGGTTAGGGTCGCAATGAGCACGGTGCCCACCGTGGCAATAGCGAAACTCACTGCCATCAGCTTTTTGTAACGCCCGCTCTTGCTGATCAGCACACCTGAAATAATCGAGGCAATAAGGTACGCGATGCTCATAGGCACCTCCATGTACCCCGCCGCCGTTGCACTCAGGCCATGAGCAATCTGAAAATACGTGGGCAGATACGACATGGCGGCCATCGTGGCAAAAAGGATGATGAACCCGCCGATAGTAGTGAGCATGAAGTTCCTGTTCTTGAACAGGAACAATGGCATGATGGGATGCTTTGCCCTGGCCTCGGCAACGGCAAACAGAACCGCAAACAGAATCACCGCAGCAATAAGGCAAATGATAACGGGGCTGTTCCATGCATATTCAACGCCACCCCATGAAGTAGCCAAGGTAAGCGCACAAACCGCAGCTGCAATAAATGCAATGCCCCAATAGTCGAAGTTCGCAAGGGACTCGCGTTTGCGGTACGTAGGCAGCAATACCGCCGAAATAGCAATAGAGAACACCGTAAGCGGAATATTGATCCAGAACGCCCAACGCCAGCTGATCAAGTCGGTGAAGACTCCACCCAGAAGAGGACCCACCAGCATGGGTACCGCCCAGCCGATTCCCATAATGTTCAGATACAGGGCGCGTTTACGCGCGGGGACGATGTCGGCCACGATTGCCTGGGAAAGCACTAGCAAGCCACCGTTGCCCAAACCAGCCACAGCACGACCAGCGATGAGCAATGCCATGTCGCTTGCGGCGCCGCACATGATCGAACCGACCAGGAACAGTACCGAGGCAATGATAAACAGGCCTTTCCTGCCAATCATATCGCCCATTTTGCCATATACCGGCATAGTGATTGTGCATGTTAGGACATAGGCCGCGATAACCCACAGCATATGATTGACGCCGCCCAGGTCGCCCACAATGGTTGGAAGGGCCGTGGACACAATGGTCTGGTCAAGTGAGCCGATAACCTCACAAACCATCAACGCCACAAATACGGCAACCACCGTGCGCCGTGAAGGCTCATGCGCCAATGCCGAGCCTTTGGTGCTTGCTTCTTCGATAGCCACGCCTATTCCCCGCCTTCCCAAGGAAAGGGCTCATTGGCGTTAAGAAACGCAACTCCCTTGGTGCAACGATCAGCAATACCGAGCAAAACCCTTCGCACCTGGTCGAGCTCTTCCCTGCTAACACCATTAAGCGAGTAAGACCCGAGCTTTTTTTCATCGCGACGGATTGCCTCGAGCTTTTCCTTACCCGCCGCAGTAAGCACATGGAGCTTGCTTCTTCCGTCGCTGCTATTGGGCTTTGTTTCCACCAAACCACGACGCACGTAGGATGTAATGAGCGAATTCACCGTCTGCTTGGGGGAGTACAGGATCTCGCAAAGCTGCTTCTGAGTTACCCCCTCTGGCCTATCGCCAATTTCTTCAAGCACCCACATGCCAAAGTATGATTCACCATGACGTTTAGCCAGGTCGTGATAGATTTTGTCGAACTGGGCAAGAAGAGGCGTAAGGAAATCCATCACGCTTTCTTCGCTTCTGCCTTCATTGTTCACGCTGTTCCTTTCGTCCGATATCGGACTATCTTCGAAGAGCAGTATAGTTAGTCCGAACACGGACTTTATTCAAAATGTTCTTTCGTCATCTTCTCGACACAAAATAGAAAGACCACCCGAAGGTGGCCTTTCGAAAGAAGCAGATATGATTCAGCTTATTCCCAAGTGCAAGCTGCGTCGCCAGCTTCCTGGCGCTTGGACTTGAAGATGGTGTCGGGGATAGGCTCGCCGTGGTAGATGCCTACGCCGCCCTTTTCCTCGATAGCAGCAATTTCTTCTGCGGAGTAACCATACTTCTCCATGATTTCCTTGGTGTGGTAGCCGATGGGCTTTGCCAGGATAACCGGAGGATCGCCAGCAGACTCGAAACGAAGCGGAGTCATAGGCAGAGCATGCTTGCCGAACTCGTCGTACTCAACAGTACGCAGGGAGTCGTTGATGTAAGCCTCTTCGTCGCGCAGGATGTCGGGGAAGCGGAAGAGCTTCTGAGCCGGTACCTGATGCTCGCGGAACTGCTCCATCCAGTACTCGAACGGCTGCTTTGCGAATGCCTCTTCGAGCCAGCCGATAACTTCCTTGTTCTTGCCGGAAGCCTTGAGGTGGGACAGGTCGCGGGTGTCAACGTTGTCTACCTGATCCTGACGGCCAAAGAGCTCCATCATCATTGCATAGTACTTATCGTACTGAGGCATGCAGATGTAGATCCACTTGTCGTCAGAGGTGCGATAGGTGTTGTTGAAGGGGTTGGGAACGTCGGTGCGAGACTTAGGATAGTCGGCGCCGAACTGCTGAGCGCAGATACCGATGTCGGATGCGAAGATTGCAGCAGCGTAGAGGTTGGTTACAACCTTGTCGCCCACACCGGTGCGGGTGCGGTTGAACAGAGCTGCGCAGATACCGCCAGCCAGCATGCATGCAGCGTTGTTGTCGCCGAATGCCTGAGGAGCGATGGCAGGAGACTGATCCTTCTCACGGAAAACGTTGGCAACGCCACCACGAGCAGCCCAGCATACTGCGTCATAACCAGGAGAATCCTTCTCGGGGCCGAATTCGCCATAGCCGCGCATCTGAGCCCAGATCAGGTGAGGGAACTCAGCGTGAATGGTTTCCCAGTCGAGACCAAGCTTCTTCAGAGCCTTGTCGCGCAGGTTAACAACGAAAACGTCAGCATCAGCAAGAAGCTTCTTCATGAACTTCATGCCGTCCTCGTCCTTGAGGTTGATGGCAACGAGGTCCTTGTTGGTGTTGTTCAGGTCGAACGTAGGATCTTCGTAGTCGTTCTTTTCGCAACCGAAGCCAGGACCCTGGGTACGCTGAGCGTCGCCGTGCAGGGGCTCGGTCTTGATGACGGTAGCTCCCATTTCGGACAGGCAGCGTACTGCAGCAGGAGCGGCAACCCATTCGCAGAGTTCTACAACTTTGACACCTGCGAGAGGGCCGAAGCCGTTGAGTTTATCTGTAGTGGACATACAGACTGTTCTCCTTCCATTATCACAAACCCATGAAATTCGCCTTGGGAAAGCCGTCGGAAGACCGCGCACGCTGCACTCAAGGCAAATAACATTACCTTATTAAGTATCGGTATCCTCGGTTCCTGTTGGGACGGTCAGTAATTCGGGATTGGGTATTTTTTTTCGAAAAGTTGCGATTTTACCCAGAAATTGGCACTGATTTCCACCGAATATCGGTCATCTTGGGGCAAATTGCCCACCTGCGCCCCTCAAACAAAACGCAATGACCACCATACAAGCCGTTTGCCGCCGCAAACACTCCGCCCACTGCCGCCAACCAACAGGCCAAAACCCTGACCATCATCTGCAGCAGCAGAATCGAAGGCATGGTCGCGCGCTAAGCTCCGCTTGGGACCCCGCTTGAGCCGCAACAACGCGCTAGGCTCCGCTTGGGATTTCCCCCGCTTGCGCCACAACAACAAAGTGCAGCTATTGTTGATACATGATGTTCGGGAATCGATAGGCACTCATAAACTCGATGAAATCATCCACCACTTTAGGGTGCGTTTCCCTGCGGCTGATCAGATACACCTTATGAAAATCGGCAGGCAGATCGTTGATGCGCAAACACACCACATCTTGAAAAGCCGAAACCAAAAACGAATAGCAGAACAACGCCATCTTATCTTTGCTCGAAGTAACCATCGAGCACATAGTGATCTCATCCACATACTCACGGCGCAAGTTCAGGCTATCTAAAGGCAGGTTTTTCCTGATAGATGGATCCGTAGGGGAAGAAGCGCTATACGTCAGAACTTCCTTGCCGGCAAGCTCGGATAAGTTAATGCTCTTTCGCTTCGCAAGGGGGCTATCCTTGTGAACGCCCAAAACGAGCGGTTGCGACCAAACCAATACGTGATTGAAATCGTCGCCGCACCCTTCTACACGGGAGCAAAACGCCACATCGATATCGCCCTTACGCAAACGCTGGGTCAGCTCCGGAGAAAATGCCTGCTCAATAGCAATTTGGGGCTTTACCTGCGAAGAAGAGATAAAAGACTCAATAGCCTCGGACCAAAAGCGCCCCTGCATGGCATAGATCGTTCCAACACGAACCGAAGAATTCATTTCCCCTTGGATTTCACGGGCAATGCGCAGACCTTTGTCCAGGTCTTTCAACGCCAATGCAACATATTCATGATACGCCTTGCCCATTTCGGTAAGCTCAATACGCGTTGAGCCATCGCTGCGCTGAAACAGTTTGATGCCGAGTTCTTTTTCCATACGCTTGATAGCCACCGAAAGCGTTGGCTGCGCAATGAAGAGATCCTCTGCCGCGCGGGTATAGTTCAATACTTCAGCCAAATGATCAAAGTACCTTAGATAATCAAGTCTCATTTGAAAGTCTCCTTATGGCTGAGCTTTGATTCTTTCGAACCAATTGTAGGTTATCTGAACAGAGTATTTATGAATTATCCGTAAATCGATCACTAATACGAATGATTCTCCCTGCCGATAGAAGAGAAAGCCCCGACGTTGTTGACGCCGGGGCCCAATCTAAAAACAAGAACGAAAACTAGAAGTACTTCTTTTCGATATAGTCGGTCGGCATTTCGATATCGAACCAGATCTTTTCGCCCAAAGCCGCCTGCTGCAGGAGCATCTCAATGCCTGGGGCGGTTTCCAAGCCATGAGCTTTTGCCATCTTGATAAGCTTGGTCTCGCGCGGATCGTAGACGGTATCCGCAACGAACAAGTTGTCGTGCAGCATTTCTTCATCGATGGTGCATTCGTCATCCAACGGAGGCATTCCAACACGCGTTGCATTAACGAAGAGCTGAGAGTTCTTTACAGCGCGTGCAAGCTGCTCCTTGTTGTCAAGATCGTTCAAAACCATAGGAACACCCGTCTTGTGCGAAAGATCAACAACGCGCTCACGGGTTGCAGCCCAGAAATCGTCCTTAAGGTTGAAGACGTTTACGCAGGCAACACCGTCAAGAGCAAGCTGAGTGAAGATTGCAGAACCTGCACCGCCGGCGCCAACAATGGTTACCACCTTGCCCTCAGGATCAAAGCCGTGGCGGCGAAGATTTTCAACAAAGCCAGCACCGTCAGTGTTGTGGCCGATAGACTTGCCGTCTTTGACAACAACGGTATTTACCGCACCCATCAGCTCTGCCGCAGGTGTCAATTCGTCAAGATATTGGCCAACGCATGTTTTGCAGGGCATCGTTACGTTGTAGCCAACCACGCCCATTTCGGCCATGCCCTTAACGACATCGGCAAGCTTATCGGGCGTTACATCGAATGCTGCATAAACCGCATTCACGCCCATCTTCTGGAACGAATCGCTGTGCATTACCGGAGACATAGAATGCTCAACGGGAGAGCCCACAAGGCCAACGAGTTTGGTGGCGCCGGAGATGTTGATATCGATTCCCATGACATTATCCTTTCAGGAGAGAAGGTGGCAGGCCGCGTGCGATGCCCGCCACCTTTGGAGCAAGCAAATGATTAGGGGGTGTTGAAAACCCCGATGGTAATAAAGAGATGTAAAAGGGAGGTAATTCCCTCCTGGGCTTGTTGGGTGTCAGCCCAGGAGGGGCAATAGCCATGCTTCGCCTGGAGTAGAGCAAAGCACACCAGAGAGAAGGCTTAGAGCTTTACCGGAACTTCGTCTTCGGCAGACTTCTGAATTGCGTTGATTACCTTGAGGGTATCGAGCGCATTTTCACCGGTGCAACGTGGGGTGGTTTCGCGACCTAAGCACAGATCAACAAAGTGGTCGAGCTCAGCGGTCATCGGATCGTTCTTCTCTACGTCGAAATGCTCGTGCTTGATGGGCTGCAGCCAACCGTAGGCATCATCGTCCTGATAGTACAGATCCATATTCGGGAAACCGAACGAACCCTTAGTGCCGAATACGCGCATGCTGTTTTCGCCAGGGCACATGGTGAAGAAGGTGTTCTCTTCAGCTGCCAAGTCATAGTTCCAAGGGCCGGGAGTGCCATCGGATACAAAGTAGCTAGCAGTTACACCGCCCTCGTACTCAACAACAGCAGATACGGAATCTTCAACCTCATTGCCTCGGATGGTGTTGCGAGCTGCAGCGTATACCTTGGTGGGCTTCATTCCCGTTACGAAGTTCAAATCGTCGAAGTCGTGAATAGCGTTGATCAAAAGCGGGCCAGAGCCCTTCTTGGTGTGCCATTCAACATCGAAATACTCATGCGGCTTTGCGATGGCATAATTCGACTGAATGCCAACGATCTTACCCAGCTTGCCGGAGTCGATAACCTGGCGAAGCAGCTGATAACGATTTGAAGAACGGCGATGGTGGCCAACCAGAAGCGTTGCACCAGCATCTTTGCAAATCTTGATGATATGCTCTGCGTCTTCGACAGTGTTTGCGATAGGCTTCTCGAGCAAGATGTTCTTGATACCGGCGGCAAGAGCCAACTCGGTGGACTGAACATGAAGCGAGTTGGGCAGCGCGATAGCAACTGCGTCCAAGTCTTCCTGCTTGAGAAGCAACGTATAGTCGTTATACAGAGGAACGCCAAGTTCTTCCGCAACCTTTACATCGTGATCGCCGAAACCAGCAACAGCAACCAATTCGATTTCAGGGTTAGCCTTCGCATCACGAGCGATTTTAGAGCCCTGGTTCAAACCGAGAACCGCAAGCTTGATCTTATCCATCAGAATCCCCTTCCTTAGGTGTTATCCCCTCTGACAATTTCGATTATGCGGTCAGGCTTCGATCGAATCCAATAGCGTTAACTCCTGCTCGAGAGCTAACCATTGCATAACGCAATACTATGATTTCGGACAATTACTCATAGTTTTCTAATTATGATTCGTAATAAAAAAAGCCCACGACATACATCGTGAGCTTGTGAAATGAAATTCGTTTATTACGATATTTGATCTTTAAGAGTTATCCCGGCATGTCGGGTCATCAAATAGGATAGACAGGAGCAACCTACTCCTTAGACTTGGTAACCGCCTCGATGATGAAGCCCAGAGCCTCTACGGAGTCGTAGTACGTAAACGTCGCTGTAGGGTCAACGAGCGATTTGCCTTCCATATATTTGGCAATGCCACGTTCCTCCATGGCCTTAGTAACCTCATCGTTGTCTTCCACATCGAAGCGGAGATGATGCAGAGCATGACCGTGCTTGCGGAAACCCTCATCCAAATAGTCATGCCAAATGGTGTCGGTGTCTCCTACAGGCTGCAAGAATTCCAACTGCACATTCAGCTGATTGTAGAATGCGGCTTTTACCGGCGCATCGATAATCTCTCCGCGATACCACGTCTTCTTATAGAGATTGTCACTTTCTGCATCGGGCTTAAGGCCAAACACCTTAAGCATACCCGCCTTGGCCTTCTCCATGTCTTCAATGACAATACCCACTTGGGTGATATCGCCCAGAAGCTCGACCATTTCCTTTACGTTTTCCGCACTCATTCAAACCCCTCCTATAATTCGCTTCTCTATCTTTCATCGATCAGGGTGAATTTCCCTCGAATGACGATTCCGAGAATCCAGCCCAGTCCTTTTTGCATCATAACCCAAGATGAAAGGCTCTGTATTTACTACACAGCCACTATGTCCGGACCGCTTTATCAAAAAGAACGGAGCCACCTTGGGCCCCGTTCCAGAGAGAGGGCTGATTTCTCAGCGTATGTCAGCTAGTCGTCAAGCAGACCCTTGGTGATGTCCTCGAGCGTACGGCCGCGAGTCTCAACACCGAAGATGGCAAGCCAAACTGCAGTGAAGATGGCCAACGCGGAGTTGATGATGTAGCAACCGGTGGTACCCAGGGTGGTGGTCATGAAGAACGCAATCCACATAGGGCTCAGGATGCCACCCAGACGACCGAAAGCGTTAGCAACACCGGCGCCGCGGATGCGACATGCCGTCGGGAAAGGCTCGGACAGGTAGATTGCCGAAGTCGTAACGGAGTTCGTGAAGGTGCAGACGCAGATCAGGAAGCCGAAGAACATTACGAGTGCAGGCTGGTCGGTTGGGAGCATTGCCCAGATAGGACCGAGGATTGCCACCAGAACGTAGGTTACGATCAGGATGGTCTTGCGGTTTACCTTCTCAACGTAGAAGGTAAGAGCGCCAACGCCAACCGGGATGCCAAGCTGCATAACAACCGTCATCGTAGTTGCCAGATGAACATCGAAGCCGTTTGCCTTCAGGATAGAAGGAGTCCAGGAGATGATGGTGTATACCAACACGTTCATCGTGAAGCAAAGAAGCATTGCAGTAAGGGTGCGAGCAAGCATCTTCTTCTTGAAGAGGAATGCCCAAGGAAGTTCCTTAACCTCACCCTCGTCAACACGACGCTGGATTTCTTCTTGAGTAACGGGCTCGATCTTGGAGCCGGTCATCTTCTCAGCGCTAGCTTCAAATTCGCAGCAGATCTTGTTTGCTTCGTCAGTGCGGCCCTTCATTGCCAGCCAACGAGGAGATTCCTCAAGGAAGAAGAAGCAAGCAATTACAACCGCCGTACCCAAGATACCGCAGATAACGAACACGGGGCGCCAGCCGAGCATGGGCAGGACGATCATGTTCATAGCGGAGGCAACCAAAGTACCGCAGTTGGCGATCAGGCCGACGTAGGACTGGTACTTACCGCGCTTCGTGGGAGGAGTGAACTCGGTGAGGGCGGAGTAGCCTGCGGGGAACGCAGCGCCAAGGCCCAGACCCATGAAGAAGCGGCAGCCGGTCAGGAACGTTGCGTCGGGGGAGCCTGCTGCAACGAAGCAGAACGCGGTGAAGATAGAGCCGCAGATGAGAACTGCCTTCTTGCGGCCGATGCCGTCGGAGAGGGCACCTGCCATAAGGCCACCAACCAGGTAACCGATCATCGTGATGGAGTTGAACAGTGCGAACTGTTCCAAGGTCATCCACTGATTGCCAGCAGCGTCATAGGTTGATTGGAGTACTGCACCAATCGGGCCACCAACGCCCATGTCAACCGAGTCGCAGAACGTGATGCCTGCTAGCAACCACAGAACCTTTCTGTGCATGCCGGTGATTGGGATGCGGTCCAGGCGAGCAGCAATGCCATGATAGGAAGTTTGTGCTTCGGAACTCATAACCCACCTTCTTTCTATTCGTGCCCCTACCATTTGGGGCTTCCCTCCCCTCCCGTTTTCGAGAGGACTTTGAAGATCGATCCCCCGATGGATCTTCAATAGCGAAGTGGGCTCTTGACCATCTACCCCTCTTCAGGGCATAACCTGATTGCAGTGCAGGTCAGCAGCCCAATCCTGCTACAAGAACATTGTTGTTGAACAGGTTCATTTCAGCCAATAGCAAAAAGCCCTCCGTATTCGGGAGCAATTACGAAAAACTATTTATGCAGTTCATGAACGCGTTCACACGTGAGAGCGAATAGTTTTGCAGCTAACCTTGGCAACGCAAAGCAACAGGAGCGCAGCATATGCTGCGCTCCTGGCTTGAAAAAGGACTCTGTAGCTGCTTAGCGGCAAACTACCTACAACGCATTGCGCGACTCTACAAAAATGTCTGGGAACTCATACGAACTCATGAAGTCGATAAAATCGCCAACAATTTTTGAATGGGCCTCGTTTCGACTCATAAGGTAAATCTTATGGAAATCGGCAGGGGCATCGGCAATGGGAATGCATACCACGTCATCAAAGGCGTTAACCAGAATGGAGTACACCATTACCGCCACATTGTTCGAATGAGAAGAGACGAACGATGAAAGGGAAAGCTCATCATCAAAGCTGCGAACCACGTTAAACTCTTTCATCCTTGAGCCAAACAGCTCGTCTATATTTGGCGAGACCGACGACTTCACGCTGTAGGTTAGCAAGCGTTCATCCTTCAATTCGTCTAGCGTGATAGAGGACCGCTGCGCCAGAGGGTTTTCAATGTTTACGCAAGCTACAAGCGACTGCGACCACACATGAACATGGTTGAGCCCTGCAGCCTCTGGAGTCATAGCGGCAAATGCGACATCAATCCCACGACTTTTCAGCTGTTTCGCCAACTCGGCAGAATAGGCCTGCTCCATATGGAAATGAGGCAAGCACCCCCACTGATTAATAAAGTCATCGATAGCCTTAGACCAAAAACGGCCCTTCATGGAATACACCGTTCCAAGCCGCAGCAAGCTGTCTGATTCGTTTTGAGATTCGAGAGCTAAGCTCAAACCGGTGTCGTAGCACTCAAGTGCCTGCACTACATATTCATGGAAGATGCGCCCTTGCTCAGTGAGCTCAACGCCCGATGCCACCCCTTCGGCACGACGAAACAAGGTAAGCCCCACCTCTTGCTCCATACGTTTGATTGCAGCAGAAAGAGTTGGTTGTGCAATATAGAGCGATTTAGCCGCGTTGGTATAACTCAACACATTGGCAAGGCGATCAAAATAACGTAGATGATCGAGCTTCATACAGCGATTCCCCTCATTACGGCAACAAAAACCAGACCCATAGACCCTCACTATTGGTTTTCATCGCAAATGAACCTTTCCCACTATAACAAAACGGGACCCCCTATGGAGGTCCCGTTCTTGGGTAGCTATGTGCCCGATGGGTGGATCGAAGCTTTAACGACTAGTCGTCGAGCAGACCCTTGGTGATGTCCTCGAGCGTACGGCCGCGAGTCTCAACACCGAAGA
>URJE01000044.1 GCA_900547965.1 uncultured Eggerthella sp. | reverse complement strand
CCCTTAAGCTGCCCCTGGGCCCCAGAAACAAAAAATCGGCCCAGACTGCAACTTTTTTGCGATTAGCAATTGTTCCAAACTCTCCAATCGCGAATCGCGGCATAAAAACGCAGGCAATTGGCCGTGCTGCGGCCTATTACCACCCAGCGGCGACGAAAAAAGAGCCCCTAATCGCAAAAAAGTTGCAAAAATGCCGAGATTTTTGTTTTTGCGACGGGCGAAGCCGCCGCAACGGGCCGAACTGCCGTAACGGGCTGAACGCAACAGGCCAAACCTACAGATCCAATTCCACCGAAACAGGGCAATGGTCGGATCCCATAATCTCGGAATAGATGTTGGCCATCTGCACCTTGTCGCGCAGCGCTTCGCTAACCAGGAAATAATCGATGCGCCACCCTGCGTTGTTGGCGCGGGCATGGAAGCGGTAGCTCCACCAAGAATAGGCGCCTTCAGTTGCGGGGTTCAGGTAGCGGAACGTGTCGACGAAGCCCGCATCCAAAAGACAGGTGAACTTGGCTCGCTCTTCGTCGGAAAAGCCAGGATTGCCGCGGTTGGAGCGCGGGTTCTTCAAGTCGATTTCCTGATGGGCCACATTGAAGTCGCCGCACATCACCACAGGCTTTGCGTTTCCCGTCTGGCCATTGGGAAGCATGCCTTCCTCCAAGCCTTTACAGACATCTCGGAACCTATCGTCCCAGGCCATACGATGATCAAGGCGCGCAAGTTCGCTTTGGGCATTTGGCGTGTACACGTTTACGAACCAGTACTGCTCGAATTCGCAGATCACCACGCGGCCTTCCGTATCAAGTTCTGGCACGCCCACCTCGTGAATCACCTGCAGCGGCTCTTCCTTGCAGAACACCGCCGTACCGGAATAACCTTTGCGCTCGGCGTAGCTCCAGCATTGATGGTACCCGGGAAGATCCATTTCGATTTGGCCTTCCTGCAGCTTCGTTTCCTGGAGCGCGAATACATCGGCGTCTAGTTCATCGAAGGCGTCCATGAACCCCTTCTTCATAACAGCGCGTAAACCGTTGACGTTCCAGGAAACCAATCGCATAAAAGCACCTTTCAACCAAAACGGCAAAAGAGGGTGCCTCTTTTGCCGTTTCTGACAAATCTGAATAGGAAAAGGGGCAAAACCCCTTTTCCATCAAAGCTATTTCTTCTTCCTGTTTGCCTTCTTCTGAGCTTGGCGCACAGCCTTGTCGTATCCCTGCTCGCGCAGAGGACGCAACTGATTGGTGTCGATGCGCATACCCATAAAGAAGAAGAACCAAGAAGCGATCATCAAGCCGATCGAAATAAACGGCTGCTGAGGAATAAGCAGCGAAAGCACGATGGCAACGATCATGCCCACGAAGCCAACACCCGAATAAACCATGCGCTTTCGGTTCAGACGCTTGAACTCGGCCGTATCGGGAACGAAGCGGTTAACTTCCTTGTTGCGCTCGCGGCGAGCCTCACGGTCGGCACGCTTAACCTTCTTGTTGTGCTTCTCGATTTCCTTCTGCTCTTCCTTGGAAAGCGAAGGGGCTTCTTCGGCCTTAGCTGAAGGCTGAGCAGCCTTGGTCTTCTTGGGAGCTTTCGCGGGAGCCGGCTCCTGTTTCTTGGAGCCGCCGAACAACCCCTTCTTCTCGGGCTTGGCCGATGTGGTACGCACCGAAGACGCAGCCTTCGAAACCGGCTTGGCGGAAGCTGCGCTCTTGCGGGTAGCGCCACGCTTCTGGTCGCTGGTGTATCGCTCGTTCATGGGGTTTCGCTGAGACATCCCTTGATTCTCCTTGTTGTGTTTTGTCGGGGCCTACTGGGCTACAAACGTCTTGCCCGTGATCTTCTCGTAAGCCTGAATGTACTTTTCACTGGTCTTCTTGATGATATCTTCGGGCAGACGCGGCGGGTTGCCGGTGCGATCCCAGTTGGCGTTGAGCCAATTGCGCACGAACTGCTTGTCGAAGCTGGGCTGCTCTTCGCCAACCTTATAGGTGTCAGCTGCCCAGAAACGGGAAGAGTCGGGGGTCAGAACTTCGTCGCCCAGGATGATCTTGCCGTCGTATACGCCGAACTCGAACTTGGTGTCAGCGATGATGATGCCGCGTTCCTTCGCGTGGCTTGCAGCCGTTTCGTACACCTTGATGGTCAGGTCGCGGATGGCCGCAGCGTCTTCGGAGCCGATGAGCTTTTCGCACTGTTCGAAGCTGATGTTCTCGTCGTGGTCGCCAATCTCAGCCTTCGTGGAAGGGGTGAAGATGGTTTCGGGCAGCTTAGAAGAATTTACCAGGCCTTCGGGAAGCTGAATGCCACATACAGCGCCCGTCTTCTGATAGTCCTTCAAACCGGAACCGGTAAGGTAGCCGCGCACAATGCACTCGACGGGGAACATGTTGGCCTTCTTTACCAGCATAAAGCGACCAGCAAGCTTATCGGCATAGGGCTTGAACTGCTCGGGAAGGTCGGCAACGTCGGCAGAGATAAGATGGTTGTCCACCACGTCGGACAGAAGGTCGAACCAGAAGCAAGAAAGCTGCGTGAGCACCTGGCCCTTGTAGGGAATTTCGTCTTCCAGAATATAGTCGAAAGCAGAAATACGATCGGATGCAACCAGCAGCAGCTTGTCGCCCAAATCGTACAGATCGCGCACCTTTCCCTGTGCATCGGGTTTGATGTCGATTACAGACATGACCGTCCTTCCGTCTGAGTTTGTTGACAGAACTCTATTATGGAACATCTTGCGCAGCAACGCATGAAAAAGAAGCAGTACTTGTGCCGATTCACAACTACTGCGATTAATGCCCGGTGCTGAACGCGCGAAAACCTCCGCAAATTTCCGGCCCAAGAAGCGCAATCACCTAGCCAGGCCCCGCCCGAAACGGCATGACCCCTTGTTGCTGCGACAGTCCGCACAATCGCTTAACCAAGACCGGCCCGGAGGAAGGCGGCGCGATCCAGGTCCAGAACCGAAAACGGAAGGCGGCGTGATCGAGTCCGGGACCGAAACGAAAGGCGCCCGTGCGGACGCCCTCCAAAGCTAGTTCGTTCCGAAACGGGGGCGATTGCCCTTCTTCTTTTCAGATTCGCTGGTGTACAGGGGCACGTAGATGGTAAAGCACGCCCCTTCGTTGGGGCGGCCCTCAACGCGCACCCAGCCATTGTGCTGATCCACGATTTCCTTCACCACGGAAAGGCCGACGCCCAAGCCGCCCGTTGCACGGGCACGACCAGAATCGGCGCGCCAGAAGCGCTGGAATACCATCTTCGCTTCTTCGGGGGTAAGGCCGATGCCCGTATCGCGGACACTGATCTGCCCCATCAGCTCGCCCTTGCGAGCTGTGATGGTAATGGTGCCACCTTCGGGGGTATAGCGAACGGCATTGGAAATCAGGTTCGCCGTAGCCTGACGCAGCAGGTCAGCATCGCCGTACACGTACACGTGCGGATCGTACTCGAATTCCAGGTTCAGCCCCTCTTCGTTGATGTAGGCCTGATGCGTTGCCACAACCGCCGACAGCATTTCGGTAAGATCGACCTTCTGACGCTCGATGGCCTTGGCGCGGCTCTCCAGGCGTGAGAGTTTCAGCAGCGCATCAACCAAACGGGAAAGGCGGCGCACCTCGGAATTCAGCGTTTCCAAACGTTCTGCATCGGGCTCGAACACGCCATCGATCATCGCCTCAACGGTAGACTGGATGGCCATAAGCGGCGTGCGCAGCTCATGGGCAACGTCGGTTACCAACCTGCGCTCCAGCTTGCGGTTCTGCTCCACGGAATCGGCCATGGCGTCGAACATATTGCCCAAGCGGGCAATTTCGTCGGTACCCTTCATGCCGGTACGCGCCGAATAATCGCCCTCTTTCAGCGCCTTTGCCGTGTTCGTGATGCGGCGGATGGGGGCGACAAGCGCGCGGGAGAACAACACTCCCACCACAACCGAAATGGCCATTGCAATGAATGCAGCGAAGATCATGGCCTGATACGACTTTTCGCGGAATTCGGCATCGGTCTGGGTTAACAGCGTGTCGGAGCCGTGCACCCGCACGAATACGGTGCCAACCTGATTGCCATCGACATCGATGGCCGCCTTAGCCACATTGCCGCTCGATTCCTTCATGGCAGCCGCACCCAAAGCCTTATCGGTAGAGTCGTCGTACACGATGGCGCCATTTTCGTCACGCACCTGCACGTTGATGGAATCGTACAGAATGCTCGCCGAAGAAGCAGCGTTCAAGGCGCCGCTGTACCAATCGCCACGAGAAGCCTTATAGCCCTGGGCGATAGAATCGGCCGTGGAATCGGCAACGCGCTGCACGTTTTCGCGCGTATAGGTTTGGAAGTGCTGCTCCCACACAAAGGAAAGCACCACAATGGAAGAAAGCACCGTGATAAGGGAAACGGCCAGCATTACCAGCACGATGCGCTTGTTGAACGAAAGGTTCAGACCCTTCTTCTTTCCCGAGCTTCCATCTGGCTCCTCGCTGTTCGCTTGACTCCAGGCGGCATCGGTCGAATTCGCAGCCATCAGCAACTCCTTTCTGCGGCGGCCCCAATAAAAAAGCGCGCCCCGCCCGAAAGCAGAACGCGCTGCAGGTTCCAAGGAAACTAGTTGGCCTTCGTGGGATCCTCAAAACGGTATCCTACGCCATGCACGGTATGAAGCCACTTCGGATTACGCGGATTGTCGCCAATCTTGGCGCGAAGGTTCTTCACGTGGGAGTCGATGGTGCGCTCGTAGCCCTCGAAGTCGTAGCCCAAAACCTTTTCGACCAATTCCATACGCGAGTACACACGACCAGGGTAGCGGCACAGCGTGGTGAGCAGCTTGAATTCGCTGGCGGTAAGGTCTACCTCTTCGCCACTTACAAGGATCTTGTGGCCCGAAATGTCGATGGTGAGCTCGCCGAACTCCAGCACTTCGCGCTGAGGCTCAGACTCGGAATGCACGCGGCGCAAAAGGGCGCGTACGCGAGCAACCAATTCGCGGGGGCTGAAGGGCTTGATAAGGTAATCATCTGCGCCCAGTTCAAGGCCGATGATGCGGTCTTCCACTTCACCCTTGGCGGTGAGCATGATGATGGGCGTGTCGGAGTTGTCGCGGATAACGCGGCATACACGCTCGCCGGGAACACGAGGGAGCATCAGATCGAGCACAACCAGATCGAAGTGGTGCTTGGAAAACTCTTCCAAAGCCTCCTGACCGTCGCCCACGGCAGTTACCCAATAGTTCTCGCGTTCGAGATATGCCGCCACCGCATCGCGGATGGCCTTTTCGTCTTCCACGAGAAGGATACGACGAGTGCTTTCGTTCATTGAAGAAGTCATCAATGCCTCCTGACAGGTATCGAAAAGCCCGTACGGGCTTTATCTGCACATGCAGCGCAGCCAAAATGCGAACAAAGCGACTGCGGGCCCTAGGACCGACCAATACGATGCGCTGTTGCGCGCAACGCATCAGAGCGTCTAGGCGCCATTTGCAATTATTGTATCAATTGCCAGAACAGGAGCCATAAGCGGACACCCAAATGTCACAATACCCCTCAGCAGTACCCGCCTAGCCGTTGTGCGGGAAAGCACCACATCAGGAGAATACGTGCCCACTAAACGCAGTCAAAATATCCCCGGCAAAGCCCCTCGCCCCTCCCGCAATTCACACAACCGAAGCGCAGGGGTTCGCGGAGGCAGCACGCGCGGCGCTCATTCTGCCCGCAAGGCAGCTCCGCAGGGCTTTTCCACCTCTGCGCCCAGAAGCCGTTCGACGTTCGGGCCGTCTGCGAAAACGAAGGGCAAAGGCGGATTCTCCAACGCTTCCACCCATGGCTTCGGCCCCGCATTCAACCAAGTTGCCAGCGGCGTTTCCGCAAAGAAATCGGGGCCTGAAGTACTGCTTACGCGCAGGAACCTGCTTATCGGAGCGGGCGTCATCGCAGGCGTTGCCGCTTTGGGCGGCGGCCTTTCCCTTGCAACCAACGCGCTGGAAGGCAAGAAGGAAGCCACCGTGGACAGCATCAGCGTTCCCGAAGATGCGGTGAATGCCCTTTCGGATTACAGCCAAGCCGACTACACGCAGCACGTGAAGGCGGCTGGGAGCTACAAGCTTACGTACGGAACCCTGGTATGGGCCGACAACGACACCGTTGCCGCCTGCCTGGTGCCCGGCGAATCGGCGAGCCCGTTAAACACGGTAAGCCTGCTGTACCTTTCCAGCGGCAAAACCGCTTCAATACTTTCTGCTGCGCAGGGCGCCAACGAAGGGTACGAGATCGTCGATGTGCGCTGCAGCGAAAACGGCCTTATTTGGACGGAATCAAGCGCCTACGAATCCGCTTGGCGCGTGTACACCGCGAAGCTTTCCAACGGTAGCGCCGCGTCTATCACCCAGGTTGACCAGGGCGATGGCAATTGGCTCATTCCGTCCATTGCCGCCGTGGGCGAAACCGCTTTCTGGCAGGTATGCCCCAACACCTCAGGGGGATCAGCTGCCGAGCGAAGCGCCCTTAAAAGCGCACGCTTCGGCTCCAGCGACGTAGCTGTTCCCTACACTTCGAAAAAGGCCTTCGCCACACGCGTAACCTCAGCCGACGATGGTGTGGTAATCACACCGCGCGCCGAAGCTCAGGGCACCTACTACCAGCTCACCAAAATTTCAGCCAAAGACAATTCCACTGTCGACCAGATGACGCTCCCTTCGTCTATGACGCCCGACTTGGCCAGCTACGGCCGCAGCGGTTTTTCGTTTGGATTCAGCAGCATCTACAATTTCGGCGGCGGCATTGCCAACTTAGGTACCTACACTCCGCGTTCAGCGGCAAATGCCTACCACTACGACGACCTGCAGTGGTTCCGCTTCTCGCGCTCGCCCATTACCGCCCCCTGTTGGTCGGGCGAATGGTTTGTGGTGAAATCCACCACTGCCCTGTGCGGCGTTAATTTCGGCAGCAAGAGCTATTTTGCCATTGACACACCAAGTGGCTGCGACACCTATGGCGAGCATCTGGTTTCCACGGGTACCCGCTCTTCGTTTGTGGGTCTTTCCCAAATCACCGACGACAACGACAGCGGCAACGACCATGCCCTCGTGCGCGTCTTCACGCCCATAAAGGGCAGCATCGACAACGCGTTTTAGTAGCACCGATAATGACGCGCTGCCGCCTAAACTGACAACCCCATGTTCCTCTCGCGGAATCCGCCTCGTTTCGGCGTTCGGCCCGCTGCAAAAACAAAAATCCCGACATTTTTGCAACTTTTTTGCGATTGCGGACGATTTTCCGTTTCCAAAAAGCAAAATCGGACCGCAGTACAGCCAATTACCTTGATTTTGCGGCTGGATTCGCAATTGGGAATCTCTAAACAATCCGTAATCGCAAAAAAGTTGCACTGCGAGCCGATTTTTTGTTTCTGGGCCTCTTGGGCTGTCCCGCAAGGCGGTCTGCTGCGACATTGGGGGGCTGTCCCGCGAGGCGGTCCGCTGCGGCATTGGGAGGCTGTCCCGCGAGGCGGTCCGCTGCGACATCGCAAAAGCACCCCGCTGCAACGTTGCAAGAAAAGCAAAAGCGAGAGCACCCAGCTTCGGATGCCCTCGCTTTGTTTTCGAACGATATTGCGCCTACTTTAGAACTCAAGTTCCTTCAGGCGATCGAATACCACATCTTTGCGCGTAAGGAAGTCCCACGGATCAAAGATCTCGTCAAGCGTTTCCTTGGAAAGCTTGGCCTCGGGGTCGGCTTCCAAATTCTCGCGGTAGGTAGGACCGTCGACAGCGTTCTGGATATCTGCCCATACCTTCATGGCGTTACGCTGAACAATAACGTATGCGTCTTCGCGCGTGATGCCGGTCTGGACCAGGGCAAGCAGCACCTTCGAAGAGAAGATAAGGCCCTTGGTGCGCCACAGGTTGTGTTCCATCTTGGCAGGATAGGTCTGCAAACCGTCAAGCATCCACTGCATCTTGCCGAACATATAGTCAAGCGCGATGAAGCTATCCGCCATGGCAACGCGCTCTGCACCGGAGTGGCTGATGTCGCGCTCGTACCACAGGGCAACGTCGTCAAGCGCTACCTGCGCGTTGGACTTAACCACACGGGAAAGGCCGCATACACGCTCTGCAGTGATGGGATTGCGCTTATGGGGCATAGCAGAAGAGCCCTTCTGACCCTTGGCAAACGGCTCTTCGGCCTCAATAACGTCAGACTGCTGAAGCAGGCGCACCTGCATGGCGATGGACTCCAGCGTGGAAGCGGTAACAGCCAGCGCCGTCATAACCTGAGCATGGCGATCGCGTGCGAGAACCTGCGTGGAAAGCGGATCGGGAGTAAGTCCCAGCTTTTCGCAGACGTACTGCTCTACGAACGGGTCGATGCTGGAGTAGGTTCCAACAGCGCCGCTGATTGCGCCCGTTGCTGCAACCTTACGAGCCTCCTGCAAACGCGTCTGAGCGCGTTTCAGGGCCCAAGCCCAGCTGCCGAACTTCATGCCGAACGTCATGGGCTCAGCATGGATACCGTGGGTGCGGCCGACGCACAGGGTTTCCTGGAATTCGAAAGCGCGGCGCTTGCAGGTTTCACCCAGCAGAGCAACGTCCTTCAAAATGATGTCGAGCGCTTGGGTAATCTGATAGGAAAGAGCCGTATCGCCCAAATCGGAAGAAGTCATACCGTAATGAACCCAACGGCTAGGAGGCTCGGTGCCCTCGGGAACGTCGGCATCGATGTACTCCGCCATGTTGGTGGTGAAGGCGATTACATCGTGGTTGGTAACCTTTTCGATCTCGTCAATGCGCTCAACAGTGAAGTCTGCATGCTTGCGGATCCAAGCAGCCTCTTCCTTGGTGATGCCCGATTTGCCCAATTCGGCCTGGGCTTCGCATGCCAGAACCTCGATTTCCTTCCAAATCTCGAACTTGTTCTGGAGCTCCCAAATTGCACCCATTTCGGGGCGGGTGTAGCGACCGATCATTCGATTCCTCCCTATACGTATGCCTTACCAGGCAACTGACTGAGACCATATTCTACCAACATAAAACACGCGAACGCCCACGGCAACCGTTACAACGAACGCACGATTTCGCGAGCACGGGCCAGAAGATCGGTGTCCGCCGCAACGATAACCTGATCACCTGGGAAAATGCGCGTTTCGCTGTTCACTACCTCAACATCGTCTTGGTGCGAAACGGCAATTATGCGAATGCCTTCGTCGAATTCAATGTCGAGCGCACGCACGCCTTTGTAGTTGTCGTGGTAACGCATGGTGGGGACTTTGATATCCAGCAAGCCAATCTGGTCGCTGGAAAGCGAAACGGCAACGCCCATAGATCCAAGCATAGCTTCTTCCTGAATCATGTTCGCGATCATTACCGTGGAAGAAACGCTTTCAATGCCCATGCGGCGGAAGATTCGCAGGTTCTTAGGGCTGTTCACGCGGGCGATGCAGCGCGGTACATCGAACACGCGCGAGGCAATTTCGCACGCAGCCAGGTTGTCTTCGTCCTGACCAGTTGCGGCCACAAACACATCGGCCGACTGCATAGCCGCATCTTCCTGAACGGAAGCCGAGCAGCCATCACCGCTGATAACCAGGCAAGAGCCATCAATGGCTTCCGCCAGACGACGGGCTTGCGCGTCGCATTTTTCAATCAAGGCAACCTGGTTGTCTTCGCGCAGAAGGGTGCCTGCAAGATATGCGCCAAGCTTGCCGCCGCCAACAATAACGATATACACCGCAACCCCCTAATCCTGTGCGTACTTCGCGATAGCAGGAAGCATCGCATGAGAAACCACGGCGAGCACCGCATCTCCGTGATACAAGATGCTCGAAGGCGAAGGGATGGAACTTACCGTGCCATCGGCACGCTCAAAGGCGCATACGCGAATGCCATGGCGGCTTTCAAGGTCGGCAACCTTGATGGACTTCTGCCCCACTTCGGAAAGGTTGAGGGCGAACTGAAGCACCTCGAAATCACCGAAGGTGGCAATATGGTCGCCAATACCCGATATAGCCTTCGAGAATATTTCCTCAGCAACCAGCGTGGTGCCGCATACATAGTCGATGCCTAACTGCAGGTAGGTTCGCTCGTGGCTGCTGTCGTACAAGCGCGCTACTGCGTGAGGCACATCATACAAACGTCGGGCAATTTCCACCACCATGAGGTTCGCGTTGTCGCTCTGGGTTACCGCAGCCACAAAGTCGCATTCCTCGATGCCGGCATTCACCAAAATCTCTTCGTCATAGCCCACGCCTACAAAGGTCGAGCCATTGAAGTCGCGGCCCAGCGCGGTGAAAGCCGAAGGGTCGCGGTCGATTACGCATACGTTGTTGTCATGCTCGGAGAGCATCAGGGCCAAACGCGAACCAACACGGCCGCAACCCACAATAATAATGTCGCTCACATCTATCGCGGCGCCTCATGCGCACCGCGCCTCCATCTTAATCGCAGTGAAACCGAGCGAACCCCCTCACGGGCGAACAGACGTTATGCTCCTTGGGTTGAGCCATGGCTCAACCACCCGGGCCCGCCTGCCCATCCAAAAGCGGATGGTGCGCACAGCTATTGCAAATTTCAGTTGTCCTTGTTTCTCGGGGCAAGCGCTTTCCAGCGTGTACGTCAGCACGCAGAAGACGGCGCCCCCGTAGAATGGCGTACTGCGAAAACAACCGTTCCCGCTGCCGCCGCTTCTGCTGGATAGTTTAGAAGATCAGAGGACCCAACTCAAAGCCCACGCATTACAACGATCAAAAACATACGCCGAGGAAACGAAAAACGCCGACCCACGGGCCGGCGTTGAACATTAAATGAATCGGTAGTACACGTTTCGCGTGCCCCAGTCGGTGTAGCTGCTAGCACCGAAGGCTTTGTAAACGCCCGGCGCCAAGTCGAGCGCACGACCGTACTTAGCAAAACCACCAGTATCGGTAACCGTAGCAATAACAACCTTGCCGTTGTAGCAAATCTCGCAAATGCTACCAACCAGATAAGACTTGTCTTCAGGAACGGCAACCGTAACGCTCTGATGCGTGAGCGCAATGCCCGAAGCAGTGTTGGTTACGCCGAAGTTGCCTTGACCATCGTCGTTGGTTTCGATGGAATAAGCCGAGGCAACGCCGCTCTGCCAAGTGCCATCGTTAACGTCGGGTGCAACGCGGGGCGCAGTAGGCAGCGGATCGAGCGTGCAAACCTCGTTCGCCTTCTGCTTTGCCAAGGCGTTGGTTTCGTCTACCGCAACAGGTACCACGACCGGGTCGGGGTCTTTAACCGTGATAGAGCGCTGGGTTGCTTCCGTAGCATCTGCTGCTTCAGTGACGGTTACCCCGTCAACGCTAGAAGAAGCATCGGTCACACCGGAAGCGCGCTGCGCCGAAGAAAGCTGCTGAGTATCTACGGCCTGCGCACGGGAGGAACCCAAACCAAGAGTGGAAGAATCTTCCTGTTTGGAACCCTGTGCCTGGCCGACAGAGCAAAAGGCAACCACCGTCATGGCCATGATAAGCACGAGGCAAACCACGAAAAACGGGGCAACCCTTCTTTTGGTATGTACGCTGGCTTTAGCCAAAAAACTCCAATGCCGAAGCTTCGCCGTTGCCCTTTGGGAAGCAAAGAGCGCGGGCCTTCTTGCTTGCAGAACCGCCGAGATTAGAGCCGGCAGACCGCAATAAGCACACAAAAGTGCAAGGCCTATTATACCTGCCCACGCGAAAGGCTCCAAATCCGGCCATCGGCAAACGGGCGCAAAAGACCTGGAGCTACCCTGCGTTGGAAGCGCTGAACTTGTTCTAAATCAGCTTCTGAGCAGCGACAATGCAGTATTGTGGTGAGAATATGACGAAAATGCCACCAAACGGTCGAACACACCAATATCGAGGTACGAAACCACCAAAGAAACTGCAATGAGGCCAACGCCCAGAGCCAAGAAATCAATGCGGTCAAAGGCACACGCAATAATGAAACAAGCTGCCACCGAAAGCCATATCAACGCAGACAAATCAGTGAGTCGCCCTAAGCTGTGAGGCGGGCAAATACCCAGAGAAAACGGCAGCAAGGCGATGCAGAGCTCGATGCAAACAACCAAACCGCACAGACGAAGACGCAACGGGGCCTTGTCCGCGAAACATACCAGAAGGGTTGTGCCCGCAACGATTAGCAGGACCGGCCAGAAGCCCCAGAAACTTACTCCAGGGATGCGGGAAACCCAGTAGTTGGCAACAAATACGAAGAAGAGCGTGGTTAACGTCACCAACGCCAAAACCACCGGTGCGCGCTTGCGCGCTTTGTTCCCATCGCCAACTACCACGCTTTGCGTGGGCACTGAAGGCATAGGGCGAGAAACCCCCGAAGACGCGGGCGGCATAGGAGGTATATGACCCGCATCGGCGTGGATGCCATAATTGCGCAGCGCTTCCACCTTTGCCGCCCCCGCTTCAACCACACGGTGATAGCGATCGGAGCACACATCAAGCGGGCTGACGTTTAAGGGCTTGCCTTCCCCGTTCGAAGCGGGAAGAAACGCCGCAAAAGCAATATAGGGAACGGCAACCAAACCGAAGGTGCAGACGAGCAACACCACGGCCGTAACGCGGACCAACACCGCATCGGCATCGATGCGCTCAGCAATGCCCGAGCAGACGCCAGCGATAACCCGGTCTTCACCGCGCGTTAGCGCTGGTCGAGACTTTGGCTGGCTAAACAGGGAATACCCCTTCTTTTCGTCCTTCGCCACGCTGCTCCTTCCAACACTCCCCATTTAACAGCACCCTAAGCCAAGGTAACTACTTCGTCAGAAAAATGTTAAAGGGGACAACTACAAAACAAACAGGCAGATGGAAAGGAACTGGCACACCGAACCGGCAAGGATCCACACATGGAAGATGGAATGCATATAGGGGATCTTCTTCAGAACGTAGAAGATGCATCCAATGGAATAGCAGAGCCCGCCCGCAAGCAAAAGCCAGAAGCCTGGTGCGGGAAGCAGCGCCCACAGCTGCGGAATAAAGAATACAACCGACCAGCCCAAGCACAGATACAGCACCGCCGAGATCCAACGAGGACGGAACACCCAGAACGATTCTGCAATTACGCCGATAATAGCAACCGCCCAAACAAAGACAAACAGGGCAACGCCATGGTAATCAACCAAGGTTACCAGGCAATACGGGCTATACGAAGCCGCAATAAACAGGTAGATGAAGCTGTGGTCAAGCACCTTGAACACGCGCTTGGCCTTTTCGACCGCAATGGCGTGATACAGCGTTGACATCACATATTCCAGCAGCATGAAGATGCTGTACACCAGCGCAGCAAGCAAGTGCAGGCCGCCGCCCGAATGAACGGCCGCCACAAC
>URJE01000043.1 GCA_900547965.1 uncultured Eggerthella sp. | reverse complement strand
CGCCGACTCGGTGCCGCCCTTCCCGGGCGCCCCCTCGTCAGAAGGCTTAGCTATAATACCCCGTCCTGGGCGCTTTGCAAGCGTTTTCGCCGATTTATTTCGATCGATCGGCAACTATTTTGAATAGCCCCAGGTCATAGCGTTTTGACCGTTCTCAATTTCTTCACATTGTTGGCAATTGAGCTTCCTCACTGAACTCGAACGCCTCTTCTAAACATGTTTTCGATTTCGAATCCTCCCAGTTCGACCGCTTTGGGAGCTAGCCCAATTCTTAGCTTATTCAGGAATACTGCTCGCATTTTGGGCATTCAAGTATCTTGCTCATGGCTCGGCACCCCTCCTTCAGGCGCCTTATGCTTTTTAGCCTCCATAAGGTGATCAAATCTCAAGGTTTTCTTCCTTTTTATTTTTGCGCGAACAACCAGAGCTGCCTTGTTAGCAGCTGAATGTTCAACGCAGTATTTTGCTCCCCCTGTCGAGCCGCACACGCAATACATCTATATATAAAGAAAGGGAGCCGCTTTATTGCGACTCCCTTGATACCTATATATAGGTTGATTTTAGTTGCAAACCTTACCCGGGTTCAAAATGTAGTTCGGATCGAACACGCGCTTGATTCCCGCCATGAGACCGATAGCCGTATCGCCTACGGAATCATGTAGATATTCCTTCTTTGCGTGGCCAATGCCATGCTCGCCGGATACCTGACCGTTGAGCTCGGTGCACTTTTCGTAGCTTTCCTTCATTACCTTCTGGGACTTCTCCAAGAATACGTCCTGATCTACGCCATTTGCGGAAGCGTAAATATGAAGGTTGCCGTCACCGGCATGGCCGAAGGAACGAATGCCAACGCCGTACTTTTCGCCGATCTGATGCACGTGTTCCAGGAATTCAGCAACCTTGTCTACGGGGACAACCACGTCCATTTCATCGAGATGCTCGGTGTCAGCCTCGATTACCGTAAGGAATGCGCTGCGGGCAGCCCATACGGCACGCTTGTCATCGGGGTGGGAAAGAACCAGTGTGTTGAATGCGCCAAGCTCATCGCCAATTTCTGCCAGTGTTTCCGCGCGCTGGAAGATTTCGTCCTGGTCGTTACCATCAAGGGTTACCAGGATATACGCACCAACTTCATGGCCATCCACATTAGTAGGGATGATCTTATTGCCGGTATAGTCCGCAGAAGAGTCGACGATGTCGCGCTCCATGAATTCAATGGACTGCGGATCGAGACCAGCAAGCTTGATCTTTGGAACAGCACTAATGGCGGTTTCAAGATCCTCGAAGGGAAGGATGAAGCTGATGTCTTCCTTCGGAACGGGGATGAGCTTAAGGGTGAGTTCGGTGATAACGCCCAACGTACCCTCAGAGCCGATCATCAGATGGAGAAGGCTGTAGCCAGAGCTGGTCTTGGATACCGCGCGACCGATTTCCATGATTTCACCCGTGGGTAGAACCACGGTCATTGCCAGCACGTAATCGCGCGTGGTGCCGTACTTAACAGCACGCATGCCGCCAGCGTTGGTGCTTACGTTACCGCCCAGAGAACCGGTTTTCTCGCCGGGATCAGGGGGATACATAAGATCATGCTCGAGGGCGTCTGCTGCCAGGTCGCACAGGCGAACGCCGGGCTGAACGCGGACGAACAGGTTGTTCATGTCGTACTCGAGGATTTCATTCATATGCATGGTGCACAATACGACGCCGCCCTGCAGCGGAGTGCTACCGCCAACCAGGCCAGTGCCCGCACCACGAACCGTAACGGGAATCTTGTTCTCGTTGCACAGCTTCATGATGGCAGCAACCTCTTCGGTGTCGCTGGGGAAGCAAACGGCCTCAGGCATCTTAGTGCCGTAGATGGGCATTTCGTCGTGAGAGTAATCCTCGCTGATGTTTTCGCCAACGTGGCAATCTTCCTCGCCGACGATAGCCTGGAGCTGGCTGATCAATTCGGGAGTGAGTTCGTTGTACTCAGTCATGCTAACTTTTCGCTCCTGTGGACGTTGGATAATACTGGTTTACCGCGTTGACACTAGCGCTCATCGCACTTACACGAAAGGGAGGCAACGCACATCCCTGACGAAAGGCATCCAGGCGCGGTCAATGGCGAACGTACGCAGAACGCTCCGAGCTCGCAGTTGCAACGAGCCTGGGACGCAGCAAATGGTGCTTAATCGGCTTCGGTTGCGCTGAGGAATTCACCAATCACTTCCTTGCGCAGCGCTTCTACCAATTCGGGCTGCTTCCCTCCGACAGACTTGCCATCGACCTCATGAGCATGCAAGCACAGATTGCTGGAACTGGTAACCAGTACCTCTTCGGCGGCAAACAGATCCTCCAAGTAATACGGCTCCTCGTGCACGGAAATGCCCAGACGGTCACACGCTTGGATGAGGTGCTTACGCGCAATACCCGGCAAAATGAGGTTGTCGAGCGGTGCTGTATACAGCGCTCCGTCCTTAATGATGTGCACATTGCTATGAGCGCATTCGGTAACACGACCACCCTCGCGATAGAACACCGTCTCTTGGCAACCGGCACGCTTGGCTTTCTCCGATGCCATAACCGAAGGAATGAGGTTAAGCGTTTTGATATTGCAGTGGAAGAAGCGCGTGTCGGGCTCGGTGATTAATTTGATAGGCTCAACGCCATCGGAAATAGTGGCCGGCTTCAACATCACCCACAAGTTGCCAGGGCCTTCCGTGAAGGCATGGTCTCGAATGCCCGTGCCGCGCGTTACTTGGTAATAGACAAACTGGCTACCCGTATCTACCTCTTTTACCAATTTGTTCAAGAGGTCTTTCAATTCCTGCTTGGTGCAGGGCATTTCAATTTCAAGAAGCTCAGCGCTGTTAAAGAAGCGATCGATATGCTCGTCGATCGCAAATATTTTATAGTTGCGCGCTGGGCCAGCGTCATACACGCCGTCGCCAAACCAATGAACGCGATCGTTCATTGGGATGCTCATTTCATTCAGCGGGCCGAATTTTCCGTTGTAGTAGCCCAAGTTTTCCACGTTGGAAACTCCTTCATTAATTAGTAGGCAATCGCAAGATCGAGCTACCGCTTTGTCAATAAAAGCGTTCGCATCATGCTTTCCCACCCTACCACTTATGGAAGTTTCCGGCCGTATGTTTACAGGAAGCCACGAGGATCAGCCGCTTCATTCCGCCTCCGCAGCACCACCCAACTAGCGCAAGCGGTCCCGGAATGCTTCCATTCCGGGACCGTGGCTAGGGAAAAGTTCGCTTACCGAAAACGCTCGGCAGCATCTCTTACAGCAAAGCGGCGTTTCGTACGGCTATGCCCCAGCTCTTCCGCAGCAAGCATTGCTGACGAAGCTTGCAAGCCCATGTTAAACGTTGGGATGGTCGACCGTGCCAACCGCAGGAATCGGCGTCGTGTCCTCTTCTTCCAAACGACCCTCATAGATCCAGTACTTGGTTCCCTTGGCAATCACGCCGGAAAGGACCAAAACCGCTATGCAGTTCGGAACAGCCATAAGCGCGTTGGAGATATCAGAGAGGTTCCACACCAAGTCGCCGCCGCCGATACAGCCCCAGAACACAAAGAACAGGAACACCACCTGATAAGGACGGATGCCCTTGGTGCCAAACAGGTAGGTAATGGCGCGATCGCCGTACTGAGACCAACCGAGCATAGTGGAATAGGTGAAGCACAAAAGGCCAACTACCAGCACCAAGGGCCCCAACACGGGAATGCTCTCGAAACAAGCCGTCGCCAAAGCGGCACCTCCAGAGAAGACTCCAACAGCAGCATCGATGGAAAGATCATTGCTTGCCAGCATGGTGTTGTTGTAGATAGCAGCAAGGTCGGGGTTGGCGAGCAGCGAGGTTACCAACATCAAGCCGGTAATCAGGCAGATAACCACTGTGTCCCAAAATGTACCAGACATGGAAACCAATGCCTGACGAGCAGGATTCTTGGAGATTGCAGAGGCGGCAACCAGGGGAGCAGAACCCAAGCCGGATTCGTTGGAGAACAGGCCTCGCTTAAAGCCATACTGAAGCGCCAGCATAATACCCGAGCCGACCGCACCACCAAAAGCTGCCTGACCGGTAAACGCGCAGGTGATGATGGTTACGATGGCATCCCACAAATAGGCACCGTTCATGCCGATGATAACAAGGCAGCAGGCAACGTAGAAGATGGCCATGATGGGAACCAGCTTCTCGCACACCTTGGAAACCTTCTTCAAGCCGCCGATGATAACGATGGCAACCAAGACGGTAACCACAACGCCAATAAGCCACGTGGGGATTTCGGAGGCACCGGGAATCAAGCTTGAAGAGGTAAGGGCACCTGCCAGGGAATTCGACTGAACCGAAGCGCCAATGCCGAAGGAAGCGATGGCGGTGAACAGAGCAAACAGCACAGCAAGGAACTTGCCCAATCCCTTGTGCTTGAAGCCGCGCTCCAGCGCATACATAGCACCGCCAAGCATTCGGCCATTGGCATCCTTCACGCGGTATTTCATGGATATATAGGTTTCGGAGTACTTGGTTGCGATACCAAAGACGCCGGTAAGCCACATCCAAAAAATAGCGCCTGGACCGCCGCACAGAAGGCCCGTAGCAACACCGACGATGTTGCCCGTACCGATGGTTGCAGCAAGCGCTGTGGTAAGGGCGCCGAACTGAGAAATGTCGCCCTCGGCATAGGGGTCGTTCTTAGAGACCGAGAGCTTAATCGCCGTGGGGATCTTCCTCTGAATGAAGCCGGTCCTGATGGTCATGAAGAGATGGGTGCCCAACAGCAACCAAATAAGGGCCCAGCCCCATACGAAACTATCGACGGCATCGACGCCAGCCGAAAAAGATTCGATGAATGCCTCCATGGCTACTTCCTTTCTGCTCGTTTGACGCGGAAAGGAAGTGCTCCGTTGGTTCAGCCAGCTTGCGAAGTGGCGGCTTCGCTATCTGCACGAGATAACGAAGCCGCTGCTTCGGGGAATGAAAGCCTTCGGTATGCGGCATCGCAAAGCGGCTCATTCCCGCGTCAGGGGGAAACGATTTTTGCATCGTCGCAGTCCAGCGTTACCTCTTTGTTACACAACGGGAAATACTGGGCAAAATCGCCGCCTACGGAAGATGAACGGCATTCATACGCCGCTCATCCCTGACGAACGGGACCACAAACGAACCCGCAACTACACCAAAAGCAAAAAGAAAGGGTGCCTTCCCAAAAAGGGAAGGCACCCTTGGAGCAACTGGGCTATGCCCTATTCCTGGCCGCCCAGGAAACGCTCGGCCTGAGCAACGATGTCGTCGCCGGCATTCAGCTCATGACGGTTTTCGACCTTAGAGCAATACTGGCCCTCATTGTCGATATCAACCGTTACCGTTGCGCCATCGTGGACGGTTCCGTTGATGATTTCGGTGGCAACGCGGTCGGTTACCTCGCGCTGAATCAAGCGACGCAAGGGACGTGCTCCGTAGACGGGATCGTAACCGTCAATCGCAAGATGTTCCATAGCAGCAGGAGTAACCACCAAGTCGATACGACGATCGGCAAGACGATCGCGAACATCAGCCAACTGCAAGCCGACAATGGGCTCCATTGCGGCAATGGAAAGCGGGTTGAAGGTAATTACCTCGTCGATGCGGTTCAGGAACTCGGGGCGGAAGGTATTGCGCAGAGCATCGTTGATCTTGTTGTTCAGCTCAGCCAGGCGCTTTGCCGCAACCTCAACATCTGCGGTCATAAGGTCTTCCATAACCTTGCCCATGGAATTGCCGGAACCCTGATTCTGGTCTTCACCTGCGAATTCGCGAATCGACTGCGAACCGATGTTGGATGTCATGATGATAATGGCGTTCTTGAAGCTCACCACGCGACCCTGGCCATCGGTAAGTCGACCATCGTCCAAAACCTGAAGCAGGATATTGAACACATCAGGATGAGCCTTTTCGACCTCGTCCAACAAAATCACGCTGTACGGCTTGCGGCGTACCGCTTCGGTAAGCTGACCGCCCTCATCGTAGCCCACATATCCCGGAGGCGCTCCGACCAAACGAGCAACCGAGTGCTTTTCCATATACTCGGACATATCGATGCGGACCATAGCGCGCTCGGTGTCAAACAGATACTCGGCAAGAGCCTTGGCCAGTTCCGTCTTACCAACACCGGTGGGGCCCAAGAACAGGAAGCTACCAATGGGACGGTTCGGGTCGGAAAGGCCTGCACGGTTACGGCGAATTGCGCCTGCCACGGCAGCCACGGCTTTGTCCTGACCAACCACGCGTTCGCGAAGCTTGTCTTCCAGATCAACCAGCTTAGCCATTTCGCCCTGCATCATCTTGGTAACGGGAATGCCCGTCCACGTGGATACAACCTCGGCGATTTCGTCTTCGCCAACCTCTTCCTTGAGGATCGCACCGTCCTGCTGGCGATTTTCCAGAACCTCTTCGGCCTGAGCAAGTTTCTGCTGCAGCGCAGGAATAGTGCCGTAACGCAGCTCGGAGGCACGGGCCAGGTCGCCTTCACGGGTAGCCTGCTCTTCTTCGATTTGGGCGGCTTCAATATCAGCCTTCAGATTCTGAACGCTGACGATGACGTCTTTTTCGTTCTTCCAAAGCGCCTTCTGCGAATCCAACGCTTCGCGGGCGGCGGAAATCTCCTTACGGAGAGCCTCCAAACGCTCGCGGCTCGGTTCATCCGTTTCCTTCATCAGAGCCTGCTCCTCGATCTGCATCTGAGTGAGCTTGCGCTCAGCCAGATCGACCTCTTCGGGCATGCTGTCGATTTCGATACGCAAACGGCTTGCCGCTTCGTCCATCAGATCGATTGCCTTGTCGGGCAAGAAACGATCGGTGATGTAGCGGTTGGAAAGCTCGGCTGCAGCAACCAGGGCAGAGTCCTTGATGCGGACGCCGTGATGGATTTCGTACTTTTCCTTCAAACCACGCAGAATTGCGATGGTGTCTTCGACCGTAGGCTCGCCCACCAGCACCGGCTGGAAACGACGCTCAAGCGCGGCATCCTTTTCGATGTACTTGCGGTATTCGTCGAGCGTAGTGGCACCGATGGCATGAAGCTCGCCACGGGCCAAGGCGGGCTTCAGCATATTGCCCGCATCCATGGAGCTGTCGCCCGTGGAACCGGCGCCTACGATGGTGTGCAGCTCGTCGATGAACAGGATTATCTGCCCGTCAGACTGCTTCACTTCGCGCAGCACAGCCTTCAAGCGGTCTTCGAATTCGCCACGATACTTGGCACCAGCAAGCATGGCAGGGAGATCGAGCGCGATAAGCTCGCGGTCTTTCAAGCTGGAAGGAACATCACCCGCAACAATTCGCTGAGCCAAGCCTTCGACGATTGCCGTCTTGCCTACGCCAGGCTCACCAATAAGCACGGGGTTGTTCTTCGTACGACGGGAAAGAACCTGAACCGTACGACGAATCTCCTCGGAGCGGCCGATTACTGGGTCGAGCTTGCCATCGCGTGCCTGCTGAGTAAGGTTCTGACCATACTGTTCCAGCACCTCGAACTCGGTTTTCGACTCCGCATCAGTTACGCGGGTATCGCCGCGCAGATCCTGATAAGCTGCCTCGACTGTTTCACGTGTAACACCAGCATCATTCAGAATGCGGCCCGCCTGTCCCTTGTCCTCGGAAAGGGCAATGAGCAGATGCTCGGTGGTGATGTAGTTGTCGTCCAGCTTTCCAGCGATTTTCTCGGCATTGTTCATCAGGGCATCGAATTCCCTTGAGGGAGCCACCATACCCATAAAGGTTTGGCCGCTCACCTTCGGCTGATGCTCCACCTCCGCATCGACACGCTGCTTCAATACAGCGGGATCAGCGCCGATGCGCGTAATGATGGCCTTCAAGTTATTCTCGTCCGCAGAGAGGATGGCATCTAGCAGATGAAGCGGCTCAGTGGTGGCTGCTTCGCGCTTAGACGCAATGTCCATTGCAGATTTAAACGCCTCTTGGGCAGTCACTGCTAATTTTTCAATCCACATATAAGTCTCCTTTCTTCCACTTGCAGTAAAAGAAATGGTTGGTGTCTTACATCAACCTACGCAAAACGATTGCGTTGGTATCGGTTACCAAAGAATTGACGCTTTCCCTGGTTTCGAGCTCATGTACACGGTCGGCAAGCTTGCGTACGCGGCGATGCAGAGCATCGAGCTCGTCGTCACGCTCATCCAGACGCCCTTTAAGGTCAAGGATGCGGATAACACCCGCAAGGTTGATGCCTTCGTCGGTAAGCTCATTGATCAACTGCAAACGTTCAATGTCGGCCTGCGAGTACATGCGCGTGTTGCCCCGTGTACGCTGAGGGGAAACCAGACCCTTCTGCTCATAGATGCGCAGGGTCTGCGGGTGAACGCCAGCAAGTTCGGCAGCAACACTGATCATATACAGCGGTCTGTCTTTGTCTTCCATTACCATGCCCTCACCTCTTCCTTAGTAGCTTCCTGGAATGCTTCCAGAGCCTTCTTCTGTTCATCGTTCAACGTCTTCGGAACCGCTATCTTGATGGCCACGCGCAAATCGCCGTTGCCCGTTGAGCCCTTGCCCAACCTGGGGGCGCCTTTGCCACGCACTGTAAGAACCGTTCCGTCTTGGCACCCAGCAGGTACCTTCAAGCGCACTTTCGTGCCATCGGGAGCGGGGATCACTACTTGAGCACCAAGAGCCGCTTCGGCAAACGTTACGGGCAGGTCCATCAAAACGTCCGCCTTATCGCGCCGATAGAGCGGATGAGCACCTATCTTGATGTTCACCAGCAAGTCACCTGCGGGGCCACCATTTGCCCCCTGGCCGCCTTTGCCCTTCAAGCGAACACGGCCACCGTCGATGGCACCAGCGGGAATCTTTATGGTGAGCGTTTCCTTTTCGCCTGTTCCCGAGCGCCCAATGCGGATGCGCTTTTCGCATCCATTGAAGGCTTCGTCGAAGGTCACCGTCATGGACACTTCTTTATCAGCGCCCTTCCGCGGTTGAGGCTGAGCGTAGCCACCCGCTCCACCGAAATCCCAGTTCCCGCCGAAAGCGCCTTCACCGTTGCGGATGCTCTCGAGGATATCCGCCCAGCTACCGAAACCAGATGCTCCGCCAAAGCCCGCGCCAGCAAAGGGGTTGCCGCCCTGGCCTTGCCATGCTCCGCCATAAGGGATCTGGTTTTCGTTGGCGGTTCCATACTGGTCGTAGAGCTTACGTTTCTTTTCGTCGGAAAGGACCTCGTACGCCTCGTTGATTTCCTTGAACTTCGCCTCATCGCCGCCCGCATCGGGGTGGTGCTTGCGGGCCAACTTGCGAAATGCCTTCTTGATGGCATCGGCATCGGCGTCACGTGGAACGCCTAGCGTTTTGTAGTAGTCGGGAGTTGCCATTCGCCCCACCTTTCCTATTCAGACGGGATAGTGATACGGTTGCTTTTCCAGCCGGGGGCCTATTAGCCTCGGCACGATCGAAAAACCTGAGAGCCTTTCGTGATCGGCCGTTGTGGCGGAACGGCAACCTGCTTCAATACCCCTGCTTTCTCTTCTTATTGATCGGCCTGAAAGAAACCAGCGCGCATGCCCAACCTTAACAGGCAGGACATTCTTGCCCAATTTCCTCAGGCTGCTTACAACAAGGGCGGACTTGCGAGCCCGCCCTTGCGTTTGCTATTCGTCTTCTTCTGACTTGGTCTCGCGCTTCGGACCGCCCACGGTAACCGTTACCATTGCAGCACGGATAACCTTATTACCCATGCGATAACCCTTCTGGTAAACCTGGGCAACCGTTTCATCGGGAACCGAAGGATCGTCAACCGTGGCTACCGCCTGAGCCTCAAGGGCGTCAAACGCTTCGCCTTCAGGATCGATGATCTCAACGCCTTCCTTCTTCAGCACCTCGCCGATCTTGTTGTGAACGGCTTTAATGCCGCCAAGCAGACCCTCTTCGCCATTGCCTTCCGCATAAGCGATGCTGCGTTCAAAGTCGTCGATCACGGGGATCAGGCTTTCAACCAGCTTTTCGGTGGCGCGAAGCTTTTCCTCTTCGCGCTGCTCGTTCATACGGCGACGATAGGTGTCCCACTCGGCATGGAGCCTGAAGTACTTATCCCTCCAGGCATCCGCCTCGGCCTTAGCTGCTTCCACCGGATCTTCCTCGGGCTCTTCGCCCTCGGTGCCATCTTCGATGGTCTCGGCTTCGACCTCTTCGGGGGCAGCAGCCTCGGGATTGGCCTCGGCTGCTGCCTGATCCTCGCGTACCTCGTCTTTTTCAGGCGCGGTCATGATTACTTGTCCTTCTTCTCGTCGTCGTCAACAACCTCGAAGTCTGCCTCGATGGTGTCGTCGTCAGCGGGCTGCTGAGCGCCAGCGGCGCCAGCGGCTGCCTGAGTTGCGTCCTGGTTGCCATATACAACCTCGGCCAGCTTATAGCCTGCCTGCTGCATTGCCTCGATAGCCGCCTTGATAGCTTCGATGTCGGTGCCTTCAAGTGCAGCCTTGCCCTGAGCAACAGCGCTTTCTGCCTGCTGCTTAACCTCGGGGCTTACCTTGTCGCCAACTTCGCCCAAGGTGGTTTCGGTTGCGTTGATCAGAGAGTCGCAGTTGTTACGAACCTCAACCTCTTCCTTGCGTACCTTGTCCTCCTCAGCGTGAGCTTCGGCGTCCTTAACCATGCGATCAACTTCGTCGTCGGTAAGGGCGGTAGAACCGGAAATGGTGATCTGCTGCTGCTTACCGGTGCCCAGATCCTTAGCGGAAACGTTCACGATGCCATTTGCATCGATGTCGAAGGTAACCTCGATTTGAGGAACGCCGCGACGTGCAGCAGGAATGCCGGTGAGCTGGAACTTGCCCAAGGTTTTGTTGTCCTGAGCCATCTGACGCTCGCCCTGCAGAACGTGGATCTCTACCGAAGTCTGGTTGTCAGCTGCGGTGGAGTAGATTTCCGTCTTGCGGGTAGGAATGGTGGTGTTACGGTCGATCATCTTGGTCATTACACCGCCCATGGTTTCAACGCCAAGGGAAAGCGGGGTAACGTCAAGAAGGAGGATGCCCTCAACGTCGCCAGCGAGAACGCCGCCCTGAACAGCTGCGCCCATTGCAACAACCTCGTCGGGGTTAACCGACATGTTGGGCTGCTTGCCCGTCATGTTCTTCACCAATTCCTGAACGGCAGGCATACGGGTGGAACCGCCAACGAGGATTACCTCGTTAACATCGCCCGTGGAAAGGCCGGCGTCGCGCAGAGCCTGCTCAACAGGCTTCTTGCAGCGGTCGAGCAGATCTTTGGTGATGCGCTCGAACTCGGCACGGGAAAGGGTGTAGTCCAGGTGAAGCGGGCCAGCTGCACCAGCGGAGATGAAGGGCAGGTTGATGTTGGTCTGAGTGGTGGAGGAAAGCTCCATCTTTGCCTTTTCAGCTGCTTCCTTCAGGCGCTGCAGGGCCATCTTGTCGGCGCGAAGGTCAATGCCGTTTTCGGCCTGGAACTTATCGGCCATCCAGTCGATTACGCGCTGATCCCAGTCGTCGCCGCCCAGGTGGTTGTCGCCAGCGGTGGAGCAAACCTCGAATACGCCGTCGCCCAGCTCAAGAACGGAAACGTCGAACGTGCCGCCGCCGAGGTCGAAGACCAGAACCTTTTCGTCCTTGTTGGTTTTATCGAGACCGTAAGCAAGAGCCGCTGCCGTAGGCTCGTTGATGATACGCATAACCTCGAGACCAGCGATCTTGCCTGCGTCCTTGGTTGCCTGACGCTGAGCGTCGTTGAAATAAGCAGGAACGGTGATAACAGCCTGGGTGATAGGCTCGCCTACGCGCTTCTCGGCATCGGACTTGATCTTCTGCAGAACCATTGCGGAGATCTCTTCAGGCATGTAGTCCTTGCCGTCAATGTCCACAACAGCACGGCCACCATTGCCGTTCTTCACCGTGTAAGCAACGGTCTTCTGCTCTTCGCCGGTCTCAGCGAAGGAACGACCGATGAAACGCTTTACCGATGCGATGGTGTTTTCAGGGTTGGTAACAGCCTTGTTCTTTGCGGCCTTGCCTACCGTGCGCTCGCCATCTTTGCCAAAGCCAACAACGGAAGGCGTAGTACGGTCGCCTTCTGCGTTAACCAGAATTTCAGGCTCGGAGCCCTCCATCACTGCCATTGCCGAATTGGTAGTACCCAAGTCGATGCCAATGATCTTTGCCATCTTGCTATGTCCTTTCAGTTGCGACCGCCCGCTGTTGCCGAGTTGTGCGATGCGGCCAATCTGTTCTTACCTAAGTTAGAGCCGAGATATTCGTTTCACCTTTGCTGCGGCCCCGACCCCGCCTTCGCGACGCTGCCCTTTGCAGGCTTGCGGCTACTGCGGCGGCCCTGTGGGCTGCGGCTGCGGCCATCATTGCGGCTGCAGCCCCGCTTTCGCGGGCTTGCGGTCTTGCCTTCGATGCCTTGCGGCCTCGTGGGCTTTCACGGATACCAGTAAGGCCCACTCGCGTGGACCTTTTCGACAATTGGAATAATAAAATCTAAGTGCTTCATTGTCAAGTTTTGTAACCTTCCTGTTGAAGATTACCTTAGTAATAATTATTTCCCCAGGTCAGATAGGTATCGAGCAATTAGCGATTCCGTCAACTTCGGTCGCAAAGATCTAACAACGACACACTCAAGGCCAGGCACCTCGCGCGCTCGACCTGACTCCGGAGCCCACAGGACGCACTCGACTGGGTGGCCGATGGGGCTCTGGGCCGAAACCCAACCTCGAAACCCATCGGCACACTCCCCGCGCAGAGAGCGCAATATGCGGCAGGAGCGGCCTTCGCCGGTAACACCCAAGCGCGTAAAACGACCAAATTAAAAAGCCCGCTGGCTTACGCCAAGCGGGCTGAGGTGCAAAGTATCTGCTTGCGAAAACAGAAGCAACGGGCTATTTCTTAGCAACGCCGCCGATGAGAGACATCTTGGTACCGCAATCGGGGCAGGTGCCCTTGGTGATAACGCGGCCGTTCTTGGTAACACCTTCCTGAGGGTCTACCATTTCCTTCTTTTCCTTGCACTTAACGCAATATGCAACAACTGCCATCGTAACCTCTTTTCCTTATTTATAGTCCTGTAGGGCACGTAGCCCCTGGAACACCCGACCCATTGTATAGGTAGTGCTTGCGTTTTACCAGATGGATGCCGATTCTTACGCAAGCATAGCGAAATAATTGAGCAGAAGAGGATCTGCGCGCCAGTTTTTGCAACAGTCGGCGCCATCGAGCTCACTAAATCAAGCGAAGGCGAAAGGCGCGTCAGACGGGAGGGGGGGGTGTCCGCCAGAGCGGCGACTGGAATTCGCCGTGCCACAGAACGGGGCGCTGCCTGGAACTCGCTACACTACGGAACGAGGCGCCGTCTGGGACTTGCCGCGTCACGGAATAGGGCGCTGCCCGAGATTCGCTTCGCTACGGAACGAGATACTAAAAGCACAGCGGCGA
>URJE01000042.1 GCA_900547965.1 uncultured Eggerthella sp. | reverse complement strand
AGCATACGCACCCCCCCCCCCCCCCCCCCCCCCCCCCCCCAGCCGGCTTCATCGCCAGCCAGCCCCCTCGCCCAGCTGCCCTCCACGCCCAGCTGCCCCATCGCCTTCCACGCCAGCCGCCCTCCGCGCCGATCGCCTTCCGCGCCAAGCGACAAGGCCAGGATCCACAGCACGTGCCCTTGCCCTGCTCGCCCAAACGGAGAGGCCGGATCCTGCAGCGCGAGCTCTAACCCCACTCACCGAAACGGAGAGACCTGAGCAGCGCCGAGCGCTGGCAAGATCTTCGCCCCATGCGTGATTCCAGGAGCCTCGACACGAAAAGGTCGCCTCCCTGGCAAGATTCGCGCGCTATGTATCCGAAATCGCCCGATTACACCCCGAAACGAACACATGGGACGAAAATATTGCCATCTTCAGCGCGAAAAGCATGCATTTCGCGCGAACGTTGCCAGGGAGGCGACCTTTTTTGCGCAATCGGCGAGAAGAGGATACATACGGCACGATTCTTGCCACATCAGCCAAAACAACCTTAACGATAGGCATAACGAGGCAATAGGCAGACGGAGCGCCAGCCCAAAGGAAGATCCTGGAGCAACAACCAAATCGCCCAACACCAAGGCGACACCCACGAGACCATTGTTTTGACAGCCCGAAACAACGCTCAAGTTAACCTGTCACCAAGACGATTCCCGCAAAGACAGCAATCCTCGCAACCTGAAACAATAAGCAAGGCAGCTCAGCACCAAGGATCCTTAGAGAAAAGCTGCTTGCGCAAGCTCATTCGACGCTCATCGATGTCGGCATAGGCGATCCTAATACGCTTTCCCATGAGGCTTGCCGCAGAATGGGCAATGGCGTCGAACTTCATGTGGTCAGCGACATGTGCGCGAGTAACGGCAAGAGCCTCAATCCCCGCAGCTTTGAGATTGTTGATGCGTGACGCATCCCGTTCCACGGCAAGTTCGTTCACGTGGAATTCGCGGCTATTGTATTCGATGGCAACGTTCTGTTCGGGCCAATATAGATCGCAGTGGTATTCGCGATATGTGGTTCGCTTGTCTAACTTTGCGGGGATCAGCACCTTGGCATTCATCTCTGGCATGCCTAACCCGTAACCGCCGTAGCGAGCGGGCAAACCCAACAAAAGTGCCAAACATGTTTCCATCGGCGATGCCGAGCCATTGCGGACATAACGCACAGCTGTTTTTGCTTTCCGAGGCACTTTGTCGTGCATTTTGTCTATAAAGCGATTGATCGCCTCTGTGCTCGAAAGGGATTGAGCAGTCCGAAATCCAATGGGGCTTGCGGGGTCTATTCGATAAGTTCCGCATAGCTCAAATCCTAATTTGATTAGGTCGATCACGCTACACGACCGTGCAAGCTGCACAAAACAGAATTCGGGATTGCTCAAATAAACCCCGCTTTCAAAGAAAAGGAAGCAAGGTGCCCTATCGGGAAGTTTCCAAATATTGTTGTGGAACTGTTTAGATTGACTTCTTGTTTTTCCCAACGAGACAACAACTTCCAACGGACGAGGAAGCGTTGCAAGGGGCGAGCTTTCTCTGAACGATTTCGGCAACGACGGAACATCCTTGAGAGACGGCATAGCCCGCGCAGCCCGAATGCCTTCAAAATCTTCGAGCGAGCGAAGTAACCTGATTGCACTTGAATGTCCGATGAAAAGTACCATGGGGGAATCTTATCGGTCGAACCTTAAATAAATGCGAAAGTAATCGTAAAAAAGCAATGGAGCTAGAAGGGTGCCGAACACACTCGACATCAGCTTTTAAGCCGTCCTCTGCCTCCCGAACAACGAGGGATGAAGTGGTTCGCCTCCCTATCTACGGCCGCAATTCCAAAGAGGCGGTTCGGGCGCCCCTCCCCGCAACATCCTGGGTCCATAGAGCCAAACAAGCCGTCCGAAAAGGAGGCTCATCCAAGGACGAACCTAAAGCCAGCAGCGCTTCAGCCGGTGCTCCGTTTCGCTCCATGCTCGCGTTTCGATCGGCGCTCATGCCCACCTGGTGCCTGATTCGCCTGGCGCCCGCGTTTCGCTCGGTGTTCCGTTTCGACTGGTGTTCCGTTTCGACTGTCGCCTTTGCCCACCTGGTGCCCCTGATTCGTCTAGCGCTCATGCTCACCTGGTGCTCATGCTCCACTCGATGTTCAAGGGAAACCGCAGCGGCACATACCGTGCACGGACCTCAGGAACTAATCCCCCATGGCAGGAATCGTGCAGCATGCATGATTTCGAGGCCCCCGACGCAAAATAGAGCCTTTGCTGGCAAGATTCTTACGCTATGTATTCCAAATCGCCTGATTGCATCCAGAAACGCATGCATGGAGCGAGAATCTTGCCATCGCTAAGCCGAAATGCATACATTTCGAACGAGTTTTGCCAGGAAGGCGGCTATCTGCATGCTTTTCGCGAAAAGGGAATGCATGCAACGCGATTCTTGCCAATTAGAACCCTAAAGCGGCCACAATGCTCAAGAAACGAAGGGGATTCAATGGGCGGCGCTTAGCGCCCAAATAGCACCCACGGGGTAAAATATACCCATGGAAACAAAAAAGCCACCGAGGGAAAACCCCCGATGACCTGCAGTTTCGATGGTGCGCCGTGAGGGATTCGAACCCCCGACGTACTGATTCGTAGTCAGTCCCTCTATCCAGCTGAGGTAACGGCGCGTTTCGCAACGAAAATTAGTATCCTCGTTTGCCCTGTCTTCGTCAACACTTTTCTTTAAATATGAAGGAATTATGGACTTAAAACCCGTTTCGCCTGGTAAAAGCCCCTTTTGCCGAAATGGGCTATAGCCCCAACGGGCCATAATAGCCCCTGCACACAAACCATCTGCGCGAATAGGCGCTCTAAGTCCCCGCAAAACACGTTCTGCGCAATTGTTAACTGCGCTTTGCAGATAAAACCCGTTTTTTACTTTCTTTTCACCTCTAAAATGCCCCGCGGGCACCGCATTCGCGTAAAATCAAGTTTGCTGCGTTTGGGGCGCTTTTGCCTTTCGCTGCCTCGCTGCGTTTGGGGCGCGCTCGCATTACGCTGCCTTGCTGCGTTTGGCGCGTTTGCCTTGCGCTGCCATTTACACATTTAGGAAAGGACATTACTTGAAGGTTCGAAAATCGAAACCTCACAGTAATTAGCCTTCGGCCTCTGCATTTCTCGTCCGTCATGTAGTGGTCGAGGGACGACTGCGACATGAACGGATTGCGCCTGTCGGTATTGCTGTGCGCTGCGCAGATCAACTGCCCGCACAACAACGCTGACACGCGGCGGCAATCCCAAGGGAGAATTGCATGCTCTATCTATCTCAAATGCTCGGCGAACCCGTCGTTGATGCAAATGGCGAAAAGATCGGCTCCATATCCGACCTGGCCATTCAAACCGGCGAAGTGTTCCCCCGCATCACCAGCCTGGCATTTCTAGGGCCTGGCAAAACGCCTTTTATGATCTCTTGGCGTAAATACGTTGACAGCTTCGACGAAGACGAAGGCATTCGCCTGAAAGTCGACCGCACTGCCATCCGCTTCAGCTACCTCCAGCCTGCCGAAGTGCTCCTCGCACGCGACCTGCTCGATAGGCAAATCGTGGACACGCAGGGCATGAAGGTTGTGCGCGTAAACGACCTGAAGCTCTCCGTTTCCGGAACGCAATTGCGTCTTCTTGGTGCAGAAGTGGGCGTTCGCGGCATTCTACGTGGCTTGGCTCCGTGGGTGGAAAAAGCCGCCTGCGGCATCGCCAAGGCGTTCGGCAAAAGCATCGACGAGCGCATCATCGCGTGGAACTACATGGAACTGCTCGACCGCGACCTTTCCAAGGTGCAGCTCTCCGTCAGCCACACGCGCCTGGAGGAACTGCATCCCGCCGACGTGGCAGACATCTTGGAGCAGCTCGATCCGAAGCAGCGCGCCAATGTGTTCCAGCACTTAGATGACGCGCAAGCCGGCGACGCCATTTCGGAAATGGAAGACGAATTCCAGGCCGACATCATCGAGGGCCTGGACGAAAAGCGCGCATCCCGCCTGCTGCGTGACATGGACCCTGACGACGCCGCCGACATCGTGGGCGACTTGCCCTACGAAAAAGCCGAAACGCTGCTTCGTCTGATGGGCGTCGACAACGCCGCAGAAATTCGCAAACTGCTGGGATACAAGGAAGACACCGCTGGCGGTCTGATGACCACGCAGTTTGTGGCAATGCACACCTCCGACACCGTACAGGAAACCACCGAAGTTCTTCGCGGCTTGGATGAAGACCATCCCACGGTGAACTACGTGTACGTGCTGGACGAATACGACAAACTTGTAGGCGTGCTTTCGCTCCGCACCCTGGTACTCGCGAAAGACAACACCCCGCTTTCCGACATCATGTTCGATGAGCTCATCACTTCGCTGCCCGAAGAGCCTGAAGATGAAGTTGCAGCCGACATCTCCAAATACGACCTGATGGCCATGCCTGTTGTCGACGAGAACGGGCAGATGCTGGGCATCGTCACCGTTGACGACGCAATGGAAGTTATCGAAGACAACGTGGAGGAAGGCCGCACACGTTGGGCATGGGGACAGTTCGCCATCACGCTTGCCGTGTTTATCGTACTGATGATTCCCTACACCTTCTTTGTCCTCCGCATGTTCGGACACAACTAGGATCGAGGCTTTTACATGACACTTAAGGAAAGTACAGCGCAGGACACTGCCCTGGCAGCCAAGGCTTCCCCGCAAGTTCCTGATCAGGGCGGCGAAAACGACAGCAAGAAGCAGCACTCGAAGGCATTCCTGGTGCTGGCCGCCATGGGCCCCGGTATCGTAACCGCTATGGCAGGCAACGACGCCGGCGGCATTTCAACCTATTCCACCGTAGGCGCGAAGTTCGGCTACATGACGCTGTGGATCATTCCCGTCATGTGCGTTCTGCTCATCGTGGTGCAAACCACGGCGACGCGCATGGGCGTTGTTACCGGCAAGGGCTTTTCGGCGCTGATCCGTGAAAGCTTCGGCATCCGCCTTACGGCGCTCGCTATGTTGGCGCTCCTCATCGGCAACGTTGCCACCACCTTTTCGGAATTTGCAGGCGTGGCTTCAGGTATGGAAATGTTCGGGGTGCCACGTTGGATATCGGTTCCCGTTGCCGCGGCAGCCGTTTGGGGCCTTATCGTGGGAGGCAGCTACAAACGCGTGCAGAACATCTTCCTGGTGCTTTCATGCGTATTCGCCACCTACATCGTTGCGGCATTTTTAGCACAACCCGATTGGAACGAAACCTTCCAACACACCCTGGTGCCAGCAGCAAGTTCGGATTTGAGCTTCCTTTCGCTTACCGTCGCAATGGTCGGCACCACCATCGCCCCTTGGATGATGTTCTTCGCCCAAAGCAACGTGGTTGAAAAAGGCGTGCGCGTACGTGATCTTCCCTATCAGCGCATCGACGCAGTAACTGGTGCCGTAATGGGCTGCATCGTAGCATGGTTCATCATCGTAACCACCGGCACCGTGTTGTTCCCGCAGGGCATCGAAGTAGAAAGCGCCGAAGCGGCTGCAGCTGCGCGCGAGCCTTTCGCGGGCCAATACGCCAAAGCGCTGTTCGCCATCGGTCTGGTAGCCGCCAGCTTGCTGGCCGCATGCGTTCTGCCCCTTACCACCGCTTTCGTTATCTGCGAGGCGTTCGGCTGGGAGGCAGGCGTTTCGTTCACCTGGAAAGAAGCGCCCCTCTTCAAAGGCATCTTCACGTTTGTCATCGTCGTTTCCGCAGTGGTTATTCTTATTCCCAACATCGACTTGATGGGAATCATGCTCACTGCACAGTTTGTAAACGGCGTCATTTTGCCGGTATTGCTGGTGTTCATGGCCATCATCTGCACCGACAAACACGTTATGGGCAAATACGCAGTAGGTAAATTCACCCGCATAATCCTATGTTTCACTATCGTGGTGGTGGGCATTCTTTCCGCCATTTGCTTGGTTATGCAGGTGCTGGGAATCGGCTAATTCGGCGCTGACGTTGCGCCTCATAGGGAGCCCGCGACGACAGTAACGGGAGATAGCGCTCTGCGCAGCTGGCGTCATTGCCAACCCCCTGCGCGCACAGCCCACAGGAACGGTTTTTGTTTCCATAAGAAGAAACCAAACCATAAGGACACCCTTGTTGCACAATAATTAATCAGCAGGGAAAACAGAGAAAGGAACACGTCGAGGACAAGCGCCAAAGCCCGCTTTGCGCCCCCTCGGAAAAGCACCATGGAGCCAAAGCCCAAAGCACATCTTTTCGCGTTTGCCGTTATGGCATTGTTCATCTTCGTGTTTTTGGGCAGCGAATATCACTTCGACATCGCCTATGGCGAGCTCGCCGGCCCCGATTCGGTAGTCGGCGCACAGGCATCCATCCTTGCCACAAGCGCCATAGGGCTTGTGGGCTATTCATTGGTGAATCGAACGGCAGCCGCAAAGCATCGAAGCATTCTTGCCGGTGTGCTGGGAGCCGTTTCCGCCTTGCTCCTAGTCGCAACTCAGCTAACCCAAAGCGCCAACGCCTTGCTGTCGCTGGGATGCTTGCTGTTCTTGATCTTGGGTATGTTGGGAAACGCCACCTACTTTTCCGTTGCCCAAACCCACTATGCCAGCAACTCTCTTTCCCGTCTGGTGGGCGCCTCGTATGCCGCAGGATTGCTAGCTCAATTCCTGCTTCACTCTTTGGCGCCAAACAGCGTTGTCGAAGCCGCGATTATCGGAGCTTCGATCATCGCGCTTGGCTTCGTGCTTGCAGCACGCCGCAACGTGTTGCACGTAGTCCCCGTCAGAAGCGCACTTCCCGAAAAAGACCAGCGAACCGCCGACGAACGCGATGCCCTCAAGGAAGCAATCCTGCTGCTCGCCTGCGTATCCCTAATTGCCTGCGTTTTCAGCACGCTCGACAACGTGGTTACCCTGGCAAACGCGCAGGGCATGTTCGACCTTTCAACCTGGCCTCGCCTGCTTCTTGCCATCAGCGGCATTGCGGCTGGCTTCATCTTCGATCTCACTAAGCATCGCTATTCCACCGTCATCATACTGTGCGCAGCCATGCTTTCCCTGGTTTCCGCCCTTGCCATCCAAACCAGCTCCGAAGTTCTTCTTGGTTTGGTAATTTTTTACCTTTCATCGGGCTTTTTCGTGGTCTTCTTCACCTCGTCTTTTTTGCGCATCGCAATGCGCTGTGCCAACCCGTCGCTTTGGGCAGGCATGGGACGCGCCGCCAATAACGCCTGCGCCGCACTTGTGGCCATGCCTTCCATGGCGTTGATCTCGTCGGGCGATATCATACTTATCTCGTCGATTGGCATTGCGCTAGCCATGGTTACCCTCCTTGTTGCCCAGGCTCTCGAAAACATGCGTCGCACCGCGCGGCATAAGGCGGAAATCGAAGCCTTAAAGCTGGCGGGGCCCACCGCCGCGCAAACGAAAACCGCCAAGCCCCAAGAAGAACCGGAAGCCAAAACCCCCGCCGATAATAGCGCTCCCGACAAGCACCTTGCGGCATTCTCGGAGCGATACAGCCTTACCCCACGCGAACGCGATGTTCTTTCCGCGGTATGTTCGAGCGAGGAAACGCTCCAGTGCATCGCCGACGACATGGGAATATCCCTTCGCGCGTTGCAGAAGCATCTGACCTCCATATACCGCAAATCAGACACACAATCACGCGCAGGACTCTGCTCCGCCGCGCTCACCGAACCTCTTGAACGCTAGCGAGCGCAAGCCTCATTCGAGGGAACACCTCGGCCGCCGCCTTTCCTTTTGCAGTTTTTTTCAACATGTTTTCCCTATTGCGCCCACCAGACACACATTCACCAGCATGTTTCCTCCATCATGCCCACCAGGCGTACAATGCGCGGTATGAGCACCAATAGCAAACATACCCCCGCATCCGGCAACGAAACCCCCGCGGAGATCCGCAGCCGCCTTCGGGCGCAGGCGAAGAAAGCGCGCTCCGCCCTTGCGCCCGAAGCGCGTGCGAGCAAGAGCAAGCAGATCTGCGCGAAGCTGACCCGATGCCTTGATGCCTTGATGGCCGAAATACCCCAGGGGAAACCCGTTGTCGGCGTATACTCCGCATTCCCATGGGAAGTTAACCTGGCAAGCTTCATCGACTATGCCTATCTGCGAGGCTGCAACGTTGCCTTCCCCTGCATGATGCCCGATGCCCATGGCATTCCCGATGCTCCTGGGCGTGGGATGCGCAAACCGGGGTCGGGCTCCAACGACCAGCATGTCACTCAGCAAACCATGGAAATGCGCTCGGTTAGCGCCGAAGCATTCCGCAGCAACAGCGTCCCGTTCCTGAATGACCCGCTAAAGGAATATCGCCACAGCAGCCCCGAGCTTAACCCCATGCCATACCTTGCCGCCGATGAATTCGCCTTCATTGTGGTTCCCGCCGTAGGGTTCGACGCGCGCGGCAACCGCCTAGGATACGGAGCGGGCAACTACGACCGATACCTTTGCCAACTTACTGATGCATGCCATGTTGTCGGCGTCGCCTTTGCCGAACAGGAGGTTGCCCCCATCCCCGCAGAAGACCACGACATCCCCCTCCCCTTCGTTACCGCTTAAGGGAAGGCTTCGCTTCGGGGTGGCTCAAGGCGGGTGGCAGAAAAACGTCGGGGCATCAGCCGACAGCAGCAGACGAGCAAAACCCCACTCGCGCCCGTGTTGTTTCATTTCCTTTACATGCGCCTTCACCTGCACGAAAGCGCACTACAATGAAGAAAAACAGCAACATAGAGGGGTTATCATGAACACGAAAACCGAACGGAACTGGCAGCTTATCGTTGCTGGCATATTGTTTATCATCTTTGGCTTGGTATGCGCATTCTTCCCAGGCCTCACCCTTGCATCTATCGCCTTCATCGTTGGCGCCGCCTTTGTGGTTTCTGGCGTGGTCAATATCGCAACATTCATTCGCGACCGCGATCTTCTGGGCTTTTCGGGATGGATCTTGGCATACGGCATCCTTGACGTGCTCATTGGCGCCATGTTCGTGGTTCACCCCTTCGCCTTTGCGGCAGTGCTGCCTTGGGTTATCGGCGCGTTCGTTCTGGTTTTCGGCATATATGAAGTTGTAGCAACCTTCATGGTCAAGCACGCAGGCCTTCCCCTTTGGGGCTGGATGCTGTTCTCTGGCATCGTTTCCATCGTTATCGGATTCATGTTCTTCTCTATGCCCGAAATGCTCGCGTTGTTCATCGCGCTGTTCGCGCTTCTTCGAGGCATGGATCTTATCGTTGTGGGAGCAAATGCAGGAAAGTACTTCCTGTAACCGCCCGTCTTAACGCGCCCCGTCTTAGCGCGCCGCTCACCCCAACGCGCCGCCCACCCGTTACGCCTTCCTTCGCTCATAAATGCAACACCGCGGCAACGAAGCTAGCCTATAATCGGCACAGTTAAAAAAGCGCATGCAAGGCTGCGCTGGAAATGCATCATGCGCGACTTCGCTAGCCGCCGCCTTCCCAGCGCAGCATCGCCTGCGCCCTATTTTCAGTAAGGAGACTGTACATGGAAGGCTTTGAGCTTCTTTCCACCGGTGCTTGGTCTATCCTGCCGCCGCTTCTGGCGCTAGGCCTTGCCCTTATTACCAAGGAGGTGTATTCCTCCCTGCTGGTTGGCGTGTTCTCGGGCCTGATCATTTACGAGTTCTGCCTTGAGGGTGTCGGCTTCGACCAGCTCATCACCGCGTTTACGCTCATCCCTCAGGTTATGGCGGAGCAAATCTCATCGAACGCGGCGCTTATCTTGTTCTTGGCGTTATTGGGTGCGTTAGTCGTCATCATCGCCATTGCTGGCGGTTCGCGCGCATACGCCGAATGGGCCGCAAAGCATATTAAAAGCGCGCGCATGGCAACCGTCATGACGGCTCTTTTGGGCATCGTGGTATTCGTTGACGACTACTTCAACTGCCTCACTGTTGGTGCGGTCATGCGTCCCGTAACCGACAAGTTCCGCATCAGCCACGAAAAGCTGGCGTGGATCATCGACTCCACCGCAGCACCGGTGTGCATTATTGCCCCCGTTTCCTCGTGGGCAGTTGCCATGGGTGGCTACATGGGTGAAAACGGCTTCAACACGTTCGTTGCCTCCATTCCGTACAACCTCTACGCACTGGTCACCATTGTGTTCGTATTCGCTATGTGCGGTTTCGGCAAAGACTTCTTCAGCATGGGCAAGGCTCAGCGCGACTGCGATGCTCATACCTACAGCCCCATTCCTCCCCATGCCTCCGCCCTGGAAACGGTATCCAAGGCAGGCGTTCCCAGCAATCCCGAAGCCGTCGAAACCGTTATCACCGAGCAGTCCGACTTGGAGGGCGCTACGAAGGCGGTCGAGCAGTTCAAGGGCCTGGACGTTTCCCCCAATGGCAAGGTATTCGACCTGGTTATCCCCATCGTGGTGCTTATCGTGTTCTCCATCACGGGCATGCTGTATGTTGGCGGCTTCTTTGAGGGCGTAGATTTCGCAACCGCTGTTGGCGAAAACCCCATCGGCGGATTGTGCATCGGCGCCGCCGTGGCATTGGTGGTTGCTGCATGCATGTTCCTGCCCCGTAAGCTCACCACCCTGGTTGGCTTTACCGAAGGCGCTTCCGAAGGTGTTCGCTCTATGGTTGGCGCCATCATGATCCTCGTTCTGGCATGGAGCCTGGGCGGTGCATGCCGCTACATGCTGGGCACGGGCGAATTCGTTTCCAACTTCCTTACCACTATGGGCTTTGAGCTTTCGTTCTTGCCTGCCGTTATCTTCGTGGTTTCCGGATTCATCGGATTCGCTATGGGCACTTCCTGGGGCACCGCCGCCTTGATCCTGCCCATCGTTTTGGGCGTATTCCCCGAAAGCGACCCACTGTTCCTGGTCACCATCGGCGCAACACTTGCTGGCGCGGTATACGGCGACCACATCTCGCCCATTTCCGACACCACCATCCTTTCTTCCGCTGGTGCGGAGTGTAACCATCTGCGCCACGTGGCAACCCAGTTGCCCTACGCTTCCCTGGTTGCCGTCATCTGCTTGTTTGGATATCTGGTTGCTGGCTTCACCGGTTCGCCTTGGCCTTCGCTTATCGGAGGCATCGCTGTTGCCCTCGTTGTCGTTATTGCAACGCGCGTGTTCGGCAACAAGGAAGCTGCGTAGAACCGCACCTTTGGCGCCAAGGACAGCTGCCGAGCGCATTGCGCTCCTGAGCTTAGAGCGACAAGGCGCATTACATCAAAGCGAGCCATGAAGGAGTCCTTCGGGACTCCTTCTCTTTTTGCCCTGCAGCCCTTCTTTCTCATTCTCTTTTTGCCCTATAGCCCCTCTTTCGCCTAGACAACAACAGAGGCCAAGTGCGTGGACTCACCATCTAAGACCTCGGGCGATGAGCTCGACAAAGCATGAGGGCATATCATCTTGTTGTTTCGGGGAAACTCCAAACAGGGCATGGCAAGAAACAAACATTTGGCACCCACAGCCATCGCCGAAGTTTGGCACCCAGCCATAGCCGAAGAAAAGCAGCAAACAAAAAGGCCCCGAGGGGCCTTTCGTTATTGTGCTTGTGGATGCAACGAGCAAAAACGCTTAGCGCTCTTCGATAGGCTTGTAGACGCGAGCCTTCACGCCCGTCTTGTATGCGGGGCGGATAATGCGCTTGCCGCTTACCAGTTCCTCGAAGCGGTGGGCAGCCCAACCAGCCATACGAGAGCAAGCAAACAGCGGAGTGATCATATCCTGCGGAATGCCCATCATGGAGTACACGAATCCAGAATACATATCAACGTTTGCACACATATCCTTTTTGGTGCCCTTTTCCTGCAAGATAACTTCAGGGCTCAGGCGCTCGATGAGCTTGAGCAAATTCAGTTCTGCTTCAAACTCGGTACCCTTGGCAAGCCTTGTTGCAAAATCCTTGCAGATAACTGCGCGCGGATCGGAAAGCGTGTAGACCGCATGACCCATGCCGTAGATCAAGCCGGTGTGATCGTATGCCTGCTTGTTCACGATCTTGGCAATATAGGAAGCTACTTCGTCTTCGTCTTCCCAATTCTTAACGTTTTCCTTGATTTCCTTCTGCATGGCCAGAACCTTATGGTTTGCACCGCCATGCTTGCTGCCCTTCAAAGAACCTATAGCAGCCGCATAAGCAGCATATGGATCGGTGTCGGCAGAAGAAAGAACACGGCAAGTGAAGGTTGAGTTGTTGCCGCCACCATGCTCAGCATGCAGAGACATCATGATGTCAAGCATACGCGCTTCTTCAGGAGTGAACTCGCGGTTGGGACGCAGCATGGAAAGGATGGTTTCGGAAGTGGATTGCCCCGGAATGAAGCGATGCATGATCATCGACTCGTTGTAGAACGCAGCGCGCTTGGCGTAGTGAGCCAACACCATAATGCGCGGCAGTCGAGAGATGAGCGAGATTGCCGTGCCGATCTCGTGTTCGAAGGAACGCTCTTCCGCCTTCGGGTCATCGGCATACAACATGAGTACCGAACGCTGGAGAAGGTTCATGATGTTGTGAGAAGGCGTGCTCATGATCTTCGAAGCGGTGAAGCCATCGGGTAAATTGCGCTGAGCATCAAGTGCTTCGACAAGCACGTCAAGCTGGCTTGATGTGGGGAGCTCCCCCATAAGCAGCAGATACACGATTTCCTCAAAGCCGCGACGCTTGGTGGCATCGCCGCCAACAAGATCGTAGATGCTGTAACCACGGAAGGTGAGCTTGCCTTCGTCGGGCACCTTATCGCCTTCGTTCATCAGATAACCGTGCACGTTGGAAATATTCGTAACGCCCGCGATTACACCAGAACCATCGCTGTTGCGCAAACCGCGCTTTACGGGGTAACGCTCGTACAGTTCTGGATCGACGGCATTGACCTTTGCGACGTTGTCGTACAGGGAAAGCTTATGGTCTTCCATGGATATTCCTTTCAACTACGAGATTAGATAGTACACCCCGTTTACGCATCAAAATGCGTACTTTGGCGAACGATAACAAACTGGAAACAAACTGATTCTGTTATGCAACAAAAATTCTTTGTGTGATTAGTTCTAAAACAACGGGAGTCGAAAAGCAATAGACACGCCCCTGCGGGCCCACTTCTCCATTTTATTCCAGCAAAGGCATGCTCTGATATTCAAAGCAGATACGGATTCGATAGCCGACGGCGCACCGCGTCGAGCATTTGTTGATGCAGGGCATGGCCCGCATTTCGTCTTCTTTCAGGGAAATGCCGGGCGGCGCACCTTTGCAAATTCGGAAAACGCCAGGCGGCACATCAGGCAGCGCGCGCCTTTGCGGTCCCAAGGGAGCACCGGGCATCGCATCACCTTACGGCTCCGAGGGGGGTGCTCCTATAGTTCCGCCAAGAGGGATTCGTCCTTTCGATGGGCGTTTTCGGCAGCGCTGACGCAGGCCCGGCCGGGCCTGCGGCCTCCGCCGGCGGTCCTGCGCCCACTTGTCCACGGTTCTGGAATCCAGGCCCAGCTCTGCGCAGCATCCCGTTGTCGGCCTGCCCGTCGAGACGATGTAGTCGGCGGCCCCTCGGGGCTTGG
>URJE01000041.1 GCA_900547965.1 uncultured Eggerthella sp. | reverse complement strand
GGTCTCCAAAACCGCATGTTGGGGGTTCGAGTCCCTCCTGGCCTGCCAGCTTGTTAATGAGCAGCTCCATGAAGCTGCTTGTTTGGCGTATAGAGAGTAGTAATTTCCAGAGCAGGAAGTTGTATGGCAAAGAAGTCAAAAACACAGAGGGCCAAAGCATCTGCTAATCGTGCCGCAAAAAAAGAGCGTGCAAAGCAGGCTGAGGTCACCCCGGTAGTAGAAGAGGAGTCTAAGAAGCGTTTCGGCTTCGGCAAGAATTCTTCCTCTACCAAGGCTGCTGCAAAGGCAACCTCTTCGCAGAATCAGCCAAAGAAGGCTGATGCGAAGCCCAAGAAAAAGCGCTTTGCTTTCCTTTCCGCGGTTCGTTCCGAGATGCGTCGCGTAACGTGGCCCACAAAGCAGGACGTTCTTCAGTGGACTGGCGTTGTCGTTCTGGCTTTGCTGTTCTTTGGTGTCTTCGTCACTATCCTCGATGACTGGGTAGTTACCCCCATCCTTCTTGCGATATCGAGTCTGTCTGGTTTGGGGGCTTAAATAATCCATGACGAAGAAATGGTATGTCCTTCACACGTACTCTGGTTATGAGAACAAGGTGAAGAAAAACCTCGAGACCCGCATCGAGACTATGGGTCTCGAAAACAACGTGTTCGCTATCCAAATCCCAACCGAAACGGTAACTGAGATCAAAGAGGGCGGACGTCGTGTGGAGAGCGATAAAAAGGTATTCCCTGGTTATGTGCTCGTCCGCATGGAACTTGACGATCGCAGCTGGGCTGCGGTTCGTAACACCCCGGGCGTAACGGGTTTTGTTGGCAGTCAGGGCAATCCTGCTCCACTTACGCGCGAAGAGTACAACAAGATCATGAAACGTACTTCCCATGAGGCTCCTAAGAAGATCACTTCCACTAGCCTTGAGGTTGGTCAAACCGTAAAGGTTGTTTCTGGTCCATTGTCGGAGTTCGACGGCGTTGTCTCTGAAGTATCCCCTGAATCCGGCAAGGTCAAGGTTATGGTTTCCATCTTTGGCCGTGAAACCCCGGTTGAACTTTCTTTCGATCAGGTGGCTACTATTTAATCTTGAATGCAATGCGTCTCACGCGCCCGTATGTGGACGGGGCTTCTCGTGGAGGCGCTTGTCATAAACTGGTAAGCAAGATATTTCAGTTGAAAGGATTTTACTGAAATGGCTGAGAAGAATGTAACGGGTTTTGTTAAGCTCCAGATTCCCGCTGGCGCTGCAAACCCTGCTCCTCCGGTTGGTCCTGCACTTGGTGCACAGGGCGTTAACATCATGCAGTTCTGCCAGGCATTCAATGCCGCTACGCAGGACAAGTCCGGCACCATCATCCCTGTAGAGATCACCATCTACGAAGATAAGACCTTTGATTTTGTATGCAAGACTCCTCCGGCTGCATTCCTGATCAAGGAAAAGCTTGGTCTTAAGAGCGCTTCCGGCATTCCGCAGCTCAAGAAGGTTGGCGAACTTTCTGTTGAGCAGCTCCGTGAGATCGCTGAGATCAAGATGCCCGACCTCAATGCAAATGACATTGAGGCTGCAATGGAGATCGTAGCTGGTACTGCTCGTTCCATGGGCGTTACCATCGAGGGCCGTGCTCCTAAGAAGGAATACAAGGTTACTCGTCGTCTCCAGGCTCTTCTCCAGGGCGAATCCGCTGAATAAGCATTTTATCCAACTGCCGTTTTTGGCATTGGGTGGAAGAACCGCTAGAAGCGCGGTTCGTTAAAACCACGAAAGGAATTTTCAAATGGCACTTTCTAAGAAGTACAAGGAAGCAGCTGCAAAGATCGAAGCTGGTAAGTCCTATGCTCCTCTCGAGGCTGTTGCTCTCGTAAAGGAGATCGCTACTGCTAACTTTGACGAAACGGTAGAGGCTCATTTCCGTCTTGGTATCGATACCCGTCAAGCTGATCAGCAGCTCCGTGGTACCGTTAGCCTCCCCAACGGTTCTGGTAAAACTGTTCGCGTAGCAGTATTTGCTGAGGGCGATGCAGCACGTGCAGCAGAGGAAGCCGGTGCTGACATTGTTGGCTCCGATGATCTCGTTGCTGAAATCCAGGCTGGCAACATTAACTTTGATGCTGCAGTTGCTACTCCTGATCAGATGGCTAAGGTTGGTCGTTTGGGTAAGGTTCTTGGCCCCCGTGGTCTTATGCCTAACCCCAAGCTCGGCACTGTTACCCCTGACGTTGCTAAGGCAATCAAGGAGCTCAAGGGTGGCCGCGTAGAGTATCGTGCTGACCGTTACGGCATCTGCCATGTAATCATCGGCAAGTGCTCCTTCACTGCTGAGCAGCTCGCTGAGAACTATGGTGCCATTTATGACGAGATCCTTCGTATGAAGCCTGCTTCTGCTAAGGGCCGTTATGTTAAGTCTGTTACGGTTGTATCTACCATGGGCCCCGGTGTTCCGGTAGACAGCTCCGTAAACCGCAACTACACTGAAGCTCAGTAACTTCGCTTACCTAATGACTGAAAGGCACCCTGTGGGGTGCCTTTTTTATTTTGTAGACAATCTGCTCATTTTGCCCCAAAAAAAGTAGATAAAAGCTTGTTAATGGCAGCAAGCTATAATGAATTTGGAAGATTGTATTCTCATATTTCCCCAATATGAGTACTAGGGTGTGCATGCGCCGAATGGAGGATGGAATGAGCGAAAAAACCCAGAACACGAAGGAACTCGCTGCTGAGGTACTTAAAGCAGAAGGAATGCTTGAGGGAATCGTGGCAGCATTGGCGGGTCCTTCGCGTCGTGTAAGGCAGAATGCCTCATCCGTGCTTGCTCAGGTTGCAAAAATCGATCCCGAAAAACTTGCCCCGCATGCCGACGAGTTTATCGATGCCCTGAATCGCCCCGAAGCTCAAACTCGATGGGAGTCTTTGGATATCCTTACCGAGCTTGTTCCTATCGACTCTCGTGCTTGCGATAAGGCTCTTGCAGGCGCTGAAGCTGCGCTTTTTGACGAAGATAATGGCTTTGTACGCCTTGCTGCTCTACGTTTCTTGTGCGCATTGGGTTCGACAACCGAAAATCGTTCTCAGAAAGTTTGGCCTCTTCTTGATGAGGCTATTCAGTGCTATCACGGTGACTATGAGTATCAGGATATGCTTATCGCTCTAACGTCCTTCGCTGATGGGAAGATTGCCTCCGAGGTGAAAGAAGGCCTTGCCGAGCGTGTGAAATTTGATGCCGAGCATGGTAAGGGTGCCCTGAAGCGCCGCAGCCAGCAAATCGTCGAGGTTCTTTCGTAACCCGTTCATCGCTACAGCTACGTTAAATTTTAATTTGTTGCACCACAAAATCTATTTTAATACTAGGATAAAAGGACCAACATTTCTTACCGAATGTTGGTCCTTATGTATTTCGAGCAAGGAGAGTATCCATGGCAAAGCACACCGTAACGCTTATTCCTGGTGATGGCATCGGTCTTGAAACAACTGCAGCAATGAGGCGAGTGGTTGAGGCTTGTGGTGTTGATATCGAATGGGAGATTGCTGAAGCGGGTGCTCATATGATGGACTCATGCGGTACGCCACTGCCTGAATCAACAATTGATGCGGTCCGTCGCAACAAGGTAGCGATCAAAGGCCCTATCACCACCCCTGTTGGTACTGGTTTTCGTAGCGTGAATGTCGCGCTTCGCAAAACCCTGAATCTCAATGTTTGCCTTCGTCCTGTGCTTTCGATTCCTGGAGCCGGCGGCCGTTACCAGGATGTCGATCTTGTTATCGTTCGTGAAAATTCGGAAGATCTGTATGCTGGTATCGAATTTGAAGAAGGTAGCAAAGAGGCCACTGAGCTGATTGAGTTCTGCAAGGACCATAATGCAGGTGTTATTCGCTCTGATTCTGGAATATCAATTAAGCCCATCTCGGTAACCGCTTCGCAGAATATCGTTCGCTATGCATTTGATTATGCGGTTAAGCACGGTCGAAAGAAGGTAACGGCAGCTCACAAGGCTAACATCATGAAGCATTCCGATGGTTTGTTTTTGCGCACTGCAAGGGATGTTGCTGCCGATTACGAGGGTAGCGTCGATTTCAATGACAATATCATCGATGCGTTCTGCATGAATCTTGTTATGGACCCCTCGCAGTTTGACGTGATTGTGTTCCCTAATCTTTATGGTGATATCGCGAGCGATCTCTGTGCGGGTCTTGTTGGTGGCTTGGGTATTGCACCGGGAGCCAATATTGGTCCCGAGTACGCTATTTTCGAGGCCGTGCATGGTTCTGCCCCTGATATTGCAGGAAAGAATATCTGCAACCCCACCGCAGAGATTCTTTCTGCTGCTATGATGCTCGATCATATCGGAGAGCTTGACGCTGCTCAGCGTATTCGTGATGCGGTTCGCAAGGTGTATGCTGAGGGCGAGGTGTTGACTGCAGATATTCGTAAGGCAACAGGATCCGATAAGCCAGCAGCTTCTTGTACTCAGTTTACCGATGAACTGATCTCGGCTCTAGCTTGCCCTGCGTAAGGCGTGTCAATTAACTTTAGTGGAAATTTGCGGCGTTAGGCTAACCTATCGTTTGCTTCATTTGTCGCAGTTGTAAAAGGAGTATTTATGTCAAGTCGTTCCGATGTCCTGAAGGTCGGAAACGTAAGCTATACGTATTACCCGGTGAACCGTGTTGCGGGTTATGAGAAGCTTCCGTTTTCTCTAACGGTTCTGCTTGAGAACATTCTTCGTAATGCTGAGTCCGATGATCGCGCGAGCGAATTGGCTCAACGCTTGGTTGAGGCAGGGCTTTCTGGGGAAGTTGGTAGCGAAATCGAGTTCAGCCCAGCTCGCGTTCTGTTTCAGGATTTTACTGGTGTACCCGTTTTCGTTGATTTCGCGGTTATGCGTGAGGCATGCATGGATCTCGGCGGGGATCCCAAAACCATCAATCCTCAGGTTCAGTGCGATCTGGTTATCGATCACTCGGTTATCGCTGATGAGGCGGGTTGCGCAGGTGCACTGCAAAAGAACATGGAACTGGAGTTTGATCGCAATAAAGAGCGTTACGAGTTCCTCAAATGGGCCCAGGAATCATTCGAGAATGTACGTATTGTTCCGCCTGGAGCCGGTATCTGCCATCAGCTGAATATCGAGCGTTTTGCATCGGTGGCCATGACCAAGGATAGCGGGGAAGGGCCGATTGCGTATTTCGACACGCTCGTTGGTACTGACTCTCATACGCCTACCGCTAACGGTATAGGCGTACTCGGTTGGGGTGTAGGTGGCATCGAGGCGGAAGCAGCAGCTCTTGGCCAGCCCATTACCACATTGGTACCACGCGTAATAGGCATCAAGCTTTCGGGCTCTCTTCAGCCTGGGGTGAGCGCTATGGACGTATCTCTTACCTTTGCTCAGATGCTGCGTGCGGAGGGGGTTGTTGGCTGTTTCGTCGAATGCTTCGGCGAAGGTCTCGAAAGTCTGAACGCTACGCAGCGTGCATGTATTTCGAACATGACACCCGAGTACGGTGCAACGTGCACTTTGTTCCCCGTTGACCAAAAAACACTTGATTATCTTGAGCTTACTGGCCGTAGTGCAGAGCAGATTGCTTTGGTGGAATCCTATGCAAAGGCTCAGGGTTTTTGGAATGATCCGCAGCGTGAACCCCGAACTTATTCCAAGGTGCTTGAGCTCGATCTTTCGAAGGTTCAGCGCAGCGTTGCTGGCCCATCTCGCCCACACGACCGTATTGATTTGGCGGATGTCAAGAATCGCTTCAACCAGTTATGCGGTGAGCGTTCGCTCGATCCTGGTAAGAAGGTTTCAGTTGATGTGTCGGGTCATAGCTACGAAATCACCCATGGCGCATTGGCTATAGCTGCTGTTACCAGCTGCACCACGGCAACGGATGCAAGCATGATGATCTCTGCTGGCGTGCTGGCGCGAAATGCCAGCAAAGCCGGTCTGCGTCCGAAGCCATGGGTTAAGACGATCCTGGCGCCTGGTAGCCGCGCGACAGAGGATATCCTGGATGCCGCGGGTCTTATGCCAGCGCTTCGTGACCTTGGTTTTTACACATGTGGGTTTGGCTGCATGAGCTGTATCGGCAATTCGGGTCCGGTTTTGCCGGGAATGCACGACATTGCCGATGAAGTTGAGCTAGCCAGCGTGCTTTCGGGCAACCGAAATTTCGAAGGCCGTATTTCGCCAGATGTGTCCCAGAACTATCTATGCGCACCTGCGCTGGTTATTGCCTATTCGCTTGCGGGTACGATCGATTTTGATTTTGAAACCGAAGCGCTTGGCACTGATGCGGAGGGCAACAACATCTATCTCAAAGATATTTGGCCCAACGAAGAAGAAGTCGCCTCTCTTCTCGGGGAGAGCCGTACTAGGGAAGTGTTTGACCGAGCCGCAGCGGGTCTGTTCGACGGAGATGAAAGGTGGCAGTCGCTTGGCAAGGAGGCAAGCGATGTGTTTGCGTGGGACCCCGATTCCACGTACGTTCGTCGCGCCCCCTACTTTAACGGCATGGGGAAGGATCCTGTAGCGCCAAAGAGCATAGAGAATGCTCGCGTGCTGCTCAACCTTGGTGACTTCATTACAACTGACCATATTTCTCCTGCAGGATCTATTGCCGATGATTCCCCTGCGGCGCGTTACCTTGAGAACCATGGTGTTGAAAAAGAGGATTTCAACACGTACGGAGCTCGACGAGGCAACCATGAGGTGATGATGCGTGGCACATTTGCCAATGTGAAGTTGCAGAACAAACTCGCCGAGGGGAAGCGTGGCGGTTGGACCCGCGACCTTATCGATGGTGAAATCAAGGCCGTCTATGATGCTGCCGAGCATTACCAACAGGAAGGCTCCGATTTGGTTGTCCTGGCGGGAAAGATGTACGGTAGCGGATCATCACGCGACTGGGCCGCAAAGGGACCGATGCTTCAGGGCATTCGTGCCGCATTCGCTGAAAGCTTCGAGCGAATCCATCGCTCCAATCTTATTGGCATGGGCATCCTTCCTTTGCAATTTGAGGAAGGTCAGAATGCTGAAAGCTTAGGTCTTGATGGAACTGAGCGTATTACTGTTGGTGAGGTGGACTTCTCTGAGGGCTTGCCGCCATGTCGCCGTCACGGCGAAAAAGCCAGATGGCAGCAGCATCGATTTCACCGCCATCGTGAGAATCGATACGCCAACCGAAGGAAGTTATTATTTCAACGGCGGCATTCTGCAGTACGTGTTGCGCCAGCTTTCCTAAATAACTCGCGGAAGTGCAAGGAAGCGGGATCCGGGTAAGTTTAACCTCGGGTCCCGCTTTTTTGTTTCGTATATAAAGCCGATTCCTATACAATTGTTTGTTATATACAAACCGAGGGAGGAGACCTATGCCGGATCCCAATCAACAAGGACCCATGAGTTGGGCCGACTTGCTGAATCAATTTGGCGGTGGTGCTGGCGGTGCAGGTGGTTCGCAAGGACCCAGTGCCGGTGGGCATCGTGGGGGCAGCGAATTCGAGATGCTGCGAACCCGTTTTGCTCAAATGAGCAAAAAAGCACTTGTTGTTTTAGCTGTCGTAATTCTTATCATCGCAGCATTTTGCTACTGGTGGTTCCATCCGCCAATCAACATCCACAGCGTTGATCTCTGGATGTTCCTCGCTATCTTTGTGCTGTTCCCAGCCTTTTTAGTGTTCTTTATCTTCCATCAGATTTACGAGCGCGGGATGGGCAAACGTGAGAAGAACGAAAAGAAGGCAAAGCGCTTTAAGGGCTTGATGGTCGTTCCCGTAATTATCGCGCTCGTTGGCGTTTTGGGTGCTGTTGCCTCTTTGACCCTGTTCCCTGGTAATGCGGAAAAGTACTCTACCATTCTCAACACTGAGGATGGAGACTTCGCCACGGATATCGAGCAGGCGGATTATTCAACCATTCCGTTTATCGATCGTGATTCCGCTGTTCTGTTGGGCAACCGCACTATGGGTACTATGGCCGACTATGTTAGCCAGTTCGAGATTTCCGACCTGTACTCCCAGATCAATTATCAGGATGCACCAGTTCGTGTTAGCCCGCTCAACTATGCTGACGTGTTCAAATGGTGGTCTAACCACGATACGGGCATTCCTGCTTACGTTATCGTCAATATGAGCACTCAGGATACCCAGATTGTTCGCCTTGAAGATCCGATCTATTATTCTGATTCCGATCCTTTCTTCAATAATGTTGACCGTCATGTGCAATTGAGCCATCCGTTCTATATCTTTGGCGAAAAATCGTTCGAGATCGATGACAGCGGCAAGCCGTATTGGATCTATCCGGTAATCGACTACACAGTTGGTCTATTCGGTGGCGAAACCGTTTCTCGTGTTGTTCTCTGCGATGCAAGCACGGGCGAATGTCAGGATCTTGCGATCGACGAAGTACCCCAGTGGGTTGACCGAGCATATCCCGCCGACTTGCTGATTCAGCAGTACAACTGGAGCGGCGCGCTTTCCGGTGGCTGGATTAACTCCTGGTTGGGTCAGAGCGGTGTTAAACAGACCACTCCTGGTTCCGATGGTCAGCTTGGCTACAACTACATCGCCAAGGATGACGACGTTTGGGTATACTCAGGCGTAACTTCGGCAACTGCGGATAATTCAATTATCGGCTTTGTTCTTATCAATCAGCGTACCGCTGAATCCAAGTTCTACCCAGTTGCTGGTGCAACCGAAGAATCTGCAATGAGTTCAGCAGAGGGCCAAGTTCAGAATCTTAAGTATGAATCTACTTTCCCGCTGTTGATCAATGTAGACAATCAGCCTACCTACTTCATGGCCTTGAAGGACAACGCGGGTCTGGTTAAGAAGTACGCGATGATCGACATTCAACGCTACCAGAATGTAGCAGTAGGTGACACGCTTGAAGAAACTGAAAAGTCGTACAAGAAGCTGCTTCGTGCTAATGGCGTTTCGACCGACGATGGTTCCGGCAAAGCAACTAAGGCGGACGGAACAGCGACCGGCACTATTTCGCTGATTTCTCCTGTGGTTCTTGACGGTAATTCCCATTACTACGTCATGCTCAATGGAGACGGCACGCTCTATGATTGTCCTGTCGCCAACGTGGTCGATATTGTACGCTTCAAGGAAGGCGATAGCGTAACCTTGACGGTAAGTGGCGACAATGGCGATGTTGCTACTGTTTCTGCGGTATCTCAGGCTACGAGTGCTGGTAATGATGCCGGTGGCTTTAGCGCTTCTGCCTAAGGAAAAGGCGCATTCCGCTAAACGGATTAAGGGACCCTGTTTGATCAGGGTCCCTTTTTTTGTGAGTGGATACCGCGAAAAAAACAGTTCTCTCATATTGCGTGAACGCAGATGCAAAAAGGACCTGGAATGAGGTTCATTCCAGGTCCTGCATTAGATGTCCAACTCGCTTAGGAGGTATCCGTGAAACTGCTTTCTGAGGGTTTTAGTCGTCGATAAGGACTACGCTCGCATAAACAGGGCCATGAACACCTACAACGCGAACCAACTCAATATCGGCGGTGTTCGAAGGGCCGCTGATAAAGGTGACGTTAGAAGGCATTTCCTCGCCTTCGGCGATTCGATTCTCCCAATCATCCATGAGCTGGGTCATGTAAGGAAAGATGGTGCTCTTGCGCAGCAGAGCAATGTGGCCGATGGGCAGAAGGCACACGGCGCGTCCGGACTTCTCCGTGCAGCGCTGCATGATCGTGGCAGTTTCTGCGATGCCTGCTGAGGCGAAGGTGATGCCAACATCGGCGCTCTCGGCGCGTCCCATGCTCTTTTCCCTGCTGGTAGGGTTCCATCGAACGGCTTCGAAGGAGGCGTTGTTCAATACCTCCGGAATGCCGAAGCCGTCGATCTCGGGAACGTCGGAATAAACAATATGTCCGCCCTGGCCGATTTCGTTCACTAAATCGAGTACAACCTGAGACACTTCTTCCAGCTTTGCTTCGCGAACAATGGTACCCATTTTGGTTGCTTCATCGGTAAACCATCGAGCAAGCTCTTCGGTAGAGTAATCGCGGTAGTCTCCAGGCAGCGGTGCCCTGGTTGCTTCGCAGGGCTCGACGGTTGCAAGAGGTTCGGTGCGGCCAAGCGCTTGGGAGATGGGCTTCAGGAATTCATCGAGACTTACTGTGCTCATTAGTTCTCCTCTCGGTTAGCGTTGTTGCGGCAGGCATCGGTGAGGGCTTGAGCGGTTTCGACGCGCTTTTGCTCCTCAACTTGTTTTTTATGCTCCGCGAACCAAGAACGGAACTTTTTGCTGCTCATCGTGTCGAGATTGCGCGATGCCAGCCAGCCGTTGAGAACAGGAATCCAGGTGCTGCCGCGATCAAGCTGGTTTGTTTTGCCAGTCATGATCTTCATTGCGGGCGCCGCCGCTGCTGTAAGCGCTCCATAGGTAACACGATTAGAGAAAGTTGCAGCTGCGGCGGTGAAAATAGCCTTTTCGACAGGAGATACGTAGCCTTGGTTTACCACGTTGCGTCGATGTTGGGAAATGAGGTTCGGAAGCGGCACCTTTACAGGGCATACTTCTGCGCATTGTCCGCACAGGGAGCATGCGTAAGGCAGTTTTGCTGTTTTCTCGTATCCAACAAGCAAGGGAGTTAAAACAACACCCATGGGACCTGGGTAAATCGAGCCATATCCATGACCGGTGATGTGACGGTACACGGGGCAGGAATTCATGCAAGCACCGCAGCGGATGCAGCGGAGCATGGGGCGGAATTCATGAGCCAAAATGTCGGTACGTCCGTTGTTCACGATTACGATATGCACATTCTTTGGGCCGTCGGCTTCTCCTTCTCGACGGCATCCTGTATTGATGGAGAACGAACCGGAGATCTTGGCGCCAACTGCGCTGCGCACAAGAAGCTTCATCATTACATCAAGGGAGCGCAGGTCGGGCACGATGCGTTCGGTGCCCATGACAACAATTTGAGTTTCAGGGATGCTCGAAGCCATACGTGCGTTGCCCTCGTTGGAAACAAGAGTGCAAGAGCCCGTTTCCGCAACACCGAAGTTGCAGCCGGTTACGCCAATAGGGGCGTTCATGAATTCGGGGCGTAGCGTTTTGCGAAGGAAGCGAGTAATTTCCTCGGGATCATTGGTTCCCTCATAGCCCTTTTGCTCATGGTAGAGGTTGCGGATGGAAGTACGGTCGAAGTGCAGTGCCGGCACAACGATATGCGAAGGCGCATTGCCAGCGGTTTGAATGATGTGTTCGGCGCAGTCGGTTTCGACCGGCTTGATTCCGTGTGCTTCCAGGAACGTGTTGAGACCGATTTCTTCGGTCATCATGCTCTTTGACTTCACGCAGGTTTTAGCGCCTTCGGCTTCGAAGATATCAAGGATGCAATCAAGCGCGTCGTTGTCGGTAGGGGCAAAATACACCTGCGCACCGTTCTTCTGCGCGTTCGTTGCAAATTGGCGAACGTAGTAGTCAAGGTTTTCAAGCACGTGGTCGCGAATCGCTGCGGCATGCGTGCGGAAATCTTCCCAGTTGTCTACTTCCGCAACAAGGGCGTCGCGCTTACCCGTAATTACGTCCTGAGCGGTTTCAATGGCGCGATGCTTGAACGTGTCGGAAAGTGCACGGTGAATACGGTCCTCGAGGGGTGCATCGTCGTAGATGATCGACATTGCTTATGCCTCCAATCGAGAGTCAAGGATTTGTGCGATATGCATTACCTTCATGTTGCTGGAAACAACGCCTTGCTCAATGAGGCGATCGAGAGCGCCTTTGATATTCATGAGGCATGCCTGGTCTGCACCGCAGAGGTAGTCGGCGCCGGTGGCAAGCGCGAACGCAACTTTTTCCTGAACCATATGCCCAGAAACTTCGGGCTCTTTAACGCTGAATGTACCGCCAAACCCGCAGCAGCGATCAGCTTCGGGCATTTCGATGTAGCTGAGCCCCTCTACGTTCTTCAGGAGGGTGAGGGGCTGCTCTTCAACGCCGAGCATGCGGGTGAGATGGCAGCTCTTGTGGTAAGTGACCGTGCCATCAAGGTGAGCGCCAACGTTGGTGACACCCAGAACATCAACAATGAACTGGGTAAATTCGTAAATGCGCGGAGCTAGATCAGCGATTTTCTTGCTGTACTCGGCATCATCGGCAAAAAAATGAGGATACTCGGCCTTGATCGCCCAAGCGCAGGAGCCAGTGAGCGAAACGATGGTGTCGTAACCGCTGTAGGCATCGATAACCTTTTTCATCATGGGCTTGGCTTCTTCAATGTAGCCCGAATTTGAAAAGGGCTGGCCGCAGCATACCTGATCATCGGGAAGCTCAACTTCGCATCCGAGTTTTTCAAGCACATTAACGGCAGCGATTCCCACTTCTGGATAGAGCATGTCAACCATGCACCCTGGGAAGAACGCGACTTTCATGGGGGTCCTTTCTCGATAAACAAATTAATGTTCAAGCTTTACCCCTCGAATATCAAGGACGTGACCGTAGACGCTGGATCATGGTCAGTGAGCGGTGGCGAAGGGAGGTTTTTAGGTGCCAAAAGGAAGGTTTAAGGAATTGTACGAAAAAATGCTTGACGACGATCTGCTTCTTAGTAAAATACAAGGGCTGTTAAAAACAGTGATTTGTTTACATAGTTCCGCTGCTCAAGACAGCAGGTACCGAAAGGTTTAATCGCTTTATGCGGCCCGCCGAGGTGGTCGATAAGTATCGCGCTTTACGGCCCCTGCGTCTTAGGACGGAAGGGGTCGTTTCTTTTCTCAAGCACGACTCCACCCATTCGGGGCGGAACCCGAGTTTGAGATAAAGGAGGTGTACATATGCCAAGTGTAAAGAACGAAACCAAGCTCGCACAGATCAAGGAAGATCTCGAGGGTGCAGGTGCAGTATGGGTTGTTGATGCTTGTGGTCTTACCGTAAAGGAGACTCAGGCTCTTCGCCAGGCTGTTCGCGAAGCAGGTGCTTCCATGAAGGTTTACAAGAACACCCTCATGCACATTGCGCTCGCTGACGCTGAGCTGCCTACGCTCGACGACATTCTGCATGGTCCTAGCGCATTCGTATTCGCCGGTGATGATGTTGCTGCTGCCGCTAAGGCGGTTAAGGAGTTCTCCAAGACCAACGACACCCTGGAAATCAAGGGTGGTTTGATGGAGGGCGCTGCTGTAAGCGCTGCTGAGGTTGAAGCTATTGCTTCTCTGCCTTCTCGCGAAGAGCTCTACGCACACATTGCTGCTGCTATCAACGGTGTTGCTCAGGGTCTTGCTACCGCTATCAACGGTGTACCCCGTGGTCTGGCTCAGGTCACCAAGGCCGTTGCCGATCAGAAGGAAGCTGCGTAAGCGGATTCCTTGCAGCGTGAAATTCGCTGCATAACAAGTATTTTGAAATTTCGGCTGCAATCATAAGGGTTTGCAGCCCAACGAAAGGAAACTAACATGGCTGTTTCTCGCGAAGAGATCATCGAAGCTCTGAAGGAAATGTCCCTGCTCGAGGCTTCTGAACTGGTAAAGGACATCGAGGAGACCTTCGGCGTATCCGCTGCTGCTCCCGTTGCTGTTGCTGCTGCTCCTGCTGCTGGCGGCGAAGCTGCTGCTGAGAAGTCCGAGTTCGACGTTGTACTCGAGGGCTTCGGCGACAACAAGATCGCTGTTATCAAGGCTGTACGTGAGATCACCGGTCTCGGCCTGAAGGAAGCTAAGGAAGTAGTAGAGTCTGCTCCCGCTCCTGTACAGGAAGGCGTTGCTAAGGACAAGGCTGAGGAAATCAAGGCTAAGCTCGAAGAGGCTGGCGCAAAGGTTGAACTCAAGTAATTTAACCTTACAATTTACCTTTAATGAAACAAGCACAACCGTTTGGTTGTGCTTGTTTTTTTGTTTAATATGTTTTGTTAAATACGGGATTTTTTCGACATCGTAGGGGCGACCATTGGTCGCCTTATTTTTTATCTAAAAATCAAATAATTCATCATAGGTAG
>URJE01000040.1 GCA_900547965.1 uncultured Eggerthella sp. | reverse complement strand
TTGGCGGCAAGATGCTCGCGCGGTGTATTCCCCAACGGCGCTTTGCGGGGCTTTTGGATACATGGTACGCATATCTTGCCAAAATTAGCTGAACCTGAATACATGGTGGCGATATGTTGCCACGAACTGGTGTTTTTCTCGTCCGAGGCCCCTTCGGGAACGCATCAGGGCACAATCTTGCCATGGCCGGCAGCACGGGAACGCATCGGGGCGATATCTTGCCATCGCCATGCGCCGGATGATCGCCGCCGAAGTTCATCGACGGCCTATCTCAGGCTGTAATGGGGATGAGCGGGCGATGTTCAAGACTCCTTTTGTGCTCTTAAAGGGGCTTATTGCATTTCTTTCGACAATGCGGTTATTGTCCAATTTGCTAATAATCATGCGAAGCGTTCCGACCTCTACAATGAAACCAGCGCACAAAGATGCGCCAAGGGGGAATACAGAGGGGAAGGAAGAGCCATGAGGGTAGTGCTCTGCGGTGATCTGCTATTTTCGAGTAGAAACCTGAAAAATCGCTTGGATAAGCGCGTGGTCGATCTGCTTGTAGATGCAGATGCGGTATTTGCAAATGCCGAGTTCAGTACGCCGAAACGAAATACCCCTCCGGGCTTGTGTATGTATTTGACTTCAGTGCGTCAAGATATTCTCGATGAGCTGACCGACTTGAATATCAAGTTGGTTTCCTTTGCGAACAATCACACTATTGATTATGGCCCGCAGGGTTGCCTTGAAACTATGGAAGCCGCCGAAGTGCGAGGCATCGTTCCGTGCGGCGTGGGTCGCAATCTTTGGGAGGCTCGCAAGGCGCGCTTCCTCGACACGGCGCAAGGTCGTGTTGCGGTGGTTGCGTGCTCTTCGACCTGGGCTGAACGTGCTTTGGCGAGCAACGAGAATGCCGATGTGGTGGCGCGTCCGGGGTTGTGCCCGCTGCGTTGGGGCCGTTCGTATGTGTTGCCCAGCGAGCAATTCGAACAGCTTCGTGCTATTGACGCGATGCTGGGTACCGATGAAAGCTTCAAAGAGGTTAGCAAGATTGAAACGTGGGAGCCGCCGACGGAGGATGCCTTTAAATTCGGCTCGGCGATGAGTGGAAACCTGCAGATCGAACGCGGTGATCGTGCCTATGTTCGCGATTACGTGAATGAATCCGATCAGGAAGCTATTCTGGAGAGCATTCGCGATGCTGCGCGCAGGTCGGATGTGGTTATTGCCACCTTGCATACGCATGAAGGCGAAAACGAGAATTGGTACGCAACCTATGCGCCAAAATTTGTAGAAGAGTTCGCTCGTAAAACCATCGACGAGGGAGCGACGTGCTTTGTAGGGCAGGGCGCTCACTTCCCGCGTGGCGTGGAAGTGTATAAGGGACGCCCCATTTTCTACAATCTGGGCAGTTTGCTGATGGAATTCGAATCAGGCGAATCGATGATCTCGCCGGAGATGTACGAAACGTATCATCTGGGTCCTGACGCCCATCCGTCTGATTTGCATTCGAATCGCGCTCAGAAGCCTGACGGCTCCTGGAATGGGTTCTACTCGGAACGCCGCTTCTCTACCAACTTCCTGGTCGTCCTCGACATCGACGAGGAAGGGGCGAGCTATGAGATTGTTCCGCTTGATTTGGACATGCACCGTGAAAACAATCTGAAGCGCGGTTTGCCGGAGATTTCCACCCCTGAAGAGGGAAGGAAGTTTGCCGAGTACCTCGCTCATGCCAGTGAACGCTATGGAGTTTCGTTTGCGTACCGCGAGGAAACAGGGGTTATATCATTTGATGCTTAAGCAGGGTGTATCCCTGAAGGGTAGCGGCGATTAGGCGCCGAAAACTTTGATTTTCATCGTTCGAGGTGCCAGCGTCTGCCTATAGACTTTTGGTTGGGGCGGCTGCCGCCGTCCTGGGCTTTTATGGGCGGCGCGATCGCTCGGCGTTTGCTTGCAATAACGTGCGGTAACCGCCCGCTAGGACCATATCATGCGATTAGAGGAGGGGCTATGTCGTTCAACACCATCAAAACCGAAGAGCGTGATGGTATTTACATCATCACGCTGAACAGGCCAAAAGCGAAGAATGCCATGAATAGCGAAATGTGGCAGGAACTATGCTGGGCTTTTGATCATCTTGATGAAACTGATTCGCTACGTTGCTGCATCATGACCAATGTCGGTGATTGCTTCTGCGCCGGAAGCGACCTGAAGGAAATTGCTGCAGGAACCTATCATGCACCTGAAGGGTATGAGAAAAGCGGGTTCTGCGGTATGACCAAGCGCTATATCTCGAAACCGATCATTGCGGCATGCCAGGGACGTGTTTTGGGAGGCGGCTTAGAGGTTGTTGTGGCGTGCGATCTGGCGGTCTGCTCAACCGAATCGACGTTTTCTCTTCCTGAGCCTCGTCGTGGCCTTACTGCTGCAGGCGGCGGTTTGCTGATGCGCATTATGCAGATGGTGCCGCAAAAAGCAGCCATGGAATTGATGCTTACCTGCGAGCCCTTTTCTGCTCAAAAGGCGCTTGACTGCTTCTTGGTAAATCGTGTCGTTGAGCCCGATCGGGTGCTTGATGAGGCTATTTCTCTGGCGAAGCTGATCTGCAAGGGAGCGCCCTTGGCAATCGAGTGCACGAAGCGAACCGCCTACGAAACCATGGGAGAAAATGTGGTGTATCCTTCGCGAGGCTGGGAGATACTCGAGGAAATTGAGCGAATCACCCAAAACAGCGAAGACAAGATCGAGGGCGCAACAGCGTTTGCCGAAAAGCGCGAACCGGTTTGGAAGGGCCGTTAAGCATTAAAGAGGCTTGTTGAATGAAAGGCGCTCCGTATGGGGCGCCTTTTTCGGTCAAAAGTGAGTAAATGGGGTGTTTCGATTTCCTGAGATACATCGATAAGCGGGTTTGCGCATTCGTCATAACCTAGAGGGGTTACATTTCGTCAAACTTGGGAATAGGTAAGAACCTTTTGGTACCGTATTCTTTTAAATGTGAAAAGAACGTATCAGGAGGGGTACCGTGGACTTCGCTTTGTCCGATAATCAGAAGAACATCATTGCCACATTTCGCGAATTCGGCGAATCGGTATTTACCCCTGAATCGGTATTCCAGTGGCGAAAAGATCAAGGCCTTCCCGATGAAGTGGTGAAGGGCTTCGTTGATCGCTATTTCGCACTGGACGATCAGAGTCCTGACGGCATGGGCATCATGTCGCAAACGCTTATCCTGGAAGAGCTTTGCCGTTGCGCAGGTGCCGCCCTTCCATTCCAAAACGACCTGTTCAATTTGCAGATCATGGGCGATTTTGCTGATGAGGCGGTGTCTTCAAGGGTGTTGGACGACTACCGTCAAACGGGTCGCTTGATGTTTTCGCTGGGCGTTTCCGAACCGAATGCGGGTTCCGATACCATGAGCATGACCACATCGGTGGAAACGCGTGACGGGCGCTTGATCCTTAACGGCAAAAAGACCTACGTAAATAACGGCGAGTATTCGCCGAGCATTCTGTGCGCTGCCATCGACAAGGATGCGCCTTCCGAAGATAAGTACCCGCCGCTTTCTTTTTGGCTGATTCCGCATGATCTACCAGGCATTCGCGCCGTACCCATCAACAAGATCGGTCAATCGATGGTGCCGTTTGCATCGGTTTCCTTCGACGAAGTCGAGTTGAAGCCCGAGTATCGTTTGCGCGGTCACGAAGGGGGCTTCCGCCACCTGTTCAAGATGTTGGAATTCGGCCGCGTGTTCACGTGTGCGGCATCGTTGGGCATGGCGCAAGCTGCTATGGAAGATGCGGTGGCCAATGCGCGCGTGCGAAAGGCGTTCGGCGTTTCCATCGGGCAATTCCAACAGGTAGAGCAGATGCTTACCGACATGGAAGTGTCGTTGCGCACGATGCGTTCCATGCTGTATCAAGCCGCATGGGCTATCGAAACCGACCAGCCCGATAAACGTTTGGCCGTTGCGCTGATGAAGCGCTACATCCCCAAGACGGCGACCGAAGTGGCAAGCAGCGCCATGCAGATCCTAGGTGGCCTGGGTTACACCGAAAGCGCACGGGTGAGCACTATCTGGCAGGATTGCCGCGGCAACCAGATTGCCGAAGGTACCGATCAGATCATGGTGTACATTTCTGCGCCCCTCATCATGAAGGAATACGAATAGAAAGCCCTGTTGGCAGGGTTTCGCGGGCTGTTGCTCCATGAGCAGCCGCGATTGGGCTGGGCGGCATTAACTTTTACCCCAAAGTGATGCTGTTCTGAGCGCCCGTGGTCGGGCTCAACGACAAATACTCAAGTTGACATTGCCGCAAACGCCCGTGATTGAGCTGGACGGGCGTTACAGGTTGCGCCTTAATTGAGCTTCCTTGATTTCGCTTTCCATGGAGCTGTGGATGATGTTGGAAAAAGGTCCTGCGTTGCTGATCAGGTGCTTGGTGCCGGGCTGCTCGCACTTGTGCGTGAAATAGGAAAGGAACGCGCAGGTGTAGAACTCGCTTAGGAAGTCGATGTTTTCTTCTGGCAGGTAGCGGTTGGCCAAAATGATGGTGATGTCGTTGCGCAGGGCGGGCAAGTACAGATCGTACAGATACTCGCGCAGGGTGGCGGGCCCGGTTTCGGCAAAAGCCTGCATGTAAAAGGCGCGGTTTCGCTCTAGCACAATGGCGAAGGCGTCGAAGAATTTCGAGTGGTCAAGCGAGCGCACGCCCGATTTCTGCGTGATGTAGAACGGGAAGCTTGAAAGAGAAGGGTCTTCGTCCTTCTTGTAAACCAGGATGTTCTCAGGGAATCGGTTTTGAAGCTCGAGTCCCAGATCGTATCGGAACTTCCAAATAATGAGAGCATTCTTGTCTTCGAAGTGGTAGTAGAACGTTTTGCGGTTCTTGCCCGTACGCTCAACGATGTCGCTGATGGAAACCTTCTTCAGCGGCTGCTCCTCGCAGAGTTGCACAAGCGCATCGGCAATTAGCAGTTTTGTGTCGAGTGTTCCCATTTCCCGATCCTTTCAACCTTCCATATTTGGCTAGTTTAGCGCTACCAAGCATTCTTTTGGTCAAATCAATGAAAATGAGTAGTTGATTCAAAAACTATCGCAGCAATTAGCTAGCTAATACACGATGAATGGATGCTCATAGCGCAAATTATGCATAATGCCGCCAATTCGTCCGAATATCTGTTTTACAATAATTCACGCGAAGGAGTGCTCACGATTGGTCATCACTGGTATAGATCGTTGCATGTAGGGTAGGCGGCTTCCAGAAGGGGGAGGTCGTCGTTTTCATATTCGGAAACGACTTGTGCCAGCTATGTCTAATCTGCTCTCAGAGGTTCACATCTTATGTTCTTAGGAAAGGGGCTGCGACGTGAAGTACGAATTACTGAACAAGCCGTTTAAGATCGGCAACGTGGAACTGCGAAATCGCTTTGTCATGCTGCCAATGACCATCGAAAAGACCGACAACTACCATGTTGGCGATGACCTCGTAGACTTTTACGAGCAGCGCGCAAAGGGCGGTGCCGCTCTGATCGAGCTCGGCTCTTGCTACGTTTGCGACGTTTTCGACACTCACCCCAAGTACCACACCACCACTGGCGCTGTAGGCGTTTGGGACGATTGCTTCATCCCTGGCCTTACCCGTACCGCTGAGGTTTGCCACAAGCATGGCGCAAAGCTCGCTGCTCAGCTGCAGCTTTGCTACGAGTGGCGTGCAACGGGTGAAGATGAGCTTCACTCCTATGCCCCTTCTATCGACGTTGCTTCCGGCCCCTTCGTTGGCATGCCTGAAAAGGAATTCACCAAGGAAGAAATCCAGCTCGTTGTAAAGCAGTACGGCGACGCTGCTAAGCGCTGCCAGAAGGCTGGCATCGATATCATCGAGATCCATGCAGGCATTGGCTACATGGTTATGCGCTTCATCTCCAAGTATTCCAACCATCGTACCGACGAGTACGGCGGAGACACCAAGGGTCGCTGCAAGCTCCTCACCGACATCATCGATGAGATCCACAAGCAGTGCGGCGAAGATTACCCGATCCTCGTTCGCTACTCCGCAGACGACCTTATGCCTGGCGGTCAGCGCGTTGAAGACCTCAAGGAGGTCATCGAGGTTGTAGAGGCTCACGGCATCGACGCTTGGTCCATCCAGGCTGGCTTCCATGAGGCTCCTCGCCCCGTTGCTAACCAGCTCGTTCCCGAAGGTGAGTTCATCTACCTGTCCAAGGAAGCTAAGAAGTACACTTCTCTGCCTTGCTTCCCTGGCACCCGTATCAACCACCTCGACGTTTGCGAGAAGATCCTCGCTGACGGCTCTGGCGACGCAGCTGGTATGGCTCGTCACTGGATCGCAGAGCCCGAGATCGGCATCAAGGTTGCCGAGGGTCGCTCCGAAGAAGTTCGTCCCTGCATCGTTTGCTCTCGCTGCCTGGACAACATCTTCATCGGCAAGCCCTGCAAGTGCTCCGTTAACCCCAACGTATACTTCTCTCAGTTCGGCCAGCCCGAAGACCACAAGGTATCCGGTGCAGAGGCTGAAAAGAAGATCCTCATCGTTGGTGCTGGCCCCTCTGGCCTGGAAGCTGCTCGCAACCTCAAGCTGCGCGGCTTCAAGAACGTTACCGTTGTTGACCAGAAGAAGAAGCCCTGCGGCCTTCTGAACCTTGCTCAGGTTCTGAACGACGAGCTTCCTCCGATGGTTGATTGGTACAACAACGAGATCAAGCGTCTTGGCCTCGACGTTCGCTGCAACACCAAGGCAGACGCCAACTACATTAAGGACTTCGGTGCTGACGAGGTAATCCTTGCTGTTGGCCCTGAAACCTCTTCTCCCGACGTTCCCGGCAAGAACCGCAAGAACGTTATCGACTCCCACGCTCTGAAAGAGCTGGTAGAGGGCAAGAACACCCCGGGTATGGGCGCTATGTGGGGCCTTTCCTGCTTCGGCATGGGCATCCTGGGCGCACCTCTTGGCCTTATGAAGTGGGGCCTTGGTACGCACCTGCTGGTTAAGAAGCGCATGGCCGTTATCGGCGGCGGCTTCGCTGGCATCGAGGTTGCTTCTGCAATGAACGCAGGCCGCGAGGTTACCGTTATCGAGTCCGCTAAGAAGGCTGGCGCTGAAATCGGCATCATCGACAAGAACCCCGAGCTGCGCAAGCTCAAGAAGGAAGGCGTTAAGATCCTTACCCTCACCAAGGTTAAGGCTTACACCGACGAAGGCGTTCTGTGCGAAGACGCCGAGGGCAAGGAATTCACTGTTCCCGCTGACACCATCATCGCTGGTACCGTATGCGTGAACAACACCTCCCTCTACGACGAGCTGAAGGGCGCTCTGGGCGAAGAGCACCTGCACCTCATCGGTAACGCATCTCCCCACACCGATTGGGAAGGCGTTGCTGCAAACGATCCTTACGGTACGCCTGAGTTCAAGCGTCTCCTTGAGGCCGTTCGCGACGGTTACCTCACCGCTATGAAGATGTAGTCATCTGCTGAAGCAGTTGATTTTGCACTAAGTGCATTCGGAAAGCCGCCCGTTTGGGCGGCTTTCTTGCTTTGCCGGCTTCGGCCTATTCTGTCTGTGCATGAGCCCAGTGGGCGATTGGCTGGAACGCGGCGTATGCGGAAAGCTCGGCGTGGGGCATTTCCCATCCTGTTTCCGTCTGTGCATTGCTGCTCGTTTTCCATTGCGTGAACGTATCCTGCGTAAACGTTTAGCCGCGGCCGTTGTGCGGTGTGGTTTGCTATCATGGGAACGTTCTAGAGTTGTGCCGTTTTCGGCATGAAAAACGATGAAGGAATACCATGACTCAGCATCTTACCGAAAAGGACGTGCGCGGCATTGCCACGTACGCACGCATCGGGCTGACCGATGAAGAGGTTACGGAAATGACCGTCGACCTGAACAACATCATCGAAAGCCTGAAGCCTATCACTGAATACGACTTGGAGGGCGTGGAACCCACCTTCCATCCCATCGGAAACCTTTCCAATGTTATGCGCGAAGACGTTGAAGGCGAAAGCTTCACCCAGGAAGTTGCTCTTGAAAACGCGCCGAAGCAGCAGGATGGCAGCTTCCTTATCCCTGCAATTCTGGGCGGAGGTGACGAATAGTGGCTCAAGCATTTGCAGAGCTTCCGGTAGCTCAGATCCAGGCAGGCCTTACTGCCAAAGAATTCAGCGCCAAGGAAGTTGCAGAAAGCTCCCTGGCTCGCATCGCATCTGCCGATAAGGCAGTGCATGCTTTCCTTGAAACCACGGAAGAGGCGGCTCTTGCTGCGGCAGCGCGTGTTGACGCCGCCATTGCTGCGGGTGATATCGCACAGGCTGGTCCTTTGGCGGGCGTGCCCGTTGCGTTCAAGGACAACATGAACCTGGAAGGCACTCACACCACTTGTTCTTCTCGTATGCTGGAAAACTATGTTTCGCCCTATACCGCAACATGCGTAAGCAATATCATCGAAGCCGGCGGCATCCCGCTCGGCAAGCTTAATATGGACGAATTCGCTTTCGGCTCTTCTACGGAAACTTCGGCATTCGGCCGTACCTTCAACCCGTGGGATCTGGAGCGCGTACCCGGTGGTTCTTCAGGCGGTTCTTCCGCTGCAGTGGCCGCAGGTCTCGCAACGCTTACCCTGGGTTCCGACACGGGCGGTTCCATCCGTCAGCCTGGCAGCTTCTGCGGCACGGTTGCCGTGAAGCCGACGTACGGTGTGGTTTCCCGCTACGGCGTAGTGGCATTCGGTTCATCCCTCGACCAGGTTGGTCCGTTTGCTCGCAACGTTCAGGACGCCGCTCTTGCCATGAACGCCCTTGCTGGCCACGATCCGCTTGATTGTACCAGCCAGCCGGTAACCACCGATTTCACGGCAAATCTCGCCGAAGGCGTTTCGGGCATGCGCATCGGTGTTGTTCCTGCCTTCATGGAAGCAGAAGGTTTGGCTCCTGAGGTCCGTGCCAAGGTTGAAGAGGCAGTAGAACATCTTCGCCAGATGGGCGCGGAAATCGTAGAGGTTGATCTTCCCAATGCCCAGGCGGCAATGAGCGCATACTATGTGCTTGGCCCCTGCGAAGCGTTCTCCAATCTGGCTCGCTTCGATTCCGTTCGCTATGGTTACTGCGAGCCTGGCTGCAAAGACCTGGGGCATCAGTATGAGGCTTCCCGTTCTGCGGGCTTCGGCCCCGAGGCGCGTCGTCGCATCATGCTGGGCAGCTATCTGCTTTCTGCGGGCGTATACGAAAAGTACTACTACCCGGCTCAGCAGGTTCGCACCCTTATCACCCAGGACTACGTGAAGGCATACGAAAAGGTCGATTGCATCATCGCCCCGGTTGCTCCGCGCACCGCATTCAAGTTCGGTGAAATCGCAGATCCGACCTCGATGTATCTTTCCGATATGTTCACCATTTCCATTAATATCGCTGGCAACGGCGGCATGAGCATGCCTGTGGGCCTGGGTGCCGATTCTGGCATGCCTGTGGGCGTTCAGCTTATCAGCCCTGCTTTCAAGGACGAAAACATGCTGCGCGCTGCCGCCGCACTCGAAACGGTGTACGGTGCAGCTCCTGTTGCTCCGGCATTTGCCGATGGAAAGGATGGTGAATAACCGTGAAGAAGCTCGAACAGGTACTCGAAGATTGGGAAGCGGTTATCGGCCTGGAAATCCATGCCGAGCTCACCACGCTTGAAACGAAGATGTTCTGCAGCTGCAAGCTCGAATTTGGCGCTGAGCCCAACACGCATACCTGTCCGGTATGCCTTGGTTTGCCGGGCGCTTTGCCAGTGCCGAACAAGGCGGCAATCGAATCTATCGTGTTGGCTGGTTTAGCCACCAACTGCGATATCGAGAAGCGCTCTATGTTCTACCGCAAGAACTACATGTACCCCGATATGGCCAAGAACTTCCAGACCACGCAGGGCCCCGTTGCCTTCTGCATGCGTGGCCATCTGGATTTGGACGTTGACGGCGCTGCCGCCAAGGAGCGTATCGATCTGGCCGACTTGAAGCCAGGCGAGCAGGGCGCTGAAGGCACCACTGCCGCAAACGTTACTCGCACTGAAGATGGCTACGTTGCCCATGTGGGCATTGAGCGCATCCATATGGAAGAGGATGCTGGCAAGATGATTCACATCGGCGGCGGTGAAGGCCGTATTGCCGGTGCGACCCATTCGCTGGTTGACTACAACCGCGCAGGCACCCCGCTTATCGAGTTGGTAACTAAGCCTGATCTGCGCACGCCCGAAGAGGCTCGTTTGTTCATGCAGAAGCTCCGCCAAATCTATCTGGCCATCGGCATTTCCGACTGCTCGATGGAAGAAGGCTCGCTGCGTTGCGACGGCAACGTTTCCCTGCGTCGTCGTGGTTCCACCGAACTGGGCACCAAAACCGAGCTCAAGAATATGAACTCCTTCAAGAACCTTCACGACGGCCTGGCTTACGAGATTTGCCGTCAGGCAGAGGTTCTGGAAGAAGGCGGCATCATTTATCAGGAAACCCGCCATTGGGACCCCAGCGCCAAACGCACCATCGTTATGCGCGTGAAGGAAACGGCCGATGACTACCGCTTGTTCCCCGAGCCCGATCTGGCTCCCTACGACTTGTCCGATGAGTTCATCGAGGGTGTTCGTGCCAAGCTGCCCGAGCTTCCTGACGAAAAGGCAAAGCGCTTTGAATCGGAGTTCGGCCTTTCTGCCTACGACGCTCGCCACTTGGTAGAGCATCGCAGCACCTCGAATTTCTTCGAGGCCTGCATGGCTGAAGCGGCGGATGATTCGAGCAAGCTGGCTAAGCCTCTGGCAAACCTCATCATCAACGATGTTGCTGCCTATGCGAATGCCAATGGCGTTTCAGACATGGCCCAAACCGCCCTTTCACCTGCGCGTGCGGTGGAATTGGTTAAGCTTCTTGCCGATGACACCATCTCTTCTAAGCAGGCAAAGGAAGTGTTTGCCATCGTGCTTGAAGACGACAAGGATCCTTCTGTCGTTATCGAAGAGCGCGGCATGAAGCAGGTGTCCGACACGGGCGCTATTGAAGCTGTTGTCGACGGCGTGCTTGCTGCTTTCCCCGATAAGGTTGAGCAGTATAAGGCTGGCAAAACCGGCTTGCTGGGCTTCTTCGTTGGTCAATGCATGAAGCAGATGAAGGGCCAAGGCAACCCGAAGGTTATCAACCAGCTGCTTGCTCGGAAGCTTTCGTAACCGGGCTATATAAATCCGATGCGTTGCCTGAGTGCGCGCATTGTTCCAAGCGCCCGGCCCTTTTGGGTCGGGCGCTTGACGATTAAACAGAAAAACATGCATTGCTGCAACTTTTTTGCGATTGCGGATTCCGAGAAGCATGATTTTGGCAAAAACCAAGGATAATTCGCCCTTTCGACGGGGTTTTGCCGAGGTCTGGTCCCGCTCAACAATCCGCAATCGAAAAAAAGTTGCAAAAAAGTTCCGATTTTTGTTTTTGGAGGGTGTTCGGTGGCCGGAGAATCGAGTGAGGGCGCAATGGATGCTGCCCGCGGGGCGCTGAAGGAGCATTTCGGCTATGACGGCTTTCGTCCCGGTCAGGAAACACTGGTGGAAGCCGTGCTTTCTGGGCGTGATTGCCTAGGCGTGATGCCGACGGGCGCAGGAAAATCGATTTGCTATCAAATACCGGGAGTGGTGTTGCCAGGTTTGACTCTGGTTGTGTCGCCTTTGGTTTCCCTTATGGGCGATCAGGTGCGCGCCCTGCTTGATGCAGGCGTGCGCGGCTCGTATTTAAACTCTACACTCACTCCTGGTCAGCAGGGTACCGTGATGCGCCGTGCATTGGCGGGTGCCTACGACATCATGTACGTAGCTCCCGAGCGGTTGGCCGATCCTCGCTTCATCGAATTTGCCTCCCAAGCAAGCATTCCCCTTATTGCTATCGATGAAGCCCATTGCGTTTCTCAGTGGGGCCAGGATTTCCGCCCCGCTTACTTGGGGATAGGCGAATTTATCGGCGCCCTGCCGAAACGCCCCATTGTTGCAGCGCTTACGGCAACGGCAACAGAGAAGGTTCGTGAAGGCATCGTTTCGCTGCTGGGTTTGCGCAATCCCGCCACGGTGGTTACCGGGTTCGATCGCCCTAACCTGCACTTTGCTGTCGAGCAGCTGCCTTCAAAGCGCAAGTTGGTGCGTATCGTCGCGTACGCTCTGGATCATCCTCAAGATTCGGGCATTGTGTATTGCTCCACACGCAAAGACGTTGAAAAGGTGCATGAGACGCTGGTAGAAGCTGGCGTGAAAGCGGTTCGCTACCATGCGGGTCTTTCAGTTCAGGAACGCACCGATTCGCAGAGGGCATTTGTGTTGGACGATGCCCCTATCATGGTTGCCACCAATGCGTTTGGCATGGGTATTGACAAATCGAATGTGCGCTACGTCATCCACCACAACATGCCTGGCTCGCTGGAGGCGTATTACCAGGAAGCGGGTCGTGCTGGTCGTGACGGCGAGTCGTCGGAATGCTTGTTGCTGTGGAACGACGGCGATATCGGCACGTGTCGATTCTTTATCGAGCAAGAAGTGGAAAACGAAGCCCTTGCGCCTGAGGAGCGCGAATTGGTACGCGCCTCGCAGCGTCGCTTGCTGGCAGCCATGACGGGTTACTGCCTTACCACGCGTTGTTTGCGCGGTCATATCCTAGATTATTTCGGCGATGAATCCGCCGCGGAGTGCGGCAATTGCTCCAATTGCGAAGGCTCATATCAAGCGTTGGACGTAACCCTGCAGGCTCGCGCTGTGATGCGCTGCGTTCAGGAATTGCGCGGTCGATTCGGTAAATCCGTGGTGGCCGATGTGTTGCACGGGTCCAAAAGCCAGCGCATTTTCGAGTTTGGCTTGGAAAGTTCACGGACCTACGGCGCTTTGCCCGACGATTCGGCAGCAAGAATCAAAGAGATCATCGAGATCCTAGCGAGCGAGGGCTACCTGCAAATAGGGGAGGGGCGCTATCCCCTGGTCGGGTTGGGCATTCGTGCCCGCGAAGCGGCAGTGCCTGAATTCTCGCTTGCCATGAAGCGTCCGCCTGAGCGTATAACGCGCTTGAAGGGCGCCGAAGGGGCGAGCGCGGCCTTTGGCGCGGCCGACTCCGATGCGCCGAAAAAGGCGAAGGCTGCTGAAGGCCTTGACCCGATGGATGCCGAGCTGTTCGAGCGCCTGCGCGCTTTGCGCAAGCGCATAGCAACTGAAGCCACCGTGCCTCCTTATGTGGTGTTCTCGGATGCCGCCCTGCGTGCCATGTGCCTAGCTCGCCCGAAGGACGAAGCGCAATTCTTGGATGTCCAAGGTGTGGGGCAGAAGAAGCTCGAGCGTTACGGCGAAGAGTTCTTGCGCGAAATCAACGCCTAGCGAATGGCTTGCCGATTCTCATTCATGCTGGGGCGCAGCTGCTGGTTTTTAGGTAATACGCGCTGCCAAATTTATCGGCTGCGTCTCCAATGGTGGGGCGTCGAATACCACTGGCTTGCTTGCGGGTGCGAATGGGGTAGGTTGCCGAGTTGTTCCAGCTATAAAACGCGTATCATTAAACGGTTGTGTCTTTTGGCATAACCGTTTTCGTTTTCGACAGAAAGGCGGCTTGCATGGCCAGCCAGAACACTACCAGCAACACCGGCTCTTCCGTAGATGGGCAGGGACGTGAAGGCTTCTCTAGCCGTTTGGGCTTTCTGCTAATCAGCGCAGGCTGTGCTATCGGTTTGGGCAACATCTGGCGCTTTCCCTTTATCACGGGACAATACGGTGGTGCCGCGTTCGTTCTGATGATCTTGCTCTTTCTGGTGGTGCTCGGTGTGCCACTGCTGGTGATGGAATTTTCTGTAGGCCGCGCGAGCCATCGCTCGACAGCGCGAAGCTTTGATGCTCTGGAACCGCGTGGCTCCAAGTGGCATTGCTTCAAATGGTTTACCCTTGTGGGCAACTACGTGCTGATGATGTTCTACACCAGCGTCTGCGGCTGGATGGTTGCCTACCTGTTCAAAACCGGCATAGGAACTTTTGACGGAACGCACGATATTCCCACTGTTTTCTCTTCCATGATCGGCGACCCCATTGAAATGGCAGGCTGGATGCTGCTGGTCACGCTGCTCGGATTCGCAATCTGCGCGGCCGGTGTGCAGAAAGGCGTAGAGCGCATCACCAAGGTGATGATGGCGGCCTTGTTTGTGTTGATGGCCGTTCTTTGTGTGCATTCGTGTCTTCTCGAAGGCGGTCAGGAGGGTTTGGAATTCTACCTGCTGCCCAATTTCGACAACCTGTTCAACAATTCCAACGCCAGCTTCGCGGAAATCCTGTACGCCGCAATGAGCCAGGCGTTCTTCATGCTTTCCGTGGGCATCGGCGGCATGTCCATTTTCGGCAGCTACATTGGACGTGACAACAAACTGACGGGCGAAGCGGTGCGCATTGCGGGCATGGATACCCTGGTTGCCATCATGGCGGGGGGTTTCTTCTTTCCCCCCGCGTTTTTAAAGCCCAAA
>URJE01000039.1 GCA_900547965.1 uncultured Eggerthella sp. | reverse complement strand
CTTTTTTGCGATTAGGGGCTGCTGCGATTTCTTTAAATACTGATATTGGCTCAAAAGTGCAGCAAATTAACTGTTGGGAGGCTTTTTTCCGTCTTTTGCGGGTGGGCGAGGATTGCCAATCGAAAAAAAGTTGCAGAAAGGGCGAGATTTTTGTTTTTACGCTTCCGAAACGGCACTATTGGATTCAGCGCCATGAAACAACGTGAACAGCTGGCACGCGAAGGCAACGCTGGCGATTGATTTCGATATCCTTCACACCGCTTTCTCATGAAATTAAGAAACGTCTGTCATATTTCCCAACATGGCAATTTTCATCGGACATAAAACCGCCCTGGCATTTTGGCGAACCCATGATAGAAATTGGGCGCAACCCATTTCACAGGCAGCACCACAAGAAAACAACTCCCCTTATTACTCCCAAATGGATACTGGCATCCTCTGGAAATTCGGCATCGACGAAAAGCCTGTGTCGATTTTGGTTTCTTGCAAAGCAAACATGAGAAAGTCGCAAAACCTCTCTCCTCGCATTTGGTCGGGGAAACATCCCTCCCGTTCGTTCTACAAGATCGCGCAGGACTTATACGTAAGCACGCCAGAGGCAACGTTTCTGCAGCTCGGAAAAGAACTAAGCTTGGTACAGCTCATCACTGTCGGATATGAGCTTTGCGGTTCTTACGGACTTAGCGCTCAATCCAGCAGCGGCTTTCTCCGAAGAGATCCGCGCAGCAACCCCCAGCTCATCGAACGTTATCTCGAGAAATGCGAAGGAATTCACGGGGTCAAGGCGGCGAAACGAGCATCGAGTTACCTTGTAAAAGGATCCGCCTCTCCAATGGAAAGCTTGCTTTCGATGCTTCTTTGCCTTCCTCCTTCGTTGGGCGGATTTGGCTTGCCCCGCCCGGAGCTTAACTACCCTATTGAGACCAACGAGGGAAGCATCGCGATACGTCGATGTGATTTATGCTGGCCCGACCAGCAGTTCGCACTCGAATACGACAGCGACACCTTCCATTCGGACACAAGCAAGCTTCACCTTGATTCAAGCAGAAGATCAACCCTGGAAAAGGCAGGGATTCATGTTGTCTCCGTCACGAAAAACCAGGTTTTCAGCAGGGGCCAACTATTTAACCTTGCAACAATAGCATCGAAAAGACTGGGGAAGCGCCTTTCCCCCACACCCTTCAACTTCGCCCAGAAACAAGACGAAATCTATCATGCCGCTTTTGAATAACCGCTGATCATTGATTTGATAAAGGTTTTTGGCACCAATCAATCCAACAATAATGCGCCATGTCGAAATCGTTGGGTGGTAGAGTTTTTCAGAGCACGTCATCCTGGAATACGAAGGCAAGCTCAGGCTTGCGTATGCGAGCAAGGAGCAATAAGTGGATGCCACAGAAATGGAACTAGCCGGACAGATAAAGAAGCACCGCCAAGCACTGGGCATTTCCCAAGAAGCGCTAGCGGAAAAAATCTACGTTTCCCGCCAGACCATTTCGAATTGGGAAACAGCACGCACGTACCCCGATGTTCAGAGTCTGCTTTTGCTCAGTGTTGCCTTCGATATCTCTATCGACGAACTGATAAAAGGAGACGTGGAAACCATGGAAGAATCCGTCCGCAAAGCAGACCACAGCCTTATTTGGATGTATGTCGCCGAAATGATGCTAACCGTTATTGCGATAGTCGCCTTGTTCTTTGCGCTTGACAGCTTTATTGAGAAAAACACCGCATCGGGCTTTGCCTGCCTGCTCGTTTTCTTGGCAACTTTCGCCACTGCTCTTGGGCTTAGCTTTGCCGTAAACAAGACAAAAGTCCGAAATAATATCCTTACCTACCAGGAAATCCTGGCGTTCTGCGCAGGCGAAGAGCCCAACCGCACCTCGCGATACAATGCCTTCGTACGCAAACATAAATCCGCGCACGATATGCTTTTGGTGACGCTCAGCGCAATCTTTGGCGCCGCGTTCGTCGTTGTTCTTCGCTTCATATTTTAAGAAACGTTGCGTCACTTAAATAACTCGTTGCGATACCATAGTGAAAAAGAAAAAACTCGGTTCTGAGGAGCCGCTATGACCAAAGCAAACCCGCAAGCACCAACCAACGGCAATATTCGCGTGCCGTTCGACCAGCGTGATGGCGCAACTTCCGATGTGTTCTTCACGCGCGATCTTTCACCTGAAGGCCTGCGCCGTGCGGTTGCCAAAGTTGCTCCGCAGCTTAGCGGCAAGATTGCCATCAAGTTGCACACTGGCGAAAAAGACGGCCCCAACATCATTCCTTTCGGCTGGGTTAAGGAGCTTGTTCAGCAAGACCTACCCGATGCCACCATCGTCGAAACCAACACCTATTACGAAGGCGACCGCTACACCACCGAACAGCATCGCGAAACCATCGCCCACAACGGCTGGACGTTCTGCCCGGTAGACATCATGGACGAAGAAGGTGTTGCCACCCTGCCCGTTGTCGGCGGCAAGTGGTTCGATGAAATGCACGTGGGCACCCATATGCTGAGCTACGACTCGATGCTCACGCTTACCCACTTCAAGGGCCATACCATGGGCGGCTTCGGCGGATCGAATAAGAACCTGGGCATTGGCTGCGCCGACGGCCGCATCGGCAAAGGAGAAATCCACACCGTGCCTGGCTCTGACAATCTGTGGTCCATTGCCGAAGAAGAGCTGATGGAACGCATAACCGAATCTACCAAGGCAACCATCGACTTCTTCGGGAGCAACATTGTGTACGTCAATGTTATGCGCAATATGTCGGTGTCCTGCGACTGCGAAGGCACGGGTGCTATGCCGGTTGTCACACCGAATGTGGGAATTTTGGCATCAACCGACATCTGCGCCATCGACTCCGCCTGCGTCGATCTGGTGTACGCCATGACCGAAGCGGGGCTCTGCGACAACCACGACCTTGTCGAACGAATCGAAACGCGCCATGGCCTGCGTCAGCTCTCGTATATGCACGAGCTGGACATGGGCAACTGGAAGTATCGCCTGATCGACTTGGACAACGACGAAACAGAAATCACCCAAGCTGAAGCTGTTGCACACGTAACCCCCTTCGAAGGGTAAGCAACCTCAGAAGTGGATGCCTTCGCGCCCCATGCCCCTTGAGGCGCCGGCGTCCCCAGGCAACTCGCTTCAGCAGGCACGTCCTCGACGGCTACGCCCGACGTGTCTGCAAGCCCCCCTTACAAGCCGCCTCGACAGAGTGTGGCTTTTGCACCTTGTCCCAGCAAGCTTTTTGGCCCTGGTATAAGGGCCCCAGCAAACTATTTTTGAGCCCGGGAGAAGGGCGCAATATGGGATGAGTCCATTAAAGGACGAAAACGCAAGAAGGGCCCGCAAGCTTTACGCCTGCGGGCCCTTCTGAAAATATCAATCCGATGTTCTAGCGATTGATGTTGTAGAACGCCTTCATGCCAGCATACTGGCCGGAATCGCCCAGCTGCTCTTCGATGCGAAGGAGCTGATTGTACTTAGCAACACGGTCGGAGCGGCAAGGAGCGCCGGTCTTAATCTGGCCAGCGTTGGTTGCAACCGCGAGGTCGGCGATGGTAACGTCTTCGGTTTCGCCGGAACGATGGGACATAATGCAAGCGTAACCTGCCTGCTTTGCCATCTGAACAGCCTCGAGAGCTTCGGTAAGGGAACCGATCTGGTTAACCTTTACCAGGATTGCGTTAGCGCAACCAAGCTCGATGCCCTTGGCAAGGCGCTTGGGGTTGGTTACGAACAGGTCGTCGCCAACCAACTGGACCTTGTCGCCGATGCGATCAGTGAGGGCCTTCCAGCCATCCCAGTCCTCCTCGGCCATGCCGTCTTCAATGGAGATGATGGGGTACTTCTGAACCAAAGCCTCCCAGTAGTCAACCATTTCAGCGCTGGTGAGTTCGCGGCCTTCGCCAGCCAAAACGTACTTGCCGGTTTCAGCGTTGTAGAACTCGGTAGAAGCCGGGTCCATAGCGAACATGATGTCGGAACCGGGCTTGTAACCAGCCTTTTCACATGCCTCAACAATGTACTTGAGGGGCTCTTCGTTGGTGGTGAAGTTAGGAGCGAAACCGCCTTCGTCACCAACGCCGCCACCGAGGCCAGCCTCGTGCAGAACCTTCTTAAGAGTGTGGTAGATCTCCGCACACCAACGCAGTGCCTCAGCGAAAGAGGTTGCGCCAACAGGCATGATCATGAACTCCTGGAAGTCCACGTTGTTGTCTGCATGCTCGCCACCGTTCAAGATGTTCATCATAGGCGTGGGCAACATGTTGGCATTTGCGCCGCCAACATACTTGTAAAGAGGAAGCTCTGCGGATTCTGCAGCGGCCTTGGCAACAGCCAAAGAAGCACCAAGAATGGCATTTGCGCCGAAGTTGCCCTTGTTTTCGGTGCCGTCAAGCTCAAGCATGATTGCATCGATACCGCGCTGATCGTCGGCCTCCATGCCGATAAGAGCATCGGCAATCTCTTCGTTGACGTGAGCAACAGCCTTCAGCGTGCCCTTGCCCAAGTAACGCTCGGAATCGCCATCGCGAAGCTCCACTGCTTCAAAAGCACCGGTGGATGCACCGGAAGGAACAGCAGCACGACCTGTTGCATAATCGTCGAGAACAACCTCTACCTCTACCGTGGGGTTGCCGCGGGAGTCAAGGATCTCACGACCGAACACATCGATGATGGTACCCATGTAATTTCCTCCTTGGAAACGTTTTGTTCAAACACTCGAATGATACCATGCGCCCCGCATTCAACCCGCCCCGCGCAGGCAAGCGCAACGTTTACAGCTAAAGAATGCACGCTACCACCACCAACAAAGCCGAACATGCCAAAAAAACAACCGCTTGCCGCGGGCATACGTGGGGCTCCTCAAGGCTGGTTCGCTGGGTGCAGCCGTAGCAACGCGCCACCATGGAAACACTTAAAGTGTCGGCACGGCGAAACAAGCGCACTACCAAGGGGATGAATACCGTGCGATAGGCGAACAGACGCTGCCAAACACTGCCGCTTTCCAACCGTGCGCCGCGCGCCGTTTGGGCGCTGCGGACCAGCGCCAATTCCTCTGCGGTGAGGGGAATAAACCGAACTGCAAGGGAGAGCATGGTGGCCACATCGTCAACCGGAACGCGAAAGGCGCGCAAAGGCCGCATCAGCGACGCAAAAGCACCCGTCAGCGCTTCGGCGGAAGTGGTAAACGAAACAGCGAAACTCGCCCATAAGATAAGAAGGACGCGAACCGCGTAGAACAAGGCAAACATGCATCCTTGCGGCACGAACCCAAACGTACCAGCCAGCACAATGGGCTGCCACCCTTCGGCAAAGCCAGCAGAAACGCCGCCGAGCCCCGATTCGGCAAGACTTCCGACATCGAAGGCGAATGCATTGCACACCCAAATAAAAGCAAGCAACACCACCAAGGGGAGCGACAATGTGCCCAGTCGCGCCAGCGGCATACGTCCCGCCGCAACCACCGCGGCAACCGCCAGCGAATAGATGCCAAGGCCCCGCCAGGTATCGACGAAGAACACTCCTACCGAAAACAGCAACAACAGCACGAGTTTCACGCGCGCATCGGCACGATGAATGGGGGTATCTCCCTGAATATATATGCGTAATGAAGCCGCCATGATAACAGCGGCTACATCGAATGGGTGCTGTATACCTCTTCGTCTTTCCACAGCACCACTTCGCCGCTCTTGCGCGTTTCATTCATATCGATAACGCGCTGATTCGACGAACCCCGGAAACGCAAGGTGATGTCATGCAAGCTGTCGATATAGGGGCCATCCACCAGCACGTCAATCAAGCCTAGCAGCTCATCGGTTTCCTTGGTATGACGAGGTGAGGCGACATCAACCAAGTCTTCGTAGACATCGCCGGTATAGCACCAGATGCTTTTTTCGGGGTGCAGCTCCTTTGCGCGTTTTGCCAGCTCAAGCAATCCGCGCTGGTTTTCCGGCTCCATAGGTTCGCCACCCAAAAACGTCAAACCGTCAACGAAGAAATCGTCGAGCGTTGCCAGCACCTCATCGGCAATCTCGGCTGTGAATTCCTGCCCATAGGAAAAGCTCCAGGTTTCAGGCTGAAAGCAATTCTCGCAATGATGAGAACATCCCGACACAAACAAGGTGGTGCGCACCCCTTCCCCATCGGCAATATCCCGGTATTTGATGTTTGCGTACTTCATTAACAACTCCTACGAGAGGCATTCAAACGGGGCAGGCCCCGAAACTCACACAGTTGGACGAAACAGCGAGAGGAGCCCTGGTGAGTACGGGAGCCCTGAAAGAGGGAGGGGCTGGCCTTTGTGCCGCCCCGACCGATTGAAGGGTTCCCGTGCCACCAGGGCTCCTCGCAGCGTCATCGCGTTTCCCGCGAACGTTACGCTGTTCGTAGAACAGCGTAACTACAGGTGCAGAACGCGGTCGCGAATCTCTTCGGTGCGACCCTGGTTCCAGAATTGGGTGCCAATGTAGCCGCACGTACGGCGAGCAACGTTGAGCTTTTCCTGGTCGCGGTTGCCGCAATGCGGGCACTCCCAAACCAGCTTTCCGTCGTCTTCGACGATTTGGATTTCGCCGTCGAAGCCGCATTCCTGGCAATAGTCGCTCTTGGTGTTCAGCTCTGCATACATGATGTTGTCGTAGATGTACTGCATCACACGAACAACGGCCTTCAGGTTGTCCTGCATATCAGGTACTTCCACGTATGAGATTGCCCCACCTGGCGAAAGCTGCTGGAACTGGCTTTCAAATTCGAGCTTCTTGAACGCATCGATCTCTTCGGACACATGAACGTGATAGCTGTTGGTGATATAACCCTTGTCGGTAACGCCGGGGATATTGCCAAAGCGACGCTGCAACGACTTGGCGAACTTGTACGTGGTGGATTCAAGCGGCGTGCCATACAGGCTGAAATCGATGTCGGTTTCAGCCTTCCATTCCGTGCACTTGTCGTTCATCTTCTGCATAACGGCCATGGCGAACGGTGTTGCTTCCGAATCGGTGTGGCTCTTGCCCGTCATGTACTTTACGCACTCATACAAACCGGCATACCCCAAGCTGATGGTGGAATAGCCACCATATAGAAGCTTGTCGATGGGCTCACCTTTCTTCAAGCGAGCAAGCGCACCATACTGCCACAGAATGGGAGCAGCATCGGAAAGGGTGCCCTTCAAACGATCATGACGACACATCAGCGCCTTCTTGCAAAGCTCCAGACGCTCCTCGAAGATGTTCCAGAACTTGTCCATGTCGCGATAGGAAGAGCAGGCAACATCGACCAAGTTGATGGTAACAACGCCCTGGTTGAAACGGCCATAGTACTTAGGCTTGCCCGGTTCGTAGTTACCCGCATTTGCCACATTGCCGTATCCATCGCCCGAACGATCGGGGGTAAGGAAGGAGCGGCAGCCCATGCAGGTGTAGCAATCACCGTTGCCAGGGGTTTCGCCCTTGGAAAGCTTCAGTTCGCGCATCTTCTTCTCGGAGATGTAGTCGGGAACCATGCGCTTTGCCGTGCACTTGGCAGCAAGCTGGGTAAGGTAGAAGTAAGGGGAATCCTCGGTGATGTTGTCTTCCTCCAGCACGTAGATCAGCTTCGGGAATGCCGGGGTGATCCACACGCCTTCTTCGTTCTTTACGCCTTCATAGCGCTGACGCAGCACCTCTTCAATGATGATAGAGAGGTCATGCTTCTCCTGCTCGGAGCGTGCCTCGTTCAGGTACATAAATACGGTAACGAACGGAGCCTGACCGTTGGTGGTCATGAGCGTTACCACCTGATACTGGATGGTTTGAACGCCACGGCGTACCTCATCGCGCAAGCGACCTTCAACGATGCGCGAAAGCTGCTCAGCTGAAGGCTCTACGCCAACTTCGTTAAGCTCGCGAATCACATCGCGGCGAATCTTCTTACGGCTGACCTCGACAAAGGGAGCAAGGTGCGTAAGAGAAATGGACTGGCCGCCGTACTGGCTCGATGCAACCTGAGCAATGATCTGAGTTGCAATGTTGCAAGCCGTAGAAAAGCTGTGGGGCTTTTCGATGAGCGTGCCGGAAATAACCGTTCCGTTCTGCAGCATGTCTTCCAAATTTACCAGGTCGCAGTTGTGCATATGCTGCGCGAAGTAATCGGAATCGTGGAAATGGATAACGCCCTCTTCATGAGCCTTTACAACATCTTCGGGAAGAAGGATACGGGTAGCAAGGTCTTTGGAAACCTCGCCTGCCATGTAGTCGCGCTGAACCGAGTTTACCGTAGGGTTCTTATTGGAGTTTTCCTGCTTGACCTCTTCGTTGTTGCATTCGATGAGGGCAAGAATCTTGTCATCGGTAGTGTTGGAATGACGCTTGATGTTCTGCACGTAGCGGTAAATGATGTACCGACGGGCAACTTCAAACTTCTGAAGCGCCATGATCTCGTTTTCGACCATATCTTGGATTTCCTCAACGGAAACAGTATGGCCCGCAGTTTCACATAAATCGGCAACGTTATGTGCTGCGTAATCGATTTGGCGAGCGGTTAAACGTTCGCTTTCGGGCGATTCATCGCTTGCACCCTTAATGGCGTTGGCAATCTTGCTCAAATCGAAAACAGCTTCGGAGCCGTCGCGCTTGATGATTTTCATACGCTCCCCTAACAAAAATATATCCAAGCGGGAAGGTGGCTTCCCCGATGAGAAAGTGGCTTCCCTTATTGAAGGTCGCTTCTTGCATCTATAGCGATCGCTGGGCTAGCAGTGGTTGAGCTAGCGATGGCTATATTACGCCCAAGAAATTTTTAAATAACCCCTTGATTTTCTAAGCGGCACAGTATTTTTGGGCAGGAAACATACCATATGTAGTATGCAAGAATAATTACGAACACATTATGTGGATTACATGGTGATAATGCTATCCCGCAAAAGAATTGAGGTTACGAACGCTTCTCTTCTTTAGCGCCACATTTTGGACAGGTGACGAGAATCTTCCCCTTGCCCTTTGGTACGTTCAAAACCGCTCCGCATCCTTTGCATTTGAAGTAGATCGTGGTTTTGCGGTTGATCCATTTCTTGTTAAGAAGGCGCCACCAAGCCTTAGGCTTCACCATAAGCTCTTGATACTTGGCCAACTCGCGCGCCCTCGCTGGGATGTTCTTCGAATAACAACGGAAAATGCCCAACGCCATAAGCAACAGAGCAAGCGTTGACAAGATACTCGAATGCGCAAAGAAATTCACCAGAACGAAGGCACATCCCAAAAGCATAAGAGCCTGGGTGAGCTCATCGATGCCATATCGACCCATCATCCATTGAGCCATACGATATTTAAAATTACTGTTTCCGTTAAAACGTGCCATATGTGAAATCAGCCAAACTTTCCTATTCGCGATGAGAGCATACAGTGCGTTACTCATAGTAATCGGGTGAACGTAACAGAATTGGAACATCACGGTTTCGCCACGGTCTTGTTGAAATTGATCCATTGCAATTTCGCAGAACGTTGCTGAAGGCTCTATAGGGTTATGTTTGCTGCTTTGAAGGCCCAGTAGTCGTATGGAGCTGAGACGGCAGTGAAATGCGCTTAGGTGGCGCGCAACATCGCCGCATGGGTCATGGGATATCGGAAGCTGCGTGTTGAGCCTGTTGGCACATGAAAACAAAAAGGACCCGTTCCTACGAACGGATCCTTTGAAAGCTATAAAGCTAAAACTATTCAGCAGCCTCTTCGGTTGCCTCTTCAGCCTTAGGCTCCTCAGCAGGCTTTTCTTCCTTCTTGGGAGCTTCCTTCTTAGCTGCAGGCTTTTCAGCCTTTTCCTTGGGCTGTACCGGCTCGGTGCAAAGCTCCATGATTACCATGGAAGCGTTGTCGCCCTTGCGGTTGCCAAGCTTCATGATGCGAGTGTAGCCACCCTGGCGATCAGCGAACTGACCCTGAGCAACCTTCTCGAATACCTCGCGTACCAGTTCCTTGTCGCCAAGTGCTGCGATAGCAAGACGGCGGGAATGCAGGTCGCCCTTCTTTGCCCAGGTGATGATCTTGTCTACATCGGGGCGAATTTCCTTGGCGCGCGCCTCAACCGTCTTGATGCGGTCGTTGGTGAACAGCGCAGCAACAAGGCTCTTTTTCATGGCCTTGGTATGGCTGAAGTCAGTGCCAAGCTTGCGGCCCTTATAGTTGTGCCTCATCTTTAAATCTCCTATTGCTTCAAATTGAGGTCCATGGAAATGAGCTTGTCCTTCACTTCCTCGATGGACTTCGCGCCAAAGTTCCTGATGTTGAGCAGGTCGTTCTCGGAATACTCAACCAGCTGACGAACAGAGTGGATACCAGCGCGCTTCAAGCAGTTGTAGGAACGAACGGAAAGGTCCAGATCCTCGATCTGCTTGTCGAGCTCAGCGTTGGTTTCCTGGTTTTCGGGAGCGAAGATGGAAACTACTTCGCCCTCTTCGTCCTCCTCTACCTCGTCGAGCATGAGGAATGCGCCCATGTACTGGTTGATGATATTCGCAGCACGGCACACAGCCTCGGTGGGGTTGATGGAGCCATCAGTCTCAACTTCAAGAACAAGCTTGTCATAGTCGGTGCGCTGGCCAACGCGGGTGTCGGTAACACCCATGGTGCAGCGGCGAACCGGCGAGAACAGCGAGTCAACGTGGATGATGCCGATAGGATCTTCCGTGCGCTTGTTGCGCTCGGCAGATACATATCCGCGACCCACGCCGATGCGGACGGTCATCTCAAGCGTGCCGCCGTCAGCAACAGTTGCGATGACGTGCTCGGGGTTGATCAGAGAGAATTCGGTAGGAACCTCGAGATCGGCACCAGTAACGGTGCAAGGACCCTCAGCATGTACATGCGCAGTGGCCTCGCTGATGTCACCGTTAAGGGCGCTGAAAACCAGGCCCTTAACGTTCAAGACGATATCGGTGATGTCCTCGATTACGCCCTCAGCGGTGGTGAACTCATGCTGTACACCATCGATCTGAATTGCAGTCGCCTTTGCTCCGTCGAGAGACGAAAGCAGAACACGACGCATGCAGTTGCCAAGAGTGTAACCGTAGCCACGCTCTAGCGGCTCCACGATGAAGCGGGCAACGGTGTCGTTGACCTCTTCGATCGTTACTGTCGGCCTCATGAACTCTGTCATATTGAATAAGCCTCCTTAATAAACCGCAGTGCGTACGTTACTTCGAGTAAAGTTCGACGATAAGCTGCTCGTTGATGTCGAGGTCAATCTGCTCACGCTCAGGAAGAGCAAGAACGCTGCCCTGCAGCTTTTCGATGTCAACCTCAAGCCATGCAGGAACCTGTACGCCTTCGTTGGAAACGAGAGCGCTCTTGATAACCAGGAGTTCCTTAGCCTTGGGGGTAACAGCAACAAGGTCGCCGGGGCGAACGCGGAAAGACGGGATGTCTACGCGACGGCCGTTTACCTGGATGTGACCGTGGGTAACGATCTGACGAGCTTCCTTGCGGGTCTTGGCAAAGCCGAGACGGAATACTACGTTGTCGAGACGAGACTCGAGGATACGCATCAGGTTGTCACCGGTGATGCCGGGCATTGCCTTAGCGCGCTTGAAGTAGCCGAGGAACTGCTTCTCGAGAACGCCATAGATGAACTTGGCCTTCTGCTTCTCACGCAGCTGCATACCGTATTCGGATTCCTTGCGACGACGCTTGGGCTGACGGATGGATTCCTTCTTGCTGCTGTAACCGAGAACAGAAGGATCCAGACCGAGCTGGCGACAACGCTTGAGAACCGGAGTCCTGTTAATTGCCATAGTGTATCGATCCTTTCAGTTAGACGCGACGACGCTTGCGCTGACGGCAACCGTTGTGCGGGATAGGGGTGCAATCCTGGATGCTAGCTACTTCGAGGCCAGCTGCCTGAAGGGAACGGATAGCGGTTTCGCGACCGGAACCGGGACCCTTCACGAATACAGCAACCTTCTTCAAGCCATGCTCCATAGCGGTCTTTGCTGCTGCCTCAGCTGCCATCTGAGCTGCGAACGGCGTGGACTTACGAGAGCCCTTGAAGCCGACGGTACCAGCGGACTGCCAGGAAATTACATTGCCCTGAGGATCCGTGATGGAAACGATCGTGTTATTGAAAGTGGATTTGATGTGTGCAGCGCCAACAGCGATGTTCTTGCGGTCAGAACGCTTGATGCGCGTGCGAACGTTTTTCTTAGCTGCCACTAGTTACACCTCTACTTCTTCTTGCCACCGATTTGACGCTTGGGACCTTTGCGCGTACGAGCGTTCGTGTGAGTGCGCTGACCGCGAACGGGCAGGCCACGACGATGACGCAGGCCACGGTAGCAACCGATTTCCATGAGGCGCTTAATATTCTGAGATACTTCGCGGTGCAGGTCGCCCTCAGTGGTGAGGTTAGCCTGGATGTAGTCACGAAGCTTGGAGAGTTCATCTTCCGTAAGATCGTTTACGCGGGTATCGGGGTTAACACCGGTTTCTGCGAGGATCTTCTTGGAGGTGGTGAGGCCAATGCCGTAGATATAGGTCAAGCCGACTTCAATGCGCTTGTCGCGAGGAAGGTCGACACCAACGAGACGTGCCATGAATACGTTCCCTTTCTCTTTAACCCTGACGCTGCTTGTGACGAGGGTTCTCGCAGATTACGAGTACCTTGCCGTGGCGTCGAATGATCTTGCACTTGTCGCACATTTTCTTGACCGAAGGACGTACCTTCATTTCAATTTCCTTTCGGTAATGTGTTTCTCTTTTATCTACCACGCCCAGCCGCAGGCGATAGTTTGTTTCTTTTCCGCTTCATGGGGCGGCTTTGGGTTTCCCCTTCCCCACCAGGATGCGTTCGCGCCGCGGGTTCGCAAACGACAAAAGCGCACTTCACCCTGTGAGGTACGCTAGCTTGCTACTTACTTGTAGCGATAGGTGATACGACCGCGATCGAGATCGTATACAGAGAGTTCAACCTGAACCTTGTCGCCAGGAAGGATCTTGATGTAGTGCATACGCATCTTGCCGGAAATATGGGCAAGAATAGTGTGACCGTTTTCAAGCTCTACCTTAAACATAGCGTTTGGAAGAGCCTCGAGTACGGTGCCCTCCAGTTCAATTGCATCTTCTTTAGCCAAGGTAGCTCCTTTAAGCAAATAGGTAGTCAAACGCAAATGGAGATTTTAGCAAAACACCCATTCTCTTTGCAAGGCACCATCACAAGGCCACCATATATACTAGCGCCCGCTTGCCTATGAATAGAACCCCGGAATGCGATGGGCTCGATCGAATACGCAGTTGTATTGAAGCCACTGGTACTCACGGATCGAATCGGTAAATGCCGAAGGCGTCGTGCCTACCTTGTCGCCGAATGCGGTAGTGAAGTAGCGAGCCGTAATTACTGGGTGTTCCATGCGAAGATCCGCCAAGTATTCCTGGTATGGCGAAAGTTGTATCCCCGCCGTTTGGAACAACGCGGTGGACAGGTAGTTCAGCGAAACTGCCGAACCCTTCTGAATCGATTCGGTGTTCAAATTGTAGTTGCCCCAAATGAAGAAGGGGGTTTTATGGAGTTGCGCGGTGGTTTCCAAATCGAGATCGTTCTCATCGGTAAACCAACTCGAGTAGAACTCATTCGAAAGGCGCGGCTCATGGTCGCCAAAGAAAAGCACGACCGTGGGTCCGTCTACCGTTTCGAAGTACGAGATGAGCTGACGCACCGATTCATCTGCCATGTGAACGCTGGATTCGTAGGCGATAACCGATTCATCGTATGAATTTACCGGCGATACCTCATGAACGCGAACGGGCCATTCGTAATCGGACGCATAGTAGCCACCATGGTTCTGCATAGTGATGTTGAACACGAATTGCGGAGCACCACCGCGGTTTTCCTCGAAATCCTTGATAAGCTGACGATAGTTCGTCTCGTCGGTCGGATAGCTGCGGGCATAATCCAAGTCAACGTCGAAGTCCTCTACGCCCTTGTACGTTTCGAAGCCAAGGCGGTCATATACTTTCACGCGGTTATATCCAGCCCGCTCATAGGCATGCATGGCCATGGTGTTGTATCCGCGGCCAGCTAACAGGGATGCCAGGCTAGGCGTTTCCGCGTCAATGAACTGAACATACGGGGTATTTCCCTTGAAATATGCCATGGAATTGCCCGTTAGGAACTCAAATTCGGAATTGGCTGTGCCCGTGCCCATATCCGAGGAAACGGCACAGGTGCCCGAAACCACGTCGCCACGCTTCATGAGCGAACGCACGTAGGGCATTGGGTCGGTACTCGTTTCGTAGCCCTCTAAGTAGGTAGTAAGGTCGGAAAACGATTCGTTCATCACCACCACGATATTGGGGGATTCTTCGGTTGCCTGGGTGTATGCAGGCACGCCATCCGCCTCGGTCAGATATCCGTGTCCGACGTTAACGTGGGTTACGCCCGATGCATCATCGGTTTGCCACAGGGCATCAATGTCATAGCCTTCCGCATTCACCGTCGAAGACGAAGCAGCATCCGATGCAAAGCTCGCTGCAAAGCCATAGTGGGAATAGGGGTACGCAGGATTCCATTCGTGTGTGTCGATATGGCTCCATGCGTCTTCGTCGCCATACAGGTAAGCACCCAACCCCACGGCAGCCACAGCCACTACGGCCA
>URJE01000038.1 GCA_900547965.1 uncultured Eggerthella sp. | reverse complement strand
TGTGTTCGGTGAAGGGCTGCCCGCCGATTTCGTCTTTGAGCCGACGCCGGAAATCGAGCAGATCGAGCAGTTCCACAGCGACCGCATCGATATGGAAGTGTGGTTCGTGGCGCTCGGATCCGAACTTGCCGGCAATGGCGGCATGAAAGCGTTTATGGCTGCTCATGAGGTTGAGCTCAAGGGCGCGCTTATCGTGGAGCTGGAGGCGTTGGGGGCCGGCGAGCTAACGCTGATCGACAAAGAGGGCACCTATGTTCCCAAGAAGGCCTCGAGCCGTATGAAACGTTTGGTTCGCAAGGCCGGTCAGGCCACCGGGTTGAAAGTGCCCGAGGCTACGATGGAATGGCGCAACAGCGCATCGGCCTACGCCTTGAAGCACGGCCAGCAGGCCCTGCATTTGGCGGGCATGGATGGCAGGAAACCGGCATTCTTCGCCGAAGAGGACGATGTCATTGAAAACATCGACAACGACATGTTAGCCTTGAACAGCGATTTTGTCATGGAAGTGCTCAAGCATATCTAGCGACGAAATCCAGGTATCCGCCCCCGTAGCTCAGCGGATAGAGCGTCGGTTTCCTAAACCGTGCGTCGGAGGTTCGAGTCCTCTCGGGGGCGCCAGCGTTTTCGGGTCCGCCTTTGGTGGGCCTTTTTTATTGGGATTAAGCCTATTGCAGGGTTATAGGCAGAAAAGTGTGTCCGCAACTTAATCCCAACAGGATCGGTACGGGCCGCCACTGTGCAAATCGCTCCAGCTGCCGTTGCGCGGTGCCACATCTGTTTCGCCTCCGCTTACAGCGTCAGGCCAATGATGTTTTGGAGGCTTGAAAACAAAAAAGTTGCAAAGAAGTTCGTTTTTTTGTTTTCGCAGTAAGCGGATTGCCTCAGTGGAGCTGACTTTGCGAAAGATGCGTGGGAGCCCAGTGACGGAATGGGTAAACCTGCAAAAGAGGGGGCGGGCAGCGCGTGTTTGCGGGGATTAGTTTGCATAAAAACAAGGCCTCGCATTGCTGCGAGGCCTTGTTGTGTTGACTAGTTGCTCCCCGATCCGTTGGAGCCGTCGCTGTTTGTACTGCCGGAGCCTGAGGAAATATAGAGGGTTACCGTGCTGCCGCTAGTGCTTTGCGAGATAACGTTTCCTTTTGTTACCGTCGAATCTGACTTGTACTGCAGATCATACTTGTAGCCAGCCTTTTCGAGGGTTTCCTTTGCCTTGCTCTCGGACATGCCAACTACATTGGGAGCTTCGCCGAGGCCGCTGGAAATGGTGATGGTAATAGTGGTTCCCTTAGTGGCGGTGCCGGTTTTGCTCTGCTTCGTTACGTTGCCCTTTTCCACGTCTTTGCTGGTTTCGGTTGTGGTGCTAACCGCAAAGCCTGCATTTTCCAGCTTGGAGGTTGCCTGTGACTGAGTCATGCCCACAACATTGGGGATGGTCACCTTTTCAGAACCCTTAGAAAGGTGGAATACCACTGTGTCGCCCTTGTTTGCCGTGGTGCCCGAAGGGGTTTCCTGTGATGCGACCATGCTTTCGTCAACATCATCCGAGAACACGGAATCGCCTTGCTGACCCGTCAGACCTGCTTCGTTTAACGCCTTCTGAGCTTCGTCGGCCGATTTGCCCTTCAAGTCGGGGACGGTAACCTGCTCGGTTCCCTTCGAAACGTTGATTTTGATAGTAGAGCCCTTTGCGGCCTGTTCACCCGCTTGCGGGTCGGTGCTTACTACGCTGCCGGCAGGAACGGTGCTGCTGTACACTTCCGTTTCGGTGCCAATCTTGAAGCCTGACTGTTCGAGCGTGGTGCGTGCCTGGGCAATGGATTTGTTCGTTACATCGGGCACGGTGACCTTGTCGCCGCTGCCATTCATAGCGAACACAGCGCCCGCAATGCCGATGATGCACAGCAGGACCACGACAACACCGATGATGGTGTTGCGCTTCTTCTTTTTGGCAGCCGCCTCTTCGTCTTCTGCGGAATATACGCGTGGGCCTACCTGGGTGAAACCACCGGTAGCTTGGCCGCCAGCAACGGGGCTCATAACCGCGGTGCCGTTTTGCATAGGCGCAACGCCACCCATAACCTGGGTTTTAAGGCCGCTGATATCGTCGCCAAGAGCGATAGGACGACCTGCCAAGAAGTCGTTCAGCACATGACGCATTTCCGCGGCATCTTTGAAGCGCTTATTGGGATCCTTTTCCAGGGCCTTCATGATGATGGCTTCCAGACCGGGATCGATGTTTGGATTGATGGCGCTCGGCGGCGCGGGAAGCTCGTTGACCTGCTTTACGGCAACGCTTACCGCGTCTTGGCCGTCGAAGGGGAGCTTTCCAGTGGTGGCTTCGTAGAGAACTACGCCCAACGAGTAGATATCGCTGGCGCCGGTGAGCTCCTTGCCCTGAGCCTGCTCGGGCGATACGTAATGGGCGGTACCCAGAACGGTTGCCGTCTGGGAAAGGCCCGCGTCGCCTGCACGCGCAATGCCGAAGTCCATTACCTTGATGTTGCCATCAGGCTGGATCATGATGTTCTGCGGCTTGATGTCGCGGTGGATTACGCCACCTTCGTGCGCAACCGAAAGCGCCTGGGCGATCTGGCTGCCGATTTCGGCCGCCTTTCGCTGATTGATTGCGCCTCGTTCGTTGATGGCGGTTTTAAGATCGGTTCCGCGGAGGAACTCCATAACAATGTAGTAGGTTTCGCCGTCAAGGCCCCAATCGTAGATGCTTACGATATAGGGGCTCTGCAGGTTAGCGGCCGATGCCGCTTCCTGACGGAAACGTTTGGTAAAGGTTGGGTCGGCTGCATATTGGGGCAGCATAACTTTTACGGCTACCGTGCGGCCCAGAACGTTGTCCTGTGCGCGGTATACCTCTGCCATGCCACCAAGGCCGACTCGTTCAGTTAGCGTGTAACGGTTGTTGAATGTTCTGCCAACCATGCTTCCAGCCACGTTTGTACTCCCTTTGGATCCATGCTTAACGACCATCGCATAAGCATATCGTATTACCATGTCAAGTTCCCCGTTTTTGCAAGGCTTTCACGAGGAATCAGGAAACGCTTTTCTTACAGATTCCCTTGAACTTCAAGCGCTGCCTTTAGTACGCCCTGGGCGCGTCCGGCTGCACCGCCGGAAAGGCTCTCGCCGGCCTCTTCGAGGACGATGGCCACTACTACCGAGCAGTCATCGGATGGGCCCATGCCCACAAACCAACGGTCGTCCTTTTCCTTGCCCGTTTCTGCGGTACCGGTTTTGCCTGCAATCTGCACGCCGGAAATGGCGGCTGCTTTGCCGGTGCCGTTGTTCACGACCCCTTCAAGTACCGTGCGTACTCGCTTGGCCACCGATGAAGAGCATACGTTCGACATCGTGGAAGGCGTTGCACGATAGCTGTTCTTGCCATCGGAATTGTTCACGCTGTCTACCAGGTAAGGCTGCATGATGGTGCCATTGTTTGCGATGGCGCAACCAACCAAGGCCATCTGCAGAACGGTTGCCTGCGGGCCTGCGGGGCTGGCATGTTCGCCTACCGGCTCACCTGCTGCGGCCCATGCGGTTTCCCATTCGGTCATCTCGTCCGGGTCGGGCATCAGCGATTTAGCGAGCGGCAAATCGAAGCTCAGCGCGTTGTTGAAGCCGAATTTCTCGGAAGAGGAAACAAGGTCTTTTGCGCCGATCTGATCGCCGAGCTGTGCGAATACGGTGTTGGCGGAAAGCTCGGTCGCGCGCTGCAGCGTAATGGTGCCATATGACGAGTTGTTGAAGTTCGTCACCTTGCCGCCGCCGATGTCGAGCGTAGAGGGGGAATCATACTGGGTTGATTCGGTTGCCACGTTGTCTGCCAGCGCAGTGGTCAGCGTCACGATCTTGAACGTGGAGCCGGGCGAGTACAGCGCCTGGGTTGCGCGGTTGTACAGTGCCGAAGAATCGCCGCCGGAAGAAAGGATGCTATCAACATCGTCGGCATCGTAGGTGGGCGAAGAGGCGAGCGCCAAAATCGCTCCTGTCTTCGGGTCGATGGCGACGCAAGCTCCCTTGTAGCCCTTCAGCGAGTCTTGTGCGGCTTTTTGGATGGTTGAGTTGATGGTGAGCTTCACGTCGTTGCCTGCGGTGCCGGCTCCGGAATAGGAGTTCAGCACATCGATCCATGAAGCGTAGTTGCTTTCGCCCTTCAGCGTATCGTTGCAAGACGCTTCGATACCAGAGGTGCCGTACGTGTCGGAGGCGTATCCCACCACGTGTGCGGCAAGGGTTCCTGCAGGGTATTCGCGCTTGTAGGTGCCATCGTCTTGCAACACGGAATGAGCCAGGAGCACGTTGTCGTATGTGGTGATGGCGCCGCGCTCGGTTTTCGATTCTTTTGCCAGCGTGTGGTTGTTGATGGGCATGTTCTTGTATTCGTCTGCCTGGATAACCATGATCATCGTCAGGTTGGCAACCAGCAGCGCAAACAGGGCAGAGAACACAATCATGGTGCCGGTAAGGCGCTTGCCCAGGGAAACGCGTCCCAGCGCGCCGTTCAGGCTTACCACGCCTGTGCCCGATGCCATTTCGGTGCCCAGGCCCGTGCCCTGATCGCTTGCGCGGAGCAGGAAGCCCAAGATGATGAAGCTCGCCAGAAGCGAAGAACCGCCTTGGCTTACGAAGGGAAGGGTAAGACCCGTAAGAGGGATAAGGCGCGTAACGCCGCCCACGATGATGAAGGCCTGCAGCACGATAACGGCAGTGAAACCTACGGCCATAAACGAGCTTACATCGCTTTTTGCGCGAACGGAAATAAGAATGCCGCGGATGGCGAAGCACAGGTACAGAAGCAATACGCCCGCGGCGCCCAAAAGACCCGCCTCTTCAGCGATGGCGCTGAAGATGAAGTCGGATTCAACAATAGGAATCTGCTCGGCCATACCGTTGCCGATGCCTACACCGAACAGGCCGCCGTCTGCGATGCTGAAGATGGACTGGACCAGCTGATAGCCCGTGTTGGTGGGGTCGGCAAAGGGGTTAAGCCACGTATCGACGCGAACCTGAACATGGCTGAACAGGAAGTATACGAATACGAAGCCTACGGAAACCATCAGAAGGCTGATAACGATGTAGGCGTGCTTGCCGGTTGCCACGTAGAGCATGGTAACGAATACAAAGAACAGGACCAACGCCGAGCCCAAGTCCTTTTCGAACACGATAACCAACAGGGCCACCGCCCACATGATGATAACGGGAACCAGCGCGCGCATGTCGGGCACGCGGAAGGGCCCCAGCTTGTGGTTGAAGACAGAAAGCATCTCGCGGTTCTGCGCCAGGTATGCTGCCAAGAAGATGACGATACAGATTTTTGCAAGCTCACCAGGCTGAATGGAGAAACCGCCGATAGAAAGCCAAATGCGCGAACCGTAGATTTCGTTACCGATAACCGGAAGCATGGGCGACATCAGCAGCAGGATGCCGGCGATCATAATGGTGTATTTGTAGCTGCCAAGCTTGTCGAGGTTCTTTACGAATGCTAAGACGAGCACCATGAACACTACGCCAAGGAACAGCCATCCAACCTGTTTCATAGCCAAGTCGGGCGCAAGGCGCGTGATGAAGGCAATGCCAATGCCCGACAGAGCGAATGAAAGCGGGAGAATGGCAGGATCGGCACCGGGGGCAAGCTTGCGAATGGCCAGATGGGCCACCACGAAGGTGGCAAACATGCCCAAGGGCACCGTCAGGTTGTCGAGCGTTACCTGGTTTCCTTCATTGAGGGCAACCATGGCAAAAAGCAATATTACAAGAGGAGCTGCGATGCAAAGAAGCATCAGCTCGGTATTGCGTCGGGTCATTGACTACTCGCTTTCGTTGGCACTCTTCTTCGTCTTCGAGGTAGAGGAGTCGGAAGACGCTGCTTTGTCGGTAGAAGCGGAGGCGTCGCTTTGCTTGGTTGCGGCATCCTGGCGAGCAATGTCTTCCTGATAGGAAGCGATAAGCTCATTTGCCTCATCCATGCTGCCAACCGAAATGCCATCGTTGATGCGGCTCGCCACGCTCGGTGAAAGCTTGTTCACGTCAACGTCGGTAACGCGGTCGAGGCTGGAAAGGGGCATGCCGAACAGGTCGTCTTGCAGACCACGGTATACGGCGACCTTGCCGTCCTGGTTCACCAGGTAAGCGGAGTTGTTCACGTACTGATAAGCGGTAACGCCGGCGATTGCGAAAATGGCAATAACCGCTAGGACCAAAAATGTGTAGAGAATCTTCGACTTGTGCTGGGCTTTGCGTTCGCGCACCTCGCGAAAGCCTTCAACGTCCACCACCACGGCAGTTGCGTTGTCGAACCCACCTGCATCAAGCGCGGCAGCCACCAGATTGTCGGCGCACTCCTGCGCAGTGCGACTGTGGCCCATGACATGCTCGATCTGAGGATCTTCGATCATGGTGCAAATGCCGTCGGAGCACAGAAGGATGCGGTCGCCCGTTTCGACGTTCAGCTCGTAGATGTCGGGCTGCATATGAGGGTCGGATCCGATGGCTCGCGTGATAACCGAGCGGTTCGGGTGAACGCGGGCTTCGGCTTCCGTGAGCTGGCCCGCTTCGATCATGTCGGCCATGAGGCTATGGTCGCGCGTAAGCTGCTGGAGCTTTCCCTCATGCAGAAGGTATGCGCGCGAGTCGCCAACTTGAGCGATAATCAGGCGCTCGCCTTCCAGGATTGCGGCAGTAAGTGTGGTTCCCATGCCCTCGCGGCCAATGCCTTTTGCGGGAGCTTTGATGACATTGAGGTTCGCGGCAACCACGGCACGCGCCAACGCGTCAGAATCGGCGTGGTCGGGCGCAAGTTCCATGATGGTGTTGATGGCAATTTCCGAGGCGACTTCGCCTGCTTCGTGGCCACCCATGCCATCGGCAACGGCAAAAAGCGGTGGAACCGCAACCAGGCTGTCTTCGTTATGTTCGCGGATGTGGCCAACTTCAGTGCGGCTTCCAAAGAAGGCGATGGCATTGGGCTCATCTGCGGCTTTGCGCTCGGCGCGGGCGTTGCGGGGAGTGGGCATAGAATTCATCTTCCTCTTTTACTGGGCGAACCGTACGCGCATGGTTACATCGCCAACGGCAACTTTGTCGCCGTTTTTCAGCGCGGTGGGTTCAGAGATAAAGCGGCCATTGACGGCTGTGCCGTTGGTTGAGCCCAGATCCTCCACGAAGAGGTTCTGGCCCATGAGCACAAAGCGCGCGTGGCGCGAAGATACGTATTCGGCACCGATGACGATATCGGATCCTGGACTGCGGCCCACGATAACCGGGCCGTTGACGGCAATGTTCACGCCGCGAAGTTCCTTGGGGCCTTTTTCGATGGCAACGGTCCAGGTCTTTTCGCCTTTACGTTGTCCGCGCACCAGGCCAATGCCTGTTTTCATGATGGCGAAAAGGAACAGGTAGAGCAGCGCTACGAAAAGCAGTCTGCCTATGAGAAGGATTACGTCGATCACGGAATAGCCTATCGTTTGAAACGGGTTTAAAAGGTGCGCATAAAGCGCAAACGGGCTGTGCCAGCAAGTGACGCAGCCCGTTGAAGGAAAAGCTCCCTATCGGAAGGTGAATAAGAACGTGGTGGTGCCAACGGTTATGCGGTCGCCTTCCTGCAGCATGGTAGAAGCAATATGGCGGCCGTTTACCAGCGTGCCATTGGTGGAGCCAAGGTCGGCAACGCTCCAGGCATTTGCATTTTCGCGGCGAATTTCGGCGTGGGTACGGCTTACGTTCAAATCTTCGATAGCGATGTCGCTGGAAAGGGCGCGCCCCATTACGATTTGCGCCTTTGTGATGGGGAAGGAGCGGTTCGTGGTGAGGTCGATAAGGCGGGGCTGCTGATTTGCGGCGCGCTGAGGAACGGCTTCAGGGGCATTGAGCTCATCGAAGCGAACAGTTTGCGGGGCGGCAGCGGGTGTCGGTGTGGGCGCAACGGGTGCTGCAGCGTAGGCATCCTCGGCGTTTTTCATCGCCAGAGCGTCTTCGGCCATTACGTCAATGCCCGAACTAGCAAATTGCTGCGCCTGGGCAGGGGCTTCCTGCACGGGCGCATAGGCCTGCTGTTGGCCGTAGCTCTGGGGTGTAGGGATATTTGCGGGAATGGGAGCGCCGGCATCCTGCGCGGAAAGGCCGTAACGCTGCATTTCTTCTGCGCGAAGCTGTGAGACGATGGGGGCGGAAACCAATTCGGCTACCACGTCGAACTTGCCATGCTTCAGCTCGTCGTCGATGATGAAGCGCACCAGGGGAGAACCGTCCATTACAAGACCCAGTTCCTGCGCCTTGCCACGTAGATACGTTTCGGTTTCGCCTGCCAAAGTGGGGTAATAGCCAAACAGGCGCTCGTCATCGTCGGGGTTTACCAGCACGGTGTACAGCGTGGGTGCGTATTCCTTGCCAGCACCGACCATCTTTTCGCGGCGCATTTGCTTTTCAGCTTTTTTGGCAATCTGAACGGGGCTGATGGGGGCATCGAAAAACTTGTCGCCCATCTCATCGAAGCCATCTTCTACGCGGCGTTCGAATTTTGAGAAAAACCCCATGTGTGATCTCCTTTTACAGTGTGTAAATCGTTGTATTGAGAGTGCGGCGTAACGCCGCACGGCATTCCAACCAACAATCTTGCCATAAGTAAGCAAATTGGTGGGTTTTTTCACCCCATCGCCATTAAAATCCCCGTTTACTTACGTGCTCGCCGCGCTCCTGGTTGGGTAGGGCGTTTCTTGCTCCGTTTTGCTCTGCTGCTAGGGAAATCTGGCGATATTTCCGCTTCGCATACGCCGAGCCATACGTCCAAACCACGCGTCCGAGCTACGTATCCAAGCTACGCGCCCAAGCCGCAACGCCTGGGTCACGCATCTAAACCGTGTATCCAAGCCTCATGCTCAAGCCGCGCATTCAAATCACGCATCTAAGCCATGCGCTCAACAAGCCGCGTTCCTGACAAATCACGTGCCCAAACAATATGCCCAAGCGAGAATAGCGACCGTGGTTGGCAAGAAACGCGCACAATGTGTGCTGAGCGCGCTGCGGTCAGAGAATTTGCCTTTATCTGGCAACATTTTCGCTAAATGTACGCTGTTTCGGGTTGAAAGTGGCAAGAAAACGCGTTCATGTACGCTTTGTGGCGAGATTCGCTTCAAATGCGTGCTGCGAAGCGTACATCTGGTGAAAACCTCGCCCGATAGGTCCTGATTTTCTGCTCGGAACTCAAAAACATACGTAGGGCGAAAATCTTGCCACGTCGAATCATACGTGCAGCGCGAATCCTGCCAGGGTTGGCGAAGCGTGGGTGCGATTGCTTCCAGTGCTGTCGATTGCGCTGCGGATAGGACGTGTCCCCGCCGCGTCTCTGCCCGAATTGCGCGTGCGGTGTGATTTTGGCTGGGTGATGTGACGCCGTTAGGAAATTTCTTGCTTGCATTCGCGTAATAGTTACCATAAGCTAACTTTCCAATCGAAAAGTAACCGTATGTAAACTTTTGAAAGGAACCCTATGGACCAAGAAACGGTACGGGGGCGAGCGGGCGCGGGACGCGTTGCGGCGCATGGCCTGGTTGCTACAGCGCTGACGCTTTCGCTGGTGCCTTCCCTTGCATATGCGAGCCCCGAAAACGAAGAAGAGGCCTCTAGCGCTACCAACACTGAAGAAGCCTCTTCCCAAAGCGAAGTCGCAACGACTTCAAGCAACGATTATACGCCAGTAACGCTGTCGAATGCGGTTGGCACTGCAGTGACAAATTACGATCTCTCCAAGATTGTCGACGGCACCTATCAGGGCAAGGCTGTTATTGGTGAAGGAGGAGCCACTATTGATGGCGCCGATTCGGGTGTCGAGGAAGAGGAATGGGGAGGTTATACCCTAACGGTGCAGGTGACGGTGGCCAACCACACCATAACGAAAGTGGAAGTTTCCACCGATGCGCCATCGGAAAGCAGCAGCTACATCAAGAAAGCTGTTGATGGGAAGAAGGCCCAGGTTGGCATCCCCTCCCAGATCGTTGAGGGCAACGGAACAGGGTCCGTCGATGCTGTTTCCGGCGCAACAGTAACCAGCAAGGCCATCGTATCTGCGGTGAACAACGCGCTCGAAAACGCTAAGACCGAAGACGCCTCTGCAACCGATGAATACACCTACGGCTACGCTGCGCTCACCTGGGCTGAGTACTGGGCGAATGAGGGCGTGTACAACGCTGGTAGCACTGCCAGCTCCAGCGAACAGGATTCTCACGGCGAGTCCGATAAGGGCGCTTTTGACGTGGTAACCCGCGCCACCACCAACCACGGCCTGCACCGCGGCAGCTACCAGTGCACCGCCGTCATCCAGGCCGAGGACGGCACCGAGTTCAATCTGGCCGCCTGGACGGCCGACGGCAAGTCCTTCACCACGACCGACGGCAAGACCGTTGCATGGAACAAGGGCGAAATGACCGTCGATGGCAAGACCTACAAGATGAAGGACTACGAGGTCACGGGCCTCAAGTACGTCCCCGTCAAGGTCAAGACCGCCGATCTCGCCGCCTTCAAGCAGACTCACGCCTTCGTGGCCAACGGCGAGACGCTTGCCGGCGGCTATGGCGAGGCCAACCTCAAGGCCTATAGCGGCCTTGTTGCTGACGTGGACGCCACCACCCACGGCCTCAAGACCGTGACGATGAACGGCACCACCGCGAGCTTCTCGGCCGCCGACGAGACGGGTACTGGTTCGGGTATCAAAGACCAGGAGCTCAAGACCGCCGATCTTTCCGCCATGGGCCCCAAGCTTCGTACGACAACCGTACCCGAGGGCAGTAGGGACGCAACCGTTGGCAGCTACGGCGAGGTTATGCGCCTCGATTTCACCCAGAATTACGGTGACCTGGGCGCCAACATACAGTCCGTCACCTGGACCTACTACGGCGATGACTCTTCCTGCACCAACACCAAAGCTACCTTCGGCACTAAGTTTGCCGCCGACAACTGGATGCACAAGTCCATGGGCATCCAGCTCGGTCTCACTGATTCGGCGCGTTGCGAACTTCCCGCCGGCACCGACGGTACTGGCTATTGGAAAGTGACTATCCGTGCTTTGGGCTATGCCGACAGTAGCTATACCTTCCAGGCAACGTCCGACAACATCAAGCAGACTGCTACCCCGGTAACCGAAGAAACTAAGCAGAAGCTGCAGGAACTGTACGACAAGGCCGCGGCGCTGAACAAGGACGATTACACCGCCGAATCGTGGGAGAAGTCGGCTATCGAAACCGAACGAGGTGAAGCGAAGGATCTTCTAGCCAAGGAGGACCTGGGCGAGTCGGAGGCATCCGAACAGATCACCCACCTGCAGACTGCCATCGATGCTCTGGTGAAGGCCGAAAAGGCTGCACCTGAAGCGGGTTCTTACATCCTGATGAACATCCCCTACAGCGAGTTCTATGCAGCGGAAACGCCGAACAACAACACTTCGGTTGACGTATTCACCTCCGCCACCAAGAACAAGACGCGCACTGCCAGCCTGGCGGGCGGTTCGTATCATGTGAACGCTGACGGCTCCGATATCACGGGCATCACGTTCCCTGTTAAGGTAAGTGAAAGCGCAGCTCAGAACCTTGATTGGTCTGCTCTTACCAAGGTGACTGATTCAAGCTCTGTCGAGATTTCCGTAACCAACCGCGGTCAGTCGAGCACTACCACCTACACGGGCAAGGATGCGTTGTTCGAGTCCGCCACCCATTCCTTCTATCAGCTGGGCAGCGATGCGGCACCGACGAACTACAAGGAACTCACGGTTGACGAGAACGGAAACTTCCAGTTCAGCGCGGTGCGGGGAGCCGAGGCTAAGACCGTTGAGGACAAGGATGCCGAGTTCACTACCGAATCGAAGTACGGTGACTATGAACTTGACCTTTCTAATTCCCTGCGTGATGGCGAAGGCGCTGCTTTGAATGGCGCCACGGTGTACGGCGTTGTGGTGAACACCACCGACGGCACGGGATACGGCATGCGTCACCTTGAGAATATCTGGCGTACGGTTGAGCTTTCCTGGTGCACGGGCTTTACCGACGCGGTTCACGGGTGCCCCACCAGCTCGGAGCATTACCGGTCCATGATGGGCAAGACAATCGAAAGCGTTACCTATTACACCAGCAACGGTACAGTTATCGTGAAAACGCCGGGTGAAGATGGCAAGGGCATTTACGTTCCCGTGAAGGTTTCCGCAGATGAAGCGAGCGTTTCTGCCAACGATACCTCTGCCGATGCAGCCGACCCCACGGTATTGGCAAACGTTACGCTGCCGGAAGGCTTCGATCCCGCCTACAAGATCGATGGCAACGAAGTAACCCCGCAGCAGGCCACTCGGAGCACCGCTGCCAGCGTGACGCTTCCCGCGGAGGGGCTTTCTGTCGGCCGGCATACCCTGACGGTAAGTGACAAGGCAGGCAAGTACGCCGACATTTCCACCACCTTCGTTATGAGCACCGAAAACGCTGTTGCCAAGTATGAAAATGGTGCGGTTGTGGCTGCTCGGGAGGGCGCTGATATTTCTGCGTACCTGAAGGGCGTAACCTCGGTAAGCGTTAACGGAAAAGCCTATCAGGCAACTGGCAGGGGAGCGGTGAAGGTGCTTTCCGTCGCTGACGACAGCAAGTCGGCCACAGTGAATGCTGCTGCTGTCGACGGCCAGAAGAACAAGGTATTCAACGGCTACGGAACTTATAAGGTGACGGTTTCGGTAACGGGCTACCCCAATCTGACCTTCGATTACGTGGTTGAGGCAGACAAGACCCAGCTGAACGCTGCAATTAAAACGGCTACGGATTTGAGGAATGACAACGGCGAGTACTCCTCCGCTTCGTGGAGTGCGCTACAGGACGCTATCAAGGCAGCTGAAGATGTCTCCAAAAACACCGAAGCCAGCGATGACGACGTTGTCAATGCTCTGAACAACCTGAACGACGCGCAGAAAGCGCTGAAGGCAGGCCCTCGCAAGAACCTCGAGTTCGCGGTATCCCAGGCTGCTTCCCTGAACGAATCCGACTACACCAAGGCTTCGTGGAAGACGTTCTCCGATGCTCTTTCCGCAGCTCAGGATGCTTTGAAGAACCAGAGTGCAACCGAATCTGAGCTCCAGCAGGCCGCCGACAATCTTTCCAAGTCTCAGGATGGTCTGGCTAAGGCTGCAACTTCTGCCGATCGCAAGGCGCTGATCGACGAAATCGGTACGGCGGGCACTCTGGGCAAGGCCGACTACACGGCCGACTCCTGGAAGGCATACCAGGATGCCCTGGATGCTGCGAAGGCTGCCGCCAACGCAGACGATCCTTCGGCTAAGGAAATCCAGGATGCCACGGCTAACTTGGCGGCTGCTCGCCAGGCGCTGGTGGAAAACGGTAGTGGCAACGGCTCCGGTTCCGACAACGGCGGTACCGCGGGCGGCGATACCGGCAACAACAACGGCAACGACAATGGCGACGGAAATGGCAATGCTTCTGATGGGGACAACCCCTCCAACGCCAACGATGCCGATGATTCCGCAGCCGGCTCCGACGCTCCCCAGACGGGCGATAACCTGTTGGGCTTTGCCGGCGCATTTGCTGCCATCGCGGCAGCGGCGGCTGGCGTGGTTGCTGCAGCGACCGGTCGCTAATCCACTTAGGCCGTTCCATTTGGTTGGACGTGTTCCCTTCCGATGGAACGGCCGGGTTGGGCAAACTGGCTTCTTCCAGCTGTTCGGAAGGGGCTTGTTCCTGCTCGATTATGTTCGAATGCTCAACCATATATAACTAAAACACCTGATGGCGAAGGGGGATTTTCTTCTTCGCCATCAGCTTTGTTAAAGAGGTTCCCCTTATGAGCAAACCAGAAGAAGGCAAGCACGCCCGCGCCAAGGAACGCGTGAAGGCGGCGGTGCTGGTGGCCCCCGCGGTGCTTACCAGTGCGGCAGTTGCATTCACCGTTGCGGCGTACCAGCCGTTGGTGTATGACCCCGATTCCATCGCGCATGTGGCGCAGGCCCAGGCCAGCGAGCTGCAGACTGCCGAAGCCACGTCGGAAAGGCAAACGGCCAACAATCCCGTTATCGAATCTAACTTCGGCATGGACATCGGCACGTTGAACGACGGCACCTACACCGGGTCGGCTCGCGGCTACAAGAGCGTTATCACGGTGCAGGTGACCATCGTGGGCGGCAAGATAAGCGCTATCACCGTGGTTTCCGAAGGTGACGACGAACCGTACTTCAGGAATGCGCGTGCCGTTATCCAGCGCGTTCTTGCCAGCCAGTCCATGAATGTAGACACCGTTTCAGGCTGCACGTATTCTTCTACGGGCATATTGATGGCCATCAAGAACGCACTTCTGCAGGCGGCAGGCAAGGCCCCCGAAGCGGTGGGGGCGGTTCCTGCCCAAACGGGCGCGAACCACGCTCCGGCAACGGACATCAAGGCGCCCACTGGCACGATGAAGGATGGCATCTACACGGGCAGCGGAATGGGCTTCAACGACTACATCACCGTTTCCATAACCGTGCAGGGTGGCAAGATAGCCTCTATTAGCATCATGGACCAGGGTGATGACGAGCCGTATTTCACGAATGCGAAAAATGGGGTGCTGACACGCATTCTGACCAGCCAAAACAGCAAAGTTGATGCGGTTTCAGGCGCCACGTATTCCTCGAAGGGCATCATGGCCGCAGTGGCCGATGCCATGAAGAAGGCCGTTGCGGCGAACAGCAGTGCGGCTGGGGATGCGGACAATGGTTCAGGTGGCGGCAAGGGTGACGCAACGGATCCTTCGAAGCCCGGCGGGTCTGGCGGAACCGATACGCCGGGAACCGATCCCAGCCCAAACCCGGATCCGAGCAACCCCGACAATCCTTCCAATCCCGGCGATGCCGCAACGCCCCACTACGAAGACGGCAGCTACACCGCGTATGTGTACTGTGCTGATACATCGCGCCCCACACGCTACGAGCCGTACTACCTTGCGGCTACGGTGAACATCAAGGACGGCAAGGTGGCTTCCATCACCAACGTTCATGGTCAGAGCACCGGTAATGTGGGCGATGCGGAGTTGAACCCCTACGACGAGGATAACGACATCTACATTGCGTACGCCGTTGAAGGCCGAACCTATCGCAACAAGACGTATTTAGGTGTGGTGAACCAGCTGCTGAAGGGCACGAAGTCTTCCGCGGTAGACGTGGTGGGCGGTGCCACCTATTCGTCGAAGGCCTTGGCGCGTGCCTATGATGCAGCGCTTGCTCAGGCTGAAGCAGCTTACAAGGAAAAGCACCCAGAGTCTTCTGGGACGGGTGTCGACCAGGGATCTCCTTCAACGGGAAGCGAAGAGGGTGCGGCCGCGG
>URJE01000037.1 GCA_900547965.1 uncultured Eggerthella sp. | reverse complement strand
CCCGGTGGTAAGCCTGCACCTGAGTTCGCAGCTTTCATACGCTCTTCAGTGATTACTTCTGCTTGACGTGCAGCATCATTCATTGCCGCATCTTTGTCGGCAACACGCACATTGGTCAGAAGCTGCGGATACAGCTTCACCGGAGCGCACAGCTGCGAAAGCGTTTCGCGCTCGGCGCGAATAGCCTCCATCAGTCGCAGCGAAGTGAGAATGCCATCTCCGGTGCTTGCGATATCGCCGAAAATCACATGACCAGACTGCTCGCCGCCCAGGCTGTAGCCATTGGCGTGCATGCAGGCAAATACGTTCTTGTCGCCTACCGCAGTGGTTTCGTAGTTCAAGTTCGCCTGCTCAAGGGCTTTCAGCACGCCGAAGTTGCTCATAACGGTGGGGGCAACCGTTCCGCCGGACAAGCGACCGTGCTTATTCAGGTACACGCCGCATACATACAGGATAAGGTCGCCATCAACCACATGGCCGCGCTCGTCTACCGCAAGGCAACGGTCGGCGTCGCCGTCATAAGCAAAGCCCACATCAAGCCCCTGCTCTACAACAAGGCGCTGCAAGCGATCAATGTGCGTTGATCCGCAGTCAACATTGATATTGAAGCCATCGGGGGCATTGCTAATAACGCGAACATCGGCGCCCAAAGCATCAAACACGGGCTTTGCAACAGAAGAAGCGGCACCATTGGCGCAATCGAGGCCGATCTTCACGCCCTGCAAAGAGAAATTCGCGCTGGCAATAAGATGAGCAATGTAGCGATTGCGACCCTGCATGTAGTCGACCGTGGCGCCAATCGCATCACCGGACACCATCGGCACTTCTTCAGGGTATTCGCCGTCGATGTACTGCTCGATAAGCTGAAGCAGAGGCTCTTCCATCTTGAAGCCCTGGGAATTAACCAGCTTGATGCCATTGTCTGTGTAGGGGTTGTGGCTAGCAGTGATCATTACGCCGCAGTCGAACGCGCCATCGGTAGTTTCGTACGAAAGGCCAGGTGTTGGAATAACATGCAGCATGTAAGCATCGGCACCTGAGGCAACGAGGCCAGAAACCATGCCGCTTTCCAGCATGTAGCTGGAACGACGGGTATCTTTGCCCACAACGATACGAGCCTTGCGGCCCTGGCGTGCGCCATAGTACCAGCCGATAAAGCGACCAATTTTGTAGGCATGCTCAACGGTAAGGTCAGTGCCGGCAACGCCGCGGAAGCCGTCTGTGCCAAAGTACTTCATTTCATTCTCCTGTTCACCAGTGAGCGTTGTTTATAGCGTTAGCAGCCGCGTCCAAAAGCGGCATAACTTGTTCATTATCCTTCACTTGCCCCTTTTCTGCACGCATAGAGGGAATCGAATTGAAAAACGGCAGGTTATCTGCATTTTGCAATTTGGATGTGCCACCGCCCCGCATCTTTTGCGCACTAGGCGGGATAATCCGCAAGGCTTTCGCTGAAAGAAGAACACCACAAAAGACCCCGCTGCACGATTTTTTCCGGCATGGTGCATTAGAGCCTTCCGCCCCGTTTCCCCTGCTGGTCAAATCACCGTTTTTGTTACATTTCTGCTTAATCGAATCACAGCGTTAAACCTGATCAAACAAGCAAAGATGCCTGATATAACACGAATTGTCGAATTGGTGCAATTCTCATACAAAACGGGAATACGTAGGTGCATAGAGAAAAACGCGTTCAAATGCTAGGATAGCCATTGAGCTGCTGATTCGGTTCTTGTCTGAATCTCGGTTCCATTCAACACAGGAATAAGGAGAGGAACGCATTATGGATTTCAAGCTTACTGACGAGCAGGAGCTGCTCATTGAGAGCGCACACGAATATGCTACTCGCTACTTCACCGACGAAGCAGTGAAGCAGGCATATGAAGTAGATCATCACATCAGCATCGAAGCCGCTATGGCTTACCGCGAGGCAGGCTTCATGCTTCTGGGCCTTCCCGAAGAAGTTGGCGGTGTTCCGGTAGACAAGCTTACCGAGGTCCTTCTGGTAGAGAAGCTTCATGAGTACACTGGCGTAACCCTCCCCTTCGTAACCGACTTCAACACTATCACCGACGTAATTGACTTCGGCTCCAAAGAGCAGCAGGAAATGATCATGGACGCTATCGAGAACATCGAGAGCACCTGCATCGCTTGCTCCGCAATTTCTGAGCCTGCAGCTGGTTCCGACAACAACGCAATGACCTGCGTTACCAAGAAGCAGCCCGACGGCACCTACCTGCTCAATGGCCAGAAGACCTGGGTTACCCTGGGCGGCCTTTCTATCTACACCATGGTTGTAGCAAAGGACGAAGATCCTTCGTACGAGAACGACAAGTACTCTCTGTGGCTCGTTCCCAACGACACCCCTGGCTTCACTATCGGCCACCTCGACAAGGTTGGCCAGCAGGCTATTCCGTTCGTTGACCAGTTCTTCGACAACGTAGTTCTCACCGAGGACATGCGTCTGGGCGAGCCCGGCATGGGCTGGAAGCTCCTCATGAAGAAGCTTGAGTTCGAGCGCTGCCTGGTTGTTGCATCTTCCCTCGGCCTTGCACAGGCTGCCCTGAACGATGCGGGCGCCTATGCATCTGAGCGCATCTGCTTCAACAAGCCTATCGCTCACCAGACCCAGATCCAGCTGCACCTGTGCGAGATGGAGAACATCATCCAGAACGTACGTACCCGTCTGTATCAGGTTGTAACCATGATCGACAACGGCGAATCCACTCGTCTCGAGTCTGCACTGCTCAAGGGCTATGCATGCCGCGAGCTCACCCGCGTTGCCGACCTTGCAATGGCAATCTACGCAGCCATCGGCTACACCAAGGAAATCCGCGTTGGCCGCATCTGGGCAGACCTCCGCGGTAACGAAATGGGCGGCGGCACCACTGAAATCATGGACTACATCGCTGGTCGTCAGCTGGTTAAGAAGTACAAGGCAAAGTAATCCGCCTCTTCACCTGCACTCTTTTCGCAAAGCGACCCCTTTCTGGGGTCGCTTTTTTGTGCTTATTCACCGTTTACCTAGTTTCTTTTCCGCTTAGTTAAATAGAATCACTCTCGAAACAATTTTGTAACGGATCGGTATACTAAAAAGTTGCGGTTCTAGAACGTCTGCACGGTCAGAGCTGCATCCTATCCCCAATCCTCCCATTCAAGGAGACATCTATGAAAAAAATCGCAGAAGCATGGTCGAGCCTGAGCCTTATCAAGCGCATTATCATCGGCCTTGTTATCGGCGCTTTGCTTGGCGGCTTCGGCCCTAAGGATCTCGCCGTTATCGAAATGCTTGGCACCTTGTTCGTTAGCGCTCTGAAGGCAGTCGCACCATTCTTGGTATTCTTCCTGGTTATCAATGCCTTGTGCCACACAAAGCTTCCTAAATCCATGAAGACCATCGTTATCCTGTACGTGGTAAGCACCCTTGCCGCCGCCTTCACCGCAGTGGCAATCAGCTATGCGTTCCCCGTTGAGCTCACCCTTTCAGGCGTTGAGGCTGCAGACAAGGCAGCACCTACCGAAATCGCTGAAGTTCTAACCACGCTCATTGGCAACATGGTGGTTAACCCCGTCGATGCACTGCTGAATGCGAACTATATCGGTATTCTTGTCTGGGCGGTTCTTCTGGGTATCGCAATGCGCTACACCACTGAGCCCACCAAAGATTTCTTTGCGAATATGTCACATGTTATCTCCATCGTTGTTCGCTGGATTATCACGTGCGCACCGTTTGGCATCATGGGTCTTATCTACACCTCTGTTGCCCAGAATGGCCCCGAAATCTTCATCGAATACGGTCAGCTGCTCCTCGTTTTGCTGGGCGCTATGTTCTTCATCTGCCTTGTTATTAACCCTCTTCTGGTGTTCATCAACATTCGCAAGAACCCCTACCCCATCGTATTCCGCTGCATGAAAGACTCCGGCATGTACGCCTTCTTTACCCGCAGCTCTGCCGCTAACATCCCTGTAAACATGGAACTGTGCAAGCGTCTTGGCATTCGCAAGGACACCTACTCCGTTTCCATCCCGCTGGGCGCAACCATCAACATGGCCGGTGCAGCTATTACCATTACCGTAATGGCCATGGCTGCCGCTCATACCATGGGCATTGCCATCAACCCCGTTACTGCTGGCATCCTCTGCGTTTTGGCTGCAGTTAGCGCCTGCGGTGCTTCCGGCGTTGCCGGCGGCTCCCTGCTTCTTATTCCGCTGTGCTGCTCCCTGTTCGGCATCAGCAACGACATTGCCATGCAGGTTGTTGGCGTTGGTTTCGTAATCGGCGTTATCCAGGACTCCGTTGAAACGGCACTTAACTCCCTTTCCGATGCACTGTTCACCGCCACCGCCGACTACAAGGAACGCCGCGAGGCTAGCGTGCCCTTCCAGGTTGGCAAAGACGCAGACGAATGGAAACCCTCTACTGCTGAATAGCGTCCCGCTAAAGCTATATACCCAAAACAAAATCGGGTGCTCGATACTCTCGAGCACCCGATTTTGTTTATTGGAATAAAAAATACCCCACCGGCTACGCTGCACTCTAAAGAAGCGCATAAACGCACGCACATACGGTAAAGCTCAATCGATAAGTGGATACGGAACTAATAGTCCTGCTCTCTGCCGTCACGAAGAACCTGCATCATATCTCGCGTTAGCGAATAATCTTCATCACAAGGAAGCATGTCTCTGTCTATCCACTCGGCACTCTCAAGCTCGTGATCGTCGAGCTTGATATCGTTAGAGCCATCAAGCTCGCAAAAGAAACCGAATAGCAGCGATGAGGAAGGCGGCCATGGCTGGCTTTTGTAGTAACGAAGGTTCTTAACTCTTAGCCCCACTTCTTCCATCACTTCCCGATGAACAGTTTCTTCAACGGTTTCGCCCATCTCGCAGAAGCCGGCAATAAGGGCATAGCGCTTGTATTCGCGGTTCGCATAACGTGATACAAGAATCTTGTTCCGTTCTGAATCGACAATTCCCACGATTACCGCTGGAAATAGCTTAGGGAATTCCATAGCGCCACAATGAGGACAACGCACCATACGCTCTACCATATCGTGAACCAAATGGGCTCCACAGCGACCGCAGAATCTACGCGTCGCATACCAGGTATCGTATTCGTACCCTACCAATCCGGCAAACGCCCTATGCTTCGGTCTGTATTGTTTTAGCTGCGAAATGGGCATGAACTGCCACCCCGGCTGAACAGATGGCCCATCAGAGCCAAATGAGCATCGGCTTTCTATCGCCTTGCCGAGGGCATCATAGTCTACCTCGCAACGAAAGTATCCAGTTTCTCCGACAGTGAAGAGAAACACTGCTTCGGGCTTCATACCATCAGCTCGCTGAGTTACTTCGTCAGAATCGGTAATCACAGCACCGGCACTACGAAGCATCTCGAAAGTCGGAAAGCGTAACGTGCCCTCCCTGGCATCCTCGGAATCCTTCTGTGCGACAGCCTCAATCGACGCAAGGACAGAAAAGCCTTGATACACAAGAACCCTGTCAGTTGGCTCTGGGCTGATCCATGCAAAATCGTTGCAAAATGAATAAGGCGCTATATCCTGCAGCATTGTTACCCCCTTGGCATACCAGCTAAGCGTACACCCTTGCAGCCAAGATGACGACTAAAAGAAAAGCCCTGGAACACAATGCGATTCCAGGGCAAAAAAGAACCGCCCCGAAGAGCGGTTCTTTACTAGACAGCCTATGCCTGAGCGAAGATCTCGATCTGGTCGCCTTCAGCAACCGTAACCATGGCCTTCTTCCAGGTGCGGGTCTTACCAAGCTGATAGCGAACGCGCTTCGGCTTAGCCTTAACGTTAATGGTGTTAACCTTAACGACCTTTACATCGAAGATAGCCTCGATTGCCTGAGCAATCTCGATCTTGTTAGCAGACTTTGCTACCTCGAAGGTGTAGACATTGTTTTCCATGCCTTCATAAGAGTGCTCCGAAATGATCGGGCGAATGATTACCTCGCGGGGATCCTTCATTATGCAAGCACCTCCTCGATGCGGGTCAGGGCAGCCTCGGTAAGAACGAGTGCCTTGTTATCGATGAAGTCGAGCGTGTTAAGCTCGGAAACGCCGATCGCGCGAACCTTAGAAAGGTTGCGGAAAGACAGGAAGGTGTTAACGTCCTCATCGGGAACGATGATGGTTACGCGACCCTCAAGACCGAGGTTCTTCAGCACTTCAGCAGCCTGCTTGGTGGAAGGCTTCTCGAAAGAAAGCTGATCAACAACAACGATCTCGCCGTCAGCAAGCTTAGCGGAAAGCGCAGAGCGCATAGCCAGCTTTACAACCTTGGCAGGTACCTTGAAAGCGTAAGAGCGAGGATGAGGACCGAATACGGTGCCGCCGCCTGCCCATTGAGGAGCACGGATCGTACCCTGACGAGCACGACCGGTACCCTTCTGGCGCCAAGGCTTCTTGCCGCCGCCACGAACCTGACCGCGGGTCAAGGTGTCGTGGGTTCCCTGGCGCCTTGCAGCGCGCTGGGAGCGAACCACTTCGTGCATAACATGCACGTTAGGCTCAATCTCGAAGACTGCTGCGGAAAGCTCGGCGTCTTTGACCTTCTTGCCGCTCGCGTCCTTCATTTCAATAGTTGCCATAATTTATAAACTCCTTCGCACCGTTCTTACGCCATGCGAACGCGAACTACGCCATTCTTGCCACCGGGAACTGCGCCCTTGAGCATGATGAGGTTCGCCTCTTCGTCAACGCGGATTACTTCAAGGTTCTTGGTCGTAACGGTATCGCAACCCATGTGACCCGGAAGGCGAACGCCCTTGAACACACGGGAAGGATATGCGCACTGGCCAACGGAACCGGGAGCACGATGGAAGTGTGCACCGTGTCCGCCAGGGCCGCCACCGAAGTTGTAGCGACGCATAACACCAGCGAAGCCCTTACCCTTAGAAGTACCGGTTACGTCTACCTTCTTCACCTCAGCGAATGCGGCAACGGTAACTTCTTCGCCAATTGCATGCTCGGAAGCATTCTCTACGCGAACCTCGCGGAGATGGCGAACAGGCTCAACGCCCTGCTTGGCGAAATGGCCAGCCATGGGCTTGTTAACCTTCTTTTCCTTGATGGTGCCGAAGCCGAGCTGAACAGCTTCGTAACCATCGGTAGCAGCGGTCTTAACCTGGCATACCTTGTTGGGGTCTGCCTTGATAACCGTAACGGGCGTAACCTGGCCGTCTTCGTCGAAGAGCTGGGTCATGCCAATCTTGGTACCGTAGATAGCGTTAATCATTCAGTATCACACTCCCCTACAGCTTGATCTCGATGTCAACGCCAGCAGGAAGATCGAGACGCATCAAGGAATCAACCGTGGAAGGGGTCGGATCCAGGATGTCGATCAGGCGCTTATGAGTGCGCATTTCAAACTGCTCGCGAGAGTCCTTGTTAACGTGCGGACCCTTAACTACGCAATACAGGTTGCGCTCGGTCGGCAGCGGAATAGGACCGGAAACCTTAGCACCCGTCTTCTGAGCGGTGTCTACGATGAGCTTGGTGGACTGATCCACGATCTCATGATCGTAACCCTTCAAGCGGATGCGGATATTCTCTTTAGCCACTTTTACCTCCATAGTGAGCGGTGGGAAAGCTTTAAACCCGAGGGCTTAAGCGTTGCCACCAGCCTTGCTAATAATCTCTTCTGCCACGTTCTTGGGCACGGGCTCGTAGGTGTCGAACTGCATGGTGTACGTAGCGCGACCCTGGGTGCCACTGCGCAGGTCGGTTGCATAACCGAACATCTGGCTCAGCGGAACCTTAGCAGAGATGCAAACTGCGTTGCCACGCTGCTCCTGGCCCTGGATGAGACCACGGCGGCTGGGGATATCGCCCATAACGAAGCCGGTGTACTCTTCAGGAGGCTCAACCTCAACAGCCATAACGGGCTCGAGGATAACAGGATCGGACTTCTTCAGTGCATCCTTGATTGCCATAGAGCCAGCAACCTTAAATGCAGCTTCAGAGGAGTCAACATCATGGTAAGAACCGTCGATGAGCTCAACCTTGATGTCCTCAACAGGGTAACCAGCCAGAACGCCAGAGTTGAGTGCTTCCTGAATGCCCTTGTCGATAGCAGGGATGTATTCCTTGGGAACTACGCCGCCAACGATCTTGTTCTCGAAGACATAACCAGCGCCAGCTTCCTGCGGGTACATGTTGATGATGGCATGACCATACTGACCACGACCACCGGACTGACGAACGAACTTGCCCTCAGCGTTGAGTACCTCATGGCCAGGACGCTCGCGGTAAGCAACCTGGGGCTTACCAACGTTAGCCTCAACCTTGAACTCGCGGAGCAGACGGTCAACGATGATCTCGAGGTGAAGCTCACCCATGCCAGCGATGATGGTCTGACCGGTTTCATGGTTGGTGGAAACGCGGAACGTCGGGTCTTCTTCAGCGAGCTTCTGAAGAGCGATGCTCATCTTGTCCTGCTCTGCCTTGGTCTTAGGCTCAACAGCAATGTCGATAACAGGATCAGCGAACTGCATGGACTCGAGAATGATAGGAGCGTTCTCGTCGCAGAGCGTGTCACCGGTGGTGGTGTTCTTCAAACCAACTACAGCAACAATGTCGCCAGCAGAGCAAGTGTCAACGTCGATACGGTTGTTGGAGTGCATCTGCAGAAGACGACCGATGCGTTCTTTCTTGTCCTTGGAAGCATTTACCACGTAGGAGCCGGACTCAAGAGTACCGGAGTATACACGCAGGTAAGTAAGCTTGCCAACAAACGGGTCGGTCATGATCTTGAATGCCAGAGAAGAGAAGGGAGCCTTCGGATCGGAAGGGCGCTCGTCTTCTTCGCCGGTCTCGGGGTTGGTGCCCTTAATAGCAGGAACATCAATAGGAGAAGGCATGTAATCAACAACGGCGTCGAGCAGCTCCTGAACACCCTTGTTCTTGTAGGAAGAACCTACGAATACAGGATGAAGCTTGCAAGCGATGGTGCCCTTACGGATGGCAGCCTTGAGTTCCTCAACGGAAACTTCCTCTTCCATGAGGACCTTTTCCATCAGGTCGTCGTCGCAGTCTGCAGCTGCTTCGAGGAGTTCCTGATGGTAGAGCTCTGCGTCTTCCTTGAACTCAGCGGGAATCTCGTCCATGGGCTCAGGGTAGGTCATGCCCTTGTCGTCGGCCTTGAAGTCCCATGCGGTCATGGTAACCAGGTCGATTACGCCCCAGAAGTTGTCCTCAGCGCCCATGGGCATCTGAGCAGCAACAGCAGGTGCATCAAGACGGTCACGCATGGTCTGAATTGCATGGAAGAAGTCAGCGCCAACACGGTCGTACTTGTTGATGTAGGCAATGCGGGGTACACCATAGCGGTCAGCCTGACGCCATACGGTTTCGGACTGAGGCTGTACGCCAGCAACTGCGTCGAATACAGCCACGGAGCCGTCGAGTACGCGCAGGGAGCGCTCTACCTCAGCGGTGAAGTCAACGTGGCCGGGGGTGTCGATGATCTGGAAGCGGTATTCCTGACCATCCTTCTTCCAGAAGCAGGTGGTAGCTGCAGCGGTAATGGTTACGCCACGCTCCTGCTCCTGAACCATCCAGTCCATGGTAGCTGCGCCATCATGAACCTCACCGATCTTGTGCGTCTTGCCCGTGTAGTACAGGATACGCTCGGTAGTGGTGGTTTTACCGGCATCGATGTGAGCCATGATGCCGATGTTGCGAGTATGCTCCAGAGAAGTCTTAGCCATTATTCCTTCTCCTACCAACGATAGTGCGAGAATGCACGGTTGGATTCTGCCATCTTGTAGAGGTCTTCGCGCTTCTTGATGGATGCGCCGGTGTTTTCGGCTGCGTCCATGATTTCGCCTGCGAGACGCTCCTTCATGGTGTTTTCCTTGCGCTTGCGGGAGAAGTCAACCATCCAGCGGATAGCGAGGGTGGTTGCGCGACGGGAGTTAACCTCCATAGGCACCTGGTAGGTAGCACCACCAACACGCTTGGGCTTAACCTCGAGCGTGGGGCGGATGTTGTCCATTGCCTTCTTGAATACGGTCAGGGCATCCTGGCCGGTCTTCTCTGCAACGATGTCGAATGCATCGTAAACGATACCTTCTGCGGTAGACTTCTTACCGTCAAGCAACACCTTGTTGATCAGCTGCGTGACCAAACGGTTGTTGTACTTAGCGTCCGGCTGCGTTTCGCGGCGGACTGCTGCTGCACGACGCGGCATATATCTTCCTTTCGGTTTATGCGACTAACTGAATCGCGAGGGTTACTTAGTTCTTGGGCTTCTTAGCGCCATAGCGGCTGCGTGCCTGACGACGGCTGTCGACAGCTGCGCAGTCGAGAGCAGCGCGGATGATCTTATAACGAACACCAGGAAGGTCCTTTACACGACCGCCACGGATAAGCACCATGGAGTGCTCCTGGAGGTTGTGGCCTTCACCGGGGATGTATGCGGTAACTTCCATGCCGTTTACGAGACGGACACGAGCAACCTTACGAAGTGCCGAGTTAGGCTTCTTAGGGGTGGTGGTGTACACGCGGGTGCAAACGCCACGCTTCTGGGGGTTGCCCTTGAGCGCCGGGGTCTTCTGCTTATCGACCTGCTTGGCGCGGCCCTTACGGACCAACTGATTGATAGTAGGCAAAGCTTCAGCTCCTTTTCTTTACTATCACTTACTAACTTTGCTTTCTGTGCGTTCTGCAGATACGCACGCGAAAACATACGCTTCTACCCGAAACGCGAAAATGAACTTTATCACCGGGTATATACCTTGTCAAACGCCACGCACCCGGGCGTATCTATCTCTTCACAATCTGTTTACGCTGGTAAATATGCGGTTTTCGTAAAGCCACTCAGCAGTTCCCCTCCATTTTTCAAATAATTCTGGACTTTTTTATCCGATGCGAGAAGAGCTATTTACCGCTTATAGATGCCGAACGGCAAAACATTCCTGAAACCATTCCGAAACACAAGCCTGCGTGTACAATACAGGCATCGAAACAACGCAGCTCCGACGCGCGCTTCGCCTTCAAGGTGCAGCGCGTTACTTATATATAGTATGGAGCTGCACAACGTAAGAGAAAGAAGGGGAACATGAAGAATACTGTTGCCACATTCAAGAAGATGAAGAATGAGGGCACCAAGATCTCTATGTTGACTGCTTACGACTACTCCACCGCAAAGTTGGTTGACGAAGCGGGAATCAATTCGATCCTTGTCGGAGATTCCCTGGGCATGGTTATGCTCGGCTACGAAGACACGCTTTCGGTAACGATGGAAGACATGATCCATCACACCGCCGCCGTTTCCCGTGGCGCCAGGAATGCGCTTGTTGTTGCCGATATGCCGTTCATGAGCTATGAGGTATCGGTTGAGCAGGCTGTTATCAACGCTGGCCGCCTGATGAAGGAAGGCCGCGCCAACGCTGTAAAGCTCGAAGGTGGCGTACGCGTTGCCGAACAGATTCAGGCCATCACTAAGGCGGGCATCCCCGTATGTGCCCACATCGGCCTTACGCCTCAGTCCGTAAACGCCTTCGGCGGCTTCAAGGTTCAAGGCAAAACGGCTGAAGCAGCCCAGCAGATGATCGACGATGCTTTGGCGGTTCAGGAGGCAGGCGCATTTGCTGTTGTTCTGGAATGCGTTCCTGCAAAGCTTGCCACCATCATCTCCGAAAAGCTCGACATCCCCACCATCGGCATCGGTGCAGGCGCAGGTTGCGATGGCCAGGTTCTGGTGTATCAGGATATGCTTGCTCTGTTCAGCGACTTCAAGCCCAAGTTCGTAAAGCACTTCGGCACTATCGGCCCACAGATGACCGCCGCCTTCAAGACGTACGACGAAGAAGTCAAGGCGGGCACCTTCCCTTCCGAAGAGCACACCTTCAAGATCGATGAAGAAGCCCTGGAAAAGCTTTATTAATCAAAAGAAAAGGCTGAGGGCAAACTCGGCCTTTTCTTTTAAAGAGCGCTATCCTAGTACCAACGGAAATCAAGCGAGGGATTGCATATACGTCAGCGAGCGGCGCATCCAATAGGCTAGATTGCCCCGAAAAAGGAGTGAAGCGTGCTTAGCGCGTGAGCGACGATTGAGGGGCAAGGTGTTTATTGGGGCGCCGCGCAGCATCAGGACGTCTCGTGCGATCCTTCGTCGTTCTGCAGAACGACGAAAGGAACAGAATGAAAATCATCACCACTGTTGCCGAGATGAAAGCACAGGTTGCCGAATGGAAAGCTGAGGGGCTCACCATCGGCCTTACGCCCACCATGGGCGCATTGCACGAAGGCCATATGTCGCTGATGGAGCGCGCTGTGAAGGAATGCGACCGCGTAGTTACCAGCGTTTTCGTGAATCCCATCCAGTTCGGCCCCAACGAAGACTACGACAACTACCCCCGCGACCTGGAACGCGATGCAGCTATCGCAGAATCCAAGGGTGTTAACGTGGTGTTCCATCCCGAGCCGGAAGAGATGTACCCCAAGAACTACAACACCTATGTAGTTATGGAAACCCTGACCGATACCCTGTGCGGCGCAAAGCGTCCTGGCCATTTCCGTGGCGTATGCACGGTTGTAAACAAGCTGTTCAACATCGTGCAGCCTGACAAGGCATTCTTCGGCCAGAAAGATGCCCAGCAGCTTGCCATCATCAAGCGCATGGTTGCCGACCTCAACATGAACGTGAAGGTATATGGCTGCCCCATCGTTCGCGAAGAAGACGGCCTGGCAAAGAGCTCACGCAACAGCTACCTTTCCGCAGAAGAACGCAAGGCGGCACTGTGCCTTTCCCGCTCCATCTTTGCAGCGCAGGATCTTATCGAAGGCGGCGAGCGCAATGCGGACATCGTTCGCACCGCTGTTCGCGAAATCATCGAAGCGGAGCCTTTGGCGCAGATTGATTACATCGAAGTAGTTGACCTGGGCAACATGCAGCCCGTTGATTCGCTCGGCGAATCTGGTCTGGTCGCTATTGCCGTTTACATCGGAAAAACTCGCCTTATCGACAATTACTTGTTCGATTTTGACGAATAAGCTTGCACGCAGCACAATATTGCGCAAGAATACGGCAGGTTATGCGCAACCGCGCATAATGGCTACTACGCAGTGAAACCTCGAGTGGAACATCATGCGAAGAAGGAAGGTTCAAACCTTATGCTGCTGAATGTGCTTAAGGGCAAAATTCATCGTGCAACCGTCACCCAGGCGGAACTTGATTACATCGGCTCCATCACCATCGACTCTGAACTGATGGAAGCAGCCGGCATCCAGGAATACGAACTGGTTACCATCTCAGATTGCAATAACGGCAATCGTCTTGAAACCTATGTTATTGCCGGCGAGCCTGGCAGTGGCGTAATCTGCCTGAATGGCGCAGCTGCTCACCTGGTTACTGTAGGCGATAAGGTAATCATCATGAACTACTGCCAGATGACTCCCGAAGAGTTCGCCGACCCGGAGCACGCACCTCACGTGGTATTCGTAGACGACGACAACAAAATCAGCCGTCTTACCCGCTACGAAAAGCACGGCAAGCTGGAAGACTTGAAGTAAGCAACAAGCACTTCCCTACCAACCAAAACGCCCACCCCGCATCAGCAGGGTGGGCGTTTTTTGTCGCAAGAGACGCCTATCCCGTATTCGCTAGACACCGACTTAGCCAGCAACGGAAAACAAACCCGAAATATAGTGGTGTTGATTCCAGAAAGAATCGATGCTCGCCTCCCCGACTTGCTTTAAACCATCCGGGGAATAACAATAGATGGTACGGCTATCCAGAACGTAAACGCCATCTTCGTTCACTACCGTCTGCACTGCACCATGATTGAAGCGGAAAGTACCCATTTCCCCTTCGTGATTCACGATGGTCACAGCAGAGGAATCGGACCCCTCAACCAGGTTGCCATGCGTCACGTACAGCTTCCCATCGTATAGTTCCACATCGATGGGATCATCGGGAACATCAAGCTTCTTTATTTCCCCAGTTGCCGTATTAAGCTCAAAAACAGCGCTGCAACTTTCCCCCTCGCCTGAAACGAGGGAAACGAAGTAAATAGAGTCCCCATCAACACATGAGCGATAAACACCCGATCCATATTCGGTAGTTTCAATTCTAAAGATTCGATTCAAGTCGAAGTCATAGCAGTCGATCCACGATTCTCCTCCATCCAAGCTTGAGGAGAAGGAATAGAGCTTATTGTCTTTCGCGAGTAGGTACGAGACGTATGAATTGTCCTCTTCGATTGAAATAACCTGATTGGACTTTTTATCACATCGACTGATATACGAAATCCCATTGAGCGTATTGCAGACAAAAATGTAGCGCTCAGACACCGCAGCGGAATTCATTGCGGGCTGATCGATCGAATAATCAGCTACGGATCCATCCTGAATGCTGATGCCTAAAACCTTTCTGGCCTCTTTTTCTTGTGCATACCCTTGAGGGATAGCGTAAAGAATGCCTTGGTTAACCACCGGATCATAGAAAACGCTATTCAGACTAGCTTCAGCTAATGAAAAGTGAGAGACCTCGTTCAGATCCTTATCGAACAGAACGATTTGACTCGTCGCATCACTTCCTGAGGTTTCGATAATTCCAATTGTAGGTTTTCCCGCAAATGCAGAACATCCCGATAGCAACGAGACACCCAATATCGCTAAAAGAATTAAGGACGATGCTCGCAACCTCATTGCTATCCTTTTCGATAAATCACGTTGACGTTAGGTGAATCGAGAATCTCCATCGGGTAAATCGCCTCACCAACAAAATCAGTATTGATGTCTATGCCGTAGTTGTCTTTAAAGACCTCCCAATTTTCATGTGTTGCAACATAGAACCACGTCTGCATATAGCCCGTTGCATCTTTGCCTGAAACAACAAGATTCGAACCCTTGCTTCCATTGGACAATGAAATTCCCATATCATCATCAAGGACCAACACGGGCAGCGCGATTGCTATAGCTTTTCTTCTTTTCGTCATTGATTTCCCCTTTCGCCGTTTACGAGAAAACACCAGGCAAGCGCAATGCGTTGCATATGGTTGGCGATTGACGAAAAGCATAGCGAACGAATAGTCCGGTCCGACGCAAAAGTAACCGACAGAAACTAAAAAGCTCCCAAGCGGCTTTCAACCAGCCCGTACGGCAGGGGCTAGCTGCAAGAATGGGGACAGGTACAGAATCTGCAGCACTGCACATTCTGTACCTGTCCCCATTCTTGCAAACACCCGCAAGGGCGTTTATTAAAAGCCCGGGCATGCGCCAGTGAAGCAGCGAGAGGTGCCCCGGTGAGTGCAGGGACCTTGAAAGAGGAAGGGGCTGGGCTTCGGCCGCCCCGACCGGTTGAAAAGGTCCAAACGGCTAC
>URJE01000036.1 GCA_900547965.1 uncultured Eggerthella sp. | reverse complement strand
GCCATGAGTTGGCTGCGTGCTTTGTCGAGCAATCGGCTGAGTGGAAACGCTTGGCTAACATTTGCCTCGAACACGAACTTTCGGGACTCGATGTAAAACCTGATGGCTCTTTGTCAGTTGATTATTCGGGTATTGATTTTGGGTACTTATCTGAGGGTATTGCGGGTGTTGGGGTTTCACTTGCCTTATGCAACGCGGATGGATATGCAAATGAGCTTAAAGCTATTTCTTCTTCGCTCAAAGAATACGTTGCCCTGAACGGTGGCTTGTTCCATGGGCTATTGGGCAAAGCAGCGGCACTTCTCTGCATTGATGGGGAGGAAAATGCTGATGCTATTTCGGCAATGGCGAGGAACGTGATAGGGGAGTTTTGCTTTCGGGAGCAAGGTCAAGATTTCGAGGGGCCAATTTGGGCCTTGGGAAATGGTGGTTCTTGCTTATCGGTTGATTATTCAACTGGTTCCGCTGGGCTGATCGGATTTCTCCTGTCTTCGGTCGAGCATCCTTTTGGATGGTTTCCCGTTTCTCTTCATTGATATAAAAATGCGCGCAAATCAAGGAAGGAGGTGAAGGAAATGGGTTCTATGTTGGATCTTCAGTCGCTCGAAGCCTCTAGCGATGCGATCGATCCTAGGGCATCTGGGGCTAGCTTTATGTGCAATGGCGATAACAGCTCTGTGAGCCTTTGGTGCGGCTAAGCAAAGATAGTGCCGGGCATGCTTCCGCATGCCCGGCAATTGCAGAAAGGGCGTGATTCTTCGATGTCAGCCTTGATTGATGCAAGAGGAATAAAAAAGTCTTTCGTATACGGCAAAGGAAAAAAGCTTCGGAAGAATAGGGTGCTGAATGGGATTGATTTTTCGGTTAACGTGGGTGAGTTCGTTTCTATTGTCGGCCCAAGTGGGTCGGGAAAAACGACCCTGTTGAACTGCCTTTCGGGCCTCGAAGAGATAGATTCGGGCTCTATTGCCCTTGATGGCAACTTGATTTCATCAATGAACACTATAGAGAGAGACGAAGTCAGAAGGCGTTTGGTCAGTTTCGTATTTCAGAATTTAAATCTCATTCCATCGCTGAATGCCGTAGATAACGTCTGGATTCCCGCTCGACTTTCTGGAAAGAAAGCTACGAAAAAAGATGCGCTAGCTTTGCTTAGTGGCCTTGGTATCGCCGATAAGGCAAAGGACTATCCAGATTCATTGTCGGGAGGAGAGCGGCAGCGTATAGCAATAGCGCGATCCATGGCTACTGATTCTCCAATAGTATTTGCAGACGAGCCTACAGGATCTCTTGATGTTGATAATACGCGAGCGGTGATGGATATAATGCGTCGCGAATCGAAGCAGGGTAATCGTGCTGTTGTGATGGTAACCCATGATCTGACGGCAGCTTCTTATTCCGATCGTGTTGTGATTCTGAAAGATGGGATGGTTGCTGCGGAGCTCAACCATCCCGCCCCGCATGAAATAGCCCTTTTGCTGGAGGGGTAACCATGTGGCGTTTGTTCATTTCTGACTTAAGGAATAGATGGCTTGATTGGGTGGGTATTATTCTGGTCGCCTTCTTTTGTGGCGTTGCTAGCGGTTGGTCCGCCTTGCTCATATCTTCGTCTTATGGGCTAGAGGGGGCGGCTTCGAGGCAGCTGCTCAATGCGGGAACCGCAACACTGTTTCTGACATGGATTGCTTCCATTCCCGTATCTGCCTCTGTGGCGCGACTTGTTGCAAAGAAAAAAGAGCCATCTTACTCTGTGTGGCGGTTGCTAGGCATGCGCAGGAGATATGTAGGACTTTGCTTTTTTGTTCAGATAGCAATTGCTTCGTTTCTTGGCTTGATGTTGGGTTTCATTGCTTTCGGCTTTGCGATTCCTTGCTTTGATGTCTTTGTTTGTTTGGGGGCTTGTCTTGATTTTCCGGTTGTCGCCTTGGTCGCTTGCGTTGAGCTCCTTGCGTTTGTTCTTGGTGGGTTGAGCAGTGTGCATTCTTCCCTGAATGTTTCCCCTCTTTTAACCCTGGGCGGTCAATTGCCATATAGAAAGAAAATCGGCGCCTTCCGCATCGTTGTCTGTGCCTTGTTAGTTGTTGGCCTTTTTTCGTTGATTGCAATTTCCGTCGAATCAGACCCGCTGGCTCGAATCAGTTGTCTTGTATTCCTCCCCTTTGTTGTTGCTTTGTTATGCTCTGTCGTTTTGAGGCCGTTGCTCCCTTGGGTGGTGAAAACGTGGACGGCTGTTGCTCCTTGGAGGGGCTCTCCGGTCTGGCTGGTTGCCCAGAGCAAGGTACTTTTCTATTCCGATGAATCTGTGGCGATGCAAATGCCTATTGCAATAGGCATTTCGCTGGTTGCGGGGCTCATTGCTGTTGTTGATGCTCTGGTTGTCTATCTGAGGGGTCAGGGAATCGAAGCAAGCGGGATAAGCACTGAACAGCTGCTGTCCTTTCTCGGTGCCCCTATTTTAGTTTGCGTTGCTGGAGCTGTGGCTGTTGTTGCAATGACGGCAAACGACAGGGTTCTTGAAGGAAGGACGTTCATTTCGTGTGGATCGAGTCATAGATCGATCTTCGAAATGATGATATGTGAGTCGTTCATCCATGCGTTTAATGCGCTCATCGTTGGCATGGCGTGCGCATTATCTTCTGGGGCTATTGCTTCTGCCGTTTGTTCGGTTAGCCTCCCCTTATCTGCCTGCTTAGTTTCCTCGCTGCTGATTTTCGCGCCTTCTTTTGCGGTCGTTCTATCTCCCATGCTGATGGTGCTGCCAAGCGTAAACGCTGGAAAAGTTCTTTTAGCTCGTAAGGCCGTGGAATAGAAAAGGGAGGTTGCTTTGTCGTCTTTTTCTCCGATAGAGGGAGTCCGATTCCATGCGAACAATAATCGTTTTATTAAAGAGGCATGTCCCTTCTTTGGGGTGGGTGTTTGTCGCTTGCTTGGTTCTGGGGCTACTCGGGCAGATAATTTTGCTGGCTCAGCCCCAATATGGTGGAGCTTTGATTCAGGCTGCACAGGAAGGGGCAAATGCTTTCGACCCCTTGATAATCCTGCTGATCCTTCTTGCTGCAAGCGCCCTATTGACTATGGGCCAGCAGGTTCTGATTGCCAAGATAGGCGAGGGACTAGCTAAGCGAATAAGAGGCCGTCTATCCCGTTCGTTCTTTGCTTTGTCGGTTTTGAGCCAGGAAGCTCGACCTTCAGGTTGGTATTCTCAGCGCATTGTAAGTGATGTTGAATTGGTCAAGAGACTCCCTGGGCAGCTTGTTTCTCTTGTTCAGTCCTTGTTCGTGTTTTTCGGATCATTTGTTGCCCTGGTTCTCATTTCCCCCATGACGTTTGTTATCGGTTTGGGGTTTGGATTGCTATCCTTGCTTTTTTCGGTCGTTGCATCGCGCCCGATGTCGGGCTACAGGAAAGAGGTTCAGGAGCTTCTTTTGCGTATTACAGTAAAAACCCAGGAATTCGCTCTCACGAATCGGGTTTTGCGATCTTATAACGCATGGAGCTCGGCGGAAAAATCTCTCGGAGTCGAAATAGAGGCTGCTGCAAAAGCTGGCTTTAAATTGTCTCTGCTTGCCGGTTTTCTTTCTCCGATATCGTCTGTCTTGATGCAGCTTGCGAATATTGGAACGATTTTGTTTGCATCCTGGCAGGTTGCTGCGGGCGCAATGGCTTTTTCCGATCTTGTAGTTTTCTTGATGTACTTCTCTTACTTTTCTTCTTCGGTAAGCCAATTTGTTGGTTTTATTTCATATGCGCGCGAAGCTGCTGTAGGCGACGAGAGAATTAGAGACTTTGAAACCCTAGTTCATCCTAGGAGTCTTCCTTCTTCTTGCCACAAAGAGGGAGGCATTTCTCCTTGTCCATCTTTTACTTTTTATCGTGTTTCATTTTGCTACCCATCGTCCTCGAATGACTCTTTGAACGATGCCTCGTTCAGCATTCCTCCTGGGAAAGTAACTGCGTTAGTTGGAGCTTCGGGTGGGGGGAAGTCAACGTGCTTGGGTTTGATGGAACGTTTTTTCTCTCCCTCAAAAGGGAAAATACTCCTTGATGGTATTGAGTTGTCCGATATCCCCCTTGAGGAATATCGGGATTCAATTGGCTTTATAGACCAGTCCGCTAGTTTGATTAGCGGTACCGTCGAGGATAATTTAAGGCTTGCAAAACTCTCAGCTTCTCGCTTTGACATGGAGAATGCCCTTGATTCTGTTGGATTAGGTGATATTCCTTTGGATAGGGACGTTGGCGAGCGGGGTCTGGCCTTGTCGGGAGGGCAAAGACAGCGTATCGCATTGGCTAGAACTATTATCCGTAATCCTAAAGTGCTCATTCTCGACGAGCCAACTTCGAGTCTTGATGGAATTTCCGAGCGCGAAGTAGATTGTCTCTTGAGAAGCCTTTTTGATGGACGGACGATCGTCTATGCGGCTCATAGGTTGTCCTCCATTTTAAGCGCCGATTGGATCGTCGTTCTTAATGAGGGAAAAATTGAGGGGCAGGGAATGCATCACGACTTATACGAGAGCTGTTTGTACTATCGTCGTTTGATTGATTCTCAATCCGAGATATAGGTTGATGCCGATATGGTTAAAAAATGCCGCCCAAAGGGACGGCATTGAAATGCGAGTGAGCCTATAAGCCGGGTTCTGTAATCGGCAACCATTTATCTCGACTTTGCGTCGCCGCAAAGCTCAAGCACGCAACCCGAATGCACGGAAGGGCGGCCGTATGGCATTCCTATTTGCGCTTGCTCCAGATGGGGTTTACCAAGCTACGTTGTTGCCAACGCACTGGTGCGCTTTTACCGCACCGTTTCAGCTTTTCTCCTGCATGCAGGGGAGTCTTCTTTTCTGTGGCACTGTCCGTCGGGTCGCCCCGCCCAGCCGTTAGCTGGCATCTTGCCCTTGGGAGCCCGGACTTTCCTCATGCTTGCGCACGCGATTGCCCGGCTCACTCGAAGTTGTATTATACCTTGTTCCACGAATAATGTATTGAATTGACGCTGCTGCCAAGCCGGGCACCTTATCTTTCCCCTGCGAGCGTGCTTGACGGGCGAAGTCCGTCTGGAATTCTGCTCAGGCAAGCTGAGCAGAATGCATCCGCTCGGATGCCTAGTTTGGGACCAAACATGCCACTGGCATGTTTGCCGACGGAAATCTAAGGCACCTGGCTTGCCTTTGCTGACTGGTATGGACCTGAGAGTTTCAAGAAATTCTTCTATGATGTTTCCTCGATCTCTGACTTCTGCTTTTGTTTTCTGGTTTCATGGTTAGGGATGATTCTCGTACTCTTTCGCCCTGAAAGGACTTTCATATGAAACGCTGCTTGCTTGTTGGCGCTGCACCTTCGGCCCATAAAGAGCTTGACTACATCCTGCAAACGCAGGAATTCGATGCAGTGTATGCGGTCGATGGCGGGTTCGCGGCGTTGCAAGAGCGTGGCATTGTGCCTGATGCGGTGTTCGGCGATTTCGATTCACTTGGCGCGGTGCCGCAGCACCCGTGCGTGTTCGAGTACGATGCGCATAAAGATTTCACCGATATGGATTTGGCCATCGGCTATGCCGAGCAGCAGGGCTTTGAAGAGCTGGTCATCTGCGATGCGTTTACAGGCAGGCTCGACCATTCCTTAGGCAACTTGCAGTTGCTTATTCAGGCGGCGTCGCGGGGTACCTGCGTATGGGGCATTGGCGAAGAAACGGTAATTGCTCCACTGGTTGCACCAGGCCCGTTTTGCTCTCTTTCGCTTGCGGAAGGCGCGTGGGGAACGTGCTCGGTGATCTCGCATAGCGATGTTGCGTGTGGCGTTGCGGAAGTTGGCTTGGAATGGGAGCTCGACGGCGCAACCTGCACGAACCGAGCGCTGTGGGGCATTTCGAACGAGCTTGTTGGCAAGCCTGCCAGCATCAGCCTGGAAGAAGGCTCGTTGTTGGTTATCTTCCCCCTTTTGGGATTCCCACGCGCGGCGTATACCTATATGCGAGTACAATAACGTAACCACATAACAGGGGAGCTAACCGCCTGCGATGCGCGGCTGTTCGGCTGAGAGGGGGCAAGGCCCCGACCCATAGAACCTGTATGGATAATGCCAACGAAGGGAGCTGTGATGACGCAAGATCGTCTCATTACTCAAATCGATTATGCCCGTGCGGGCAAAATCACGCCTCAAATGGAAGCAGTTGCCGCCAAGGAGCATAAAACGCCTGAGGAGATTCGTGCGGGCGTTGCGAAGGGCTGCATTGCCATTCCCGCCAACATCCACCACGCCAGCCTAAGCCCCGAGGGTGTAGGCGAAGGCATGCGTACCAAGGTAAACGTTAACCTGGGCATTTCCGGCGACCTAATGAACGCCGAAATGGAACTCGAGAAGGTGCGCACCGCTATCGAGCTGGGCGCGGAAGGCATCATGGACCTTTCCAACCACGGAAAAACGCACGATTTTCGTAAGCAGCTTATCGATATGAGCCCTGCCATGATCGGCACGGTGCCTATGTACGATGCCATCGGCTACCTGGAAAAACCTCTTATTGGTATTACGGCTCAGGACTTCTTGGACGTTGTACGCGCCCACGCTGAAGACGGTGTGGACTTCGTAACCATTCATGCTGGCATGAATCGTCGCACCATTGACAACTTCAAGGAAACCGGTCGCCTGATGAATATTGTTAGTCGTGGCGGTTCGCTGATTTTCGCCTGGATGGAAGCCACGGGCAACGAAAATCCTTTCTACGAATACTACGATGAAGTGCTGGAAATCTTGCATGAGCACGATGTGACCATCAGCATCGGCGACGCTATGCGTCCCGGCTGCAACTACGACGCTACTGATGCTGGGCAGATTTCTGAGCTTATCGAGATCGGCAAGCTCACCAAGCGTGCATGGGATGCAGGCGTTCAGGTTATGGTTGAGGGCCCTGGCCATATGGCATTGGACGAGATTCCTGCCAATATGAAGATTCAGAAGCGCTTGTGCCACAACGCCCCGTTCTACGTTCTTGGCCCGCTGGTTACCGATATCGCTCCCGGTTACGACCACATCACATCTGCTATCGGCGGTGCGGTTGCCGCATCGTGCGGTGCCGACTTCCTATGCTATGTAACGCCCGCCGAGCATCTGCGCTTGCCCGATGCTGATGATGTGCGTGAGGGCCTTGTTGCAACAAAAATCGCAGCTCATGCTGCCGATATCGCTAAGGGTATTCCTCATGCGCGCGATGTCGACAATCGCATGAGCGACGCCCGTCGCCGTATGGACTGGGAAGAGATGTTCAGCCTTGCCATCGATCCGGTGAAGCCCCGCAAGTACTTCGAAAGCGCCCCTCCTTCGACGGAGGGCACCTGTACCATGTGCGGCAAGATGTGCGCGGTTCGTACGGTTAATACCATCATGGACGGCCTTACCATCGACCTTGGCGAGGAAATGTCCGACAAATAGCAATTATGAAGCGGCTGTCCATTTGGGCGGCCGCTTTTACCTGTGATGCGAGCGGTAGGTGTTCGAGTGTTGAGGTGGCTCAAGCTCCCTTTCTATACCCGAGCCGCTAGTTTGCTTTGAGCGAGGAGAGAATATGAAAGCAGCGCTTACCATTGCCGGCTCCGATTCAAGTGGCGGAGCCGGCATTCAGGCGGATATCAAAACCATGAGCGCTTTGGGGGTCTATGCGGAATCGGTTGTCACGGCGCTAACTGCGCAGAACACCATGGGTGTTCAAGGAGTGGTAGCGACAGATCCTGATTTTGTATTTCTGCAGATGGAAAGCGTGTTTTCCGATATCTACCCCAATGCGGTTAAGATCGGCATGCTTCCTACGGCGGAAGTGGTGCATGCGGTGGGGCAGGGCCTGCAGCGTTTTGACGCTCAGAATGTTGTGCTCGACCCGGTCATGGTTGCCACAAGCGGGGCTGCTCTTTCGGAGGCACCCGCAGTGCAAGCGCTTTTTGACTTGCTTCCGCAGGCTTCCGTGGTAACGCCAAACATCCCCGAAGCCGAAGTGCTTTCAGGTATGCCCATCGAAACAAAAGAGGATATGCTGGCTGCGGCGAAGGTTATTCAGTCGAAAGGAGCGCAGGCTGTTCTGGTGAAAGGTGGTCATTTGCCCGAAGAAGCCGACGATGTGCTGCTGGAAGCAAACGGTGCGGTGACATGGCTTTCCGCTCAGCGCGTGGAAACGAAGAACACGCATGGTACTGGCTGCACGCTTTCTTCTGCTATTGCCTCGTATTTGGCGAAAGGCGAAACTCTGAAGCATGCTGTTGCCTTCGCGAAGCGCTACCTCACTGAGGCAATCCAAGCGAATCCCGGATTAGGAAAAGGCAGCGGTCCTGTGAATCACCTATTCGCGCTGCGCTAGCAAGGCGGTTTAGGATTGCATAAACCTTTTCGCCAACGCCAGAAGAGCTTCGCGCTTAGGGGCAACCTCTTCGTTGGCTACGGCGCTGAATAGCTCGTTCAGCACAAGCCCAACATGCGGTCCTTGAGGTACGCCGAGAGCGATAAGATCGATGCCGTTGATTGGCAGGTCGGCAGGCGATAGTACCTCGCCCTGCGCGAGCATCTTGTCGAATAAGCTTTCGGCTGCGTCGATCTTCTGGATCCATTTGGTTGCACGGGTCGATTTCCCTCTTGCGTCGCCTCGCATCAAGTCGCAGATTGCGTGGAATAACCTCTCGTCGTGTTCTACCAGGGCATAAAGCTTGCGCACGCTTTTTGCTGTAGGCTCTGGTCTGTCGCCGTGGTAGCGGATGATCAAGTCGAGATCATGCTTCATCTTCTTGCTGAAATGCAGCGTTTTTGCGCTTTCGCGCATGTGGTGAACGCTTGCTATGGGATGGTTGGGCATGTGGCCCAAGTTGTCTGCTCCAATAAGGAATGTGTCGGGTTTGCCTGCATCGTGGAACAACGCCGCCCAACGCACCAAGGGGTAGGCGGGGGTGTTTTCGACTACCGCAGCGGTGTGCTCCCATACATCGTAGATATGCCAAGGGTTGTGCTGGTCGAAGCCGTCCATGGCCTCAATGCAGGGAACGATATAGGCAAGCTCACGAGGAAACCGCAGCAAGGTTTGGCGCACATGGCTTCCGCAGAGGAGCTTTTCAAGCTCTTGCCTTAGGCGTTCTCCCGCAACACCGGTAAGGGTGGGTGCGTATCTGCGTATGGCGGATTCGGTATCGGGATCGATCCAGAATCCAAGTTGCGAGGCGAAACGCATAGCGCGAAGAACGCGCAGGGCATCTTCTTGCAGGCGGACATTGGGGTCGTTGACGCAGCGGATAACTTTGTTAGCCAAGTCGTTCTGTCCGTCAAAGGGATCCACAAGGCCGCGGACTGGGTGGAACGCCATTGCATTGATGGTGAAATCGCGTCGCGCCAAATCCTGCTCGATGGTGTCGACGAACAGCACGCTATCGGGGTGGCGGTGGTCGGTATAGGCGCCTTCGGTGCGGAAGGTGGTAACCTCGATGGGTTCATTTCGATAAACAACGGTTACCGTACCGTGCTTCGTTCCTGTTTCATGCACTGCCATGCCACTTGCCAAGCACGCTTCGCGCGTTTGCTCCCAGTGGGCGTTGGTGGCAATGTCGGCATCGTGGGGCGCAACGCCGCGAAGCGCGTCGCGCACGAAGCCGCCGACAATCCATGCCTCAAAACCGCGCTTCTCCAAAGCGTCGATGACGGCGCACACCGATGCGGGAAGCTGGGAAAGCGTTCCGTAGGCTTCGATATGTGGTGCATCATTGAGAGACATGATTCCAGCTTTCGTTACGAGTATGTTTCAGTATACGGCTTCGGTGGCGATTCGTGCGTCCATACTGGAGATATGTCTTGAGGCAATAGCCTGTGCGGCGTGGTGGTTTGTTGCGATTGCTTTCGCATGTCTTTCGAATTCGGTAGCGTAAAATCAAACGGTGAAAGATACGAATACGGTGCGTCGAGCACCTAAAAGGGGTTGCCATGATTGATGAAGTGCATATTCGCGATGTGGCGTTGATCCACGAGGCAACGTTTACGCCAAGCCCTGCCTTTACTGTGGTGACAGGCGAAACAGGCACGGGAAAAACCGCTCTGTTGAATGCGCTGAAAATTCTGGTTGGCGAACGTGCCGGTGCGTCGTTTGTGCGCGAGGGCTGCGAAGAACTCCAGGTAGAAGGTCGTTTTCTTGGTGAAGGATGCGGAGAAGACGGCGTGGTAGCCGCGCGTCGCATCGGCGCGCAAGGGCGCAGTCGCGTATCCATTGACGGTTCGCTTGCTTCAGTGAAGGAGCTCGCTGGTGGCTTGGGGCAGACGGTCGACCTTTGCGGGCAGCACGAGCACCAGCGCTTGCTTTCGCCAGCTTATCAGCGTGCTTTGCTCGACGAATGGGGCAAAGATGAAATCAGTGCACCCTTGAAGGCGTATCGAGCATGCCTGTCCGAGGCAAACGATGCATCTGCCGAGCTGGTTCGTTTGCAAGACCTGGAATCAGCCGATGCTGTCGAGCTCGACAGGGCGCGCTTCGCCTTGGAGCAGATTGGCAAGGCGGACCCCCAGGAAGGTGAGTACGAAGAACTTGTTGAGCGTATGCCCTGCTTGGAAAATGCCGAAATGCTGGTCCATGAAGCCATGTCTGCGCAGCGCAGCCTTACGGGGCCGGGCGGTGCGGTGGAATCGCTCGAGTCGGCATTGGGTTCTCTCGAGCGAATTGCAGCGGTGGATTCATCTATTGAATCAGTGCTGGAGCTCGTGCGTGAAGCGTTCTTCTCGCTGGAGGATGTGGGCCGCGATTTGGCGACGTACAAAGATAACGTCGATTTTCCCCAGGAAGAGCTGGAGGCAGCACAGGACCGCATCGCCGAGCTGCAGGGCCTTATGCGAGGTTTTGGCCCGCGCATGGAAGACGTGTTGGCACACCGCGCTGAAGCTGAGGAGAAAATCCGCGAATACAATGGGCGCGATGAGCTGATTTCCCGGGCTGCTGAAAGGCGAGATGCGGCGGAAGCGGCGCTCGTCGACGCGGCATGCGCCCTGGCCAAAGCCCGCGGCAAGGTTGTTCCCCTCTTTATCGATGCCGTTCAAGCCCAGATGGCTCGTCTGGAAATGAAGGGAGCGCGTCTCGAGGCAAGCATCTCGGATCTGCCACGCGGGCAATGGGACACATGGGGTTCGCAGTCTTTCGAGTTTCTTTTTGCTGCCGGTGAGGGCCTGAGCGCTCAGCGGCTTGGAAAAATTGCCTCGGGCGGTGAAATGAGTCGCGTGATGCTTGCTCTGAAGGTTGCGTTAGGGGAGTGCGATCAGGTGGATACGTTGGTGTTCGACGAGATCGATGCTGGCGTGGGCGGCGGTACCGCTCGTGCGCTTGGCGCCGTTCTTCGCGATCTGGCTAAAACCCATCAGGTCATTGTGGTAACGCACCTTCCCCAGGTTGCCGTGTGTGGCGATACCCATTATCTGGTAACGAAGTCCGACGATGCGCTGCCGCAAACCTGCTTGACCCCTGTTTCGGGCGAAAGCCGAACGGCAGAAATCGCCCGCATGCTTGCCGGCGAGGTAAGCGAAACGTCTCTTGCCCACGCCGCCGAACTGCTCAGCGAGCAGGAGTAGCCGGCTCCCGATTCATCCCGCCATATGCAAGGCAAAGACAAAGGAGAATGAATGTCCGAATATCAAGCCGTATTGCAGCCGCCGACAGATGGGCGCATGCTCGTTATCGGTTGCCACCTTTCTTCGGCCAAAGGGTATGCCGCAATGGCGAAAACGGCAGCTTTCATCGATGCAAACACGTTTGCGTTCTTCACGCGAAATCCGCGTGGCGGCAAGGCAAAGGCGATTGATGACGCTGATGTGAGGGCATTCGCGGAAGAGGCGGCGCTGGCAGGTATCGGGCGCATCGTGGCACATGGTTCGTATACGGTGAACCCGTGCGCGGCAAAAGAGCAGGTGCGCAGTTTTGCATTCCAGGCGCTTGCCGAAGATTTGGCGCGAATGGAGCGCACTCCGGGGCAGCTATTCAACATTCACCCTGGTTCACACGTGGGGCAGGGTGCGGATGCGGGTATCGAGCTTATTGCCGAGGTCCTGAATACCGTGTTGGCACCCGAGCAAACCACCACGCTTTTGTTGGAAACCATGGCAGGAAAGGGAAGCGAGGTAGGCCGTACCTTCGAAGAACTGGCGGCCATCATCGACCGCGTTGAGCTTAATAGCCATTTGGGTGTTTGCCTCGATACCTGCCATGTATGGGATGCGGGATATGACATTGCGAATGATCTGGATGGCGTGCTCGAGGAATTCGACCGCGTGATCGGGTTGGATAGGCTGCGTGCCTTGCACATTAACGATTCCCTCAACGAATGCGGTGCCCATAAAGATCGCCATGCGCGCATCGGCGAAGGCCGCATTGGCAAAGAAGCGCTGGCTGCTGTAGTGATGCATCCTCGACTGCTGGGATTGCCCTGTATTCTGGAAACGCCGAACGAGCTGCCAGGCTATGCGGAAGAGATCGCATTTTTCCGTTCTTGCGTTGTGTAAAACGATTGTTTACCATGAACGGGTCTTATTAATTCCCCTTAACAGCATATTTGCAGGTGGCCTTTTACGGGCAAAGTGTGCCTGCACGGTTATTCATTTCTTTTAAGGAGGATCCAGTGAAATTCTTTCTGGACACTGCCGATCTCGATGAGATCGAAGAGGCAGCAAGCTGGGGTGCGTTGGCTGGCGTAACCACCAATCCGTCTTTGTATTCTCGCATCGGCGGTAAGCTTGATGACTTCCACAACCACATCAAGCGCATCTGCGACATCGTTGGCCCTGATTGCCCCGTTTCCGCAGAATCCGTTGCTATGACGCGTGAAGAGCTCATCACCGATGGTCGCGAGCTTGCCGCTATCGCTCCTAACGTTGTTGTGAAGATCCCCACCATGGTGGAAGGCCTTGCCGCAACGCATGCGCTTGCAGCCGAGGGCATTCCGGTGAACATGACGCTGTGCTTCAGCGTTCCTCAGGCCATTCTGGCCGCACGCGCTGGCGCTCGCTACATCAGCCCCTTCATCGGTCGCTTTGACGATATTTCGGAAGACGGCCTTGATCAGGTTGCCAACATCGTAACCGCGCTGAACAACTACGACTTCACTTCCAATACCGTAAACGGCGAGCAGGTTGAAGTCATTGCCGCTTCTATCCGCAGCGCAAACCATGTTACCCAGGCAGCGCTGATGGGCGCCGATATCGCAACGGTTCCCTTCGGCGTGCTGAAGAAGATGGTTCAGCATCCGTTGACCGATCGTGGCCTTGAGGCATTCCTCAAGGACTGGGAGAAAGTCCAGAACGCATGAGTGATGCAGAAGTAGTCGAAGAGTCTGCGCCCGAGGAAAAGAAGCCGGCACGTACCACGCGTCGTCGTACGGCGAAGGCCTCCGACAAGCAGGAGGGAGCGGCCGCAGCGGCTGCGCCCTCCGATTCTGCTGAGGCGAAACCCGCGGCAGCTGAGGCTGCTTCCTTGGAAGAAAAGCCCAGGCGTCGCAGGACAAGCAGGAAGAAAGTCGAAGAAGTTCCTGCCGATGCCGAAGCCGAGCAGAAGCCTAAGACGGCGAAGCCCGCAAAGTCCAAGGCTGCAGAAAAGAAGGAAGAGCCTCAAGCTGAGTCTTCCGACTCGCAGCAGGGCGACGCTTCCTCCGAGGGCGAGCCCAAGCCAAAGCGAACCCGCACCCGAACCAGGTCGAAGGCCAAGGCCGAAGAAGCACCTCAGGGTGATAATGCGGAGGCAGCCCCCAAGAAAGAAGCCGTGCCTAAACAGGAAGCGGATTCCGATCAGGCTTCTTCCGTTGATCGGGAAACCCCATCGAAGCAAAAGAATTCCTCAAAGCAGGAAGTGGCCTCTTCTGAAGCGGCGGAAAAGCAAGAGCCTTCTGAACCTTCGGATGCCTCTGATGCTACCGAGGAAAAGGGTTCCAACGAACGCGAAGAGCGCGACGACCACAAGAGCCGTCGCCAGCGCAAACTCCGTCAGCAGAGGGGCAGCGATCGTCAGAAGGGCGATCGTGGCGACCGCCAGAAGAACGACCGTTACCACAACAGCCGTCGCCAGCATCAGCAAAACCGTCGTGAGCCAGTTGCCCCTCAGGTTTCCAAGGAAGATCTTGCGAAACTTAAGGTCGTTGAGCTTCGTGAAAAAGCCCAGGAACTGGAGATCGACTTCAAGGGCCTTAAGAAGGCAGAGCTTATCGAAGCGGTGTTTGCTGCCAGCATGAAGGCCGAAGGCTTTGAAGAGGTCAGCGGTATCCTTGATGTGCTCGCCGATGGCTATGGATTCTTGCGCACGAGCGGATATCTTCCTGGTGAAAAAGACGTATACGTGGGCACTTCCACCATTCGCCGCAATCATCTTCGCAAGGGCGATTTTCTTACCGGTCAAACGCGTCCAGCGCGTCCAAAGGAAAAGTTTGCCGCCCTTCAGCGCATCGATACCGTGAACGGCGTCCCGCTAGACGAAGTTGGCAAGCGTATTCGTTTTGCTGATTTGACGCCAGTGTTCCCCGATGAGCGTCTGGTGCTTGAGCATGGACGATCCTCTATCACTTCTCGAGTTATCGATCTGTGCGCACCTATCGGCAAGGGTCAGCGCGGTCTCATTGTTTCGCCCCCCAAGGCGGGCAAAACGACGATCTTGAAAGATATTGCAGCATCCATTACGTCGAACAACCCTGAAGTGCATCTGATGTGCCTTCTGGTTGACGAGCGCCCCGAAGAAGTTACCGACATGGAGCGATCCATTCATGGCGAGGTGATTTCCTCTACCTTCGATATGCCTTGTGAAAACCATGTTGCGGTTTCCGAAATGGTTATCGAAAGGGCGAAACGCTTGGTGGAAAACGGACAGGACGTTGTTATTCTGCTCGATTCGCTTACGCGTTTGGCGCGTGCCTACAACTTGGCGCAACCTGCATCGGGCCGCATCCTTTCTGGCGGCGTAGACTCGACAGCGCTGTATCCGCCTAAGAAATTCTTGGGCGCCGCCCGCAATATCGAGGGTGGCGGAAGCCTTACCATTCTGGCGTCAGCTCTTATCGAGACGGGCTCGAAGATGGATGAGGTTATCTTTGAGGAATTCAAGGGTACCGGCAACATGGAAGTGAAACTCGATCGCTCTTTGGCGGAGCATCGCATCTTCCCCGCAATCGATCCGGTTGCATCTGGCACCCGTCGAGAAGATTTGCTGCTTGATCCTCAGGAGGCACCGCTCATCTGGGCAGTGCGTCGCGTGCTTGCCAATCGCAACAACGTCGAGCGGGCCATGGATTCGCTTATCAAGTCGCTTAAGCAGACCAACGACAACCAGGAATTCCTGATGCGCGCTGCAAAAAAGGCTCAGCAGGGGCGTCATTTCGACGAGAGCGGAGCGATCGAAATCTAATAAATGAGATTTCGGTTTGAGACGTGATCTGGCTGCGTTAGAGCATATCGCCATCGCTTATAATTACGAAAAAATGGAACCCTGCCGTTCGGCGGGGTTCCACAGTGTTTACCTGTCTGTTTTTATAGGGAGGGCATGTGCCTCAAGAGCCACTATCTCAGCAC
>URJE01000035.1 GCA_900547965.1 uncultured Eggerthella sp. | reverse complement strand
GCCGCTTTGCGTTGGGGAGGGGTTGTAAGTTGAACTTGGGTTGGTGCACTGGTTTCGGCGGTTTCGCGATCGGGCGATAGGTGCGGACAAAAGCGGTTGGTTGCGCCTGCGCGCGCAGGGTGCGTGGAATTCGCTAGGCGTAGGAAGGTGCGCGCCTTCTTATGAAGGGCGGTTAATGGCTTGCTTCGTATCCCAGGATAATTGCTTCGGCGACTTCCGATAGGGGCTTGCGCGTGTTCATGGAGATCTTCCGCATGCGGCTGAAGGCCTCTTCTTCCGTTGCTCCTGCTTCAATGAGCAGGCATTTTGCCTTATCGACGAGACGTCGCGATTCCATACGCGCCTTTAATCGATCGAGCTCGCCCTGCAGCTGCTCTTCTTGCTTGAATCGGCTGGTGGCAACCTCGATTGCCGCAACAAGGTCCTTTTCAGCGAAAGGTTTCGTTACATAGCCAAACACGCCCATTTTCGATGCTTCCTTGACCTTGTCTGCCTGCGCGTAGGCGGTAACCATCACGACGGGACACAACTGCGCTTGCGCGATCTCCTGCGCCGCTGCAAATCCGTCATCGCCATCCATGTGCGCATCCATGAGTGCACAATCGGGCGCAAAGGCGAATGCCTTTTGGACCGCTTCGCGTCCGCTGCGTGCCTCTGCGACAACCTCGTAGCCCAGATCTTGCAGGGTTTCCTTCAAGTCCATGCGGATGATCGCTTCGTCTTCTGCTATTAGGAGCTTCATTGGTCCTCTTTTGGTGTTTGGGGTTGCTCGTTAAGGATGGAGTTGGGGATTTCGAATGTGAAGCATGCTCCAATGGGCGTTGCAACTTCTTCGAGCTCGCTTCGAAGGTCGTCTTCGACAAGAGTGCGCATAAGGGTCAGCCCCATGCTGGTTTGTCCATGGATGGTGAATCCGTTCGGTAATCCACATCCGTCATCGCCAATGGCCACGCGCAATCCCTTTTCGGTTTGCTCGAGACTGATGTTCACGTTCCCCTGCGTTTCTTCAGCGAATCCATGTTCGAAGGAATTGCAGGTGATTTCGGCGATGACGAGCGCCAAGCTTATGGAAACGGATCCGGGGATGAAGCGTGGGGTGCCGGTTACCGTGATGCAGAACTGGTCTGAGTCGCCGCGCATACTGGTTTTGACCTGCTGCGATACGCGCCTGGCAAGCTCGATGGCGTCCACCTGCTCTTTGGTGGCTTCGGAAAGCATTTCGTGCGCTATCGCCATGGAACGAAGGCGCCCCGCCGCTTCAACCAAGACGCCCCTTGCCTCTTCGGAGGGGCAGCGGCGGATGTGCAAGCGCATCAGCGATTCGACGGTTTGTAGATTGTTCTTTACCCGATGGTGTACTTCGTGGATAAGGGCATCCTTCACGCGTATCTCGCGGGTGAGTTCCTGCTCTCGCCTTTCCGCAGCAGGCTCGCTAGGTTCATTGTTCTTTTCCATGGTGAGCCCCCTTCGATTAACGCATGCTTCCGCTGACGATTGTAAGAAGGAGGTATTTCGAGTCCGTTTCTCTACGGTTTCCAAACGGTTCGTTTTTGACGCGTAGGCTCGAACGAGCGGGTGTGGCTGGTTTGCGCTTCATTTGGTCTGCGGGTTGTGCCTTGGGGTGCCCGGATTGGCATGCAGCGAAAATGCCCCACTTTTGGGCTGATCCCGACCATGAGGGAGGGGCAGCTGCCAAAAGCGGGGCATGGTGAGACGAAGTGCAGTTTGCCTTGGATCGGGCAAACGGTTTCGGCTATGAGCTCGATTACGAGAAGAACACGCGCGAAGTGCGACCGTAGAACGATTCGGCCTTATAGCGCAGCAGCACGGTTGGTTCTTCGCCCGACTGGACGATAACGCGGCGGATGGGGCGATCGATGGGGATGAGCTCGCCATCGATGAACATGGTTGCCTCGCGGTTTGCGCTTGAAGGGTCCATTGCGATTTCAACGATATCGGAAGGGCCGGTAACCAGCGCTCGAGAGTGCAGGGAATGGGGTGCGATGGGCACTACCACCAGGCCGCTGTATCCAGGGGCAACCAGCGGACCGCCTGCGGAAAGGGCGTAAGCGGTAGATCCGGTTGCGGTGGCGACGATAAGGCCGTCTCCCTTGACATCGGCAACTTTTTCTCCTGCGACCGTATAGGCACAGTCGATGACGCGGCCCTGGGCGCCACGGGCAAGGGTGAGTTCATTCAGGCCGAAAAACTGCTGCGAACCCTTCATAGGGGCATCGGGGCCGCCATTGGCCCCTTCATCGCCTTCGCAGAAAACGTCGATGCGCAGATTCGTGCGGTATTCGGTGGTCAGCTCGCCGGCGAGCGCTGCTGCAACCACCGGAATGATGCCGTCTTCGTTGGAGTTGGCCATGAATCCCAAGTGGCCGAAATTAACGCCCAGAATGGGGATACGGCGGTATTTGATTTGAGCGGCGGTGCGCAAAATGGTGCCGTCGCCGCCCAGCACTACGGCAAGATCGAAGTCGTCGATATTTTCGATTTTGCGTTGGAAAAACCCGGATGAGGCGCGGAGGTCGTCCGTGTCGAATGCAGTGAACTCGACGCCCTGGGATGCCAGGTATACCTCGAGGAGCAGCGCTGACTCGAGCGCCTTGGGGTTGTAATTATTGCGAACAATAAGAATGCGCATAGATTATTCCTTAGTATGGTTCCCTGGAATCTGAACAATTATAGACAACCTTGAGGACCAATGGCCAACGACTCTAAAGACAGCATACTTAAAAATACGGGGCTCATTACCCTGTGCACGCTTGGCTCCCGCGTAACGGGGCTTTTGCGTACATGGGCGATGGCGTTTGCCCTGGGCAACACATTGCTCACCTCGGCGTATCAAATTGCATACAATATGCCTTCCATGATTTACGAACTGGCAGCTTCGGGCCTTCTTGCCACAGCTTTTTTGCCTTTGTATCTGCTGCAGAAAGAAAAGAAAGGCAATGGGGAAGCCTATAAGTTTGCCTCGAATATCCTGACTCTTACCATTGTGCTTTTGGGCATTCTAGCGCTCGCATGTTCGGTGTTCTCTCCGCTGGTCATCGAAACGCAGACTTTTACCGTCGGGCAGGGTGACTCGAAGGCCCTCGCAATTTTCTTCTTCCGTATCTTCGCTATCCAAATCTTGTTCTATGGCGTTGGCGCGGTTATTACGGGCATCTTAAACGCCGAGCGAACCTATCTCATGCCGTCGTTGGCACCGGTCATGAACAATATTGTGGTAACCGTGGTGATGTTCGGCTTCGTGCCGCTTTCTTCTTGGAACGAGGAGTTTGCACTGTGGTGGCTGGCTATCGGCACCTCGCTGGGCGTGTTGTGCCAGTTCGGCATTCAGATCCCTGCATTGGTGAAGCAGGGTTTCCGCTATCATCCTCACATCAATTTGCGCGATCCCATGATCAAGGAAGCGCTTAAGGTTGCCGGCCCAATGTTCCTCTACATTGCGGGCACCATGATTACTTTCAGCTGCCGAAATGCGTTTTCGCTTGAAGCGGCGCCGAATGGCCCCTCCACTTTGAACTATGCGTGGACGTGGTACCAGCTTCCCTATGGCGTTATTGCCGTTTCGCTATCTACCACGTTGCTTACTGAGCTGTCCGACTGCGCTGCGCGTGAGGATTGGGAGGGCTTCCGAGGCTTTGTCCGTTCGGGCTTGCGCTCGACCTTTTTCCTCATCATTCCGTTGGCGCTGTTGGTGGGTGCTTTGGCCCAACCGCTGATGCAGCTGTTCCAGGCGGGTGCTTTTACCGCTGATGAGGTTAACAACGTCGGAAGCATCCTTGCCGTATGGGTTTTGAGTTTGCCGTTCTATGCGGGGTACATGTATATGTACCGTGTGTTTGCAGCGTTGCGCAGTTTCTTGAAGTTCGCCCTTATCGATTTTGCTGTGCGTTTTGTCCAAGTGGCGGGGTACTGGTATTTGTGCCAGCCCGATGTGCTGGGGCTGGCCGGCATTCCCATTGCCGATCTCGGGTTCTATGCGGTGATGTTCGTGGTGTGCTCGTTTATCGTGCGCGGCAAGGTTGGCAGCTATGGCAATCGCAGCATTGTGGTCATGGTGGTCAAAACGGTTGTCGCCGGTGTGGTTGGCGCTGTGGCGGCAGGCGTGCTTGCCAACGGCATGGGTGCGCTGCTTGCTGGCGTTGCCATCAGCGCGGTTGTAAAGGCGATTGCCATCCTGGCTGTTTCGGGCATTGTGGGATTGGTAGCTTCCTTCGGTTTGTGCAAAATCTTGCGGGTGGAGGAATTCGCCGTACTCTCTCGCATCGGTAGCAAGTTTGCCGGCAAGCTTGGTCGTGGCAAGAGGGGTAAGCACGTGGCGTAAAAGCGCCAATGTTACGAATCTGAAAACACTTCGAAACAGAGATTTCGCGCGGTTCCTTCTCGCTAATATAGAAAAGCGTTTGAAAGCAGTTTTGTGCCTTCAAGCGCTTTTTTGTTTTTAGCGTTCATTCGTTCACGAAGGAGAATCATGGCAAAGCATATCTTTGTGACTGGCGGCGTTGTTTCTTCCCTGGGCAAGGGCATTACGGCGGCATCGCTGGGTCATCTGCTCAAAGCCCGTGGATACAAGGTAACCATGCAGAAAATGGATCCCTATCTGAACGTGGATCCGGGCACCATGAGCCCCTTCCAGCATGGCGAGGTATTCGTTACCGATGACGGCCATGAGGGCGACCTTGACCTGGGACATTACGAGCGTTTTATCGATGAAAGCCTTTCTCGTGAGTCCAACTTCACCCAGGGGTCTATCTACAAGAGCCTCATTGCCCGCGAACGTCGCGGCGACTTCCTGGGCGGCACCGTGCAGGTTATTCCCCACGTTACCAATGCCATCAAAGAGCGCCTGTACCGCATCGCGGAGCAGTCGAACGCTGATATCGTTATTTCCGAAATCGGTGGCACCATTGGCGACATCGAGTCGCAGCCCTTTATCGAGGCAGCTCGCCAGTTCAAGAAAGAGCGCCCTTACGGTGATGTGCTGTTCGTCCATGTAACGTTGGTGCCTTACATTGCCGCAGCTCATGAGGTGAAAACCAAGCCTACGCAGCACAGCGTTAAGGAGCTGCGTTCCATCGGCGTTCAACCCGATTTCATCGTGTGCCGCTCCGATCATGAAATTTCCGAGCAGGTTCGAGAAAAGATCGCCCTGTTCTGCGATGTTGCTCCCGAAGACGTGCTTGCCTGCATCGACGCGCCTTCTATCTATGAAGTGCCGCTTTCTTTGTTTGATCAGCAGTTTGACACCAAGGTGCTGAAGCGTTTCGGCTTGGAGCAGCCCGAGATCAATCTCGATCCGCTGAAGTCGTTCCTTTCCGCGGCGGATGCCGTTGAGGGCAAGGTTGATATTGCGGTGGTAGGCAAATACGTAAGCCTGCCCGACGCTTACCTCTCCATTATCGAGGCGCTGTATCATGCTGGCGTCGCTAACGGCGTCCACGCCGAAGTGCATCTGATCGACGGCGAGGAGCTAAACGCCGAAAACGCGGAGGAAACGCTTGGCTCCATGGATGGCATCTTGGTTCCCGGCGGCTTTGGCCAGCGTGCTTTCGAAGGAAAGATCGAGGCAGCTCGTTACGCTCGCGAAAACAACGTTCCCTTCTTGGGCATTTGCTTGGGCCTGCAGGCGGCTGTGTGCGAGTTCGCGCGTAATGTTGCGGGGCTTGCCGGCGCCACCTCTGCCGAGTTCGATGAGAACGCCGACTATACGGTTATTGACCTTATGCCCGAGCAGGAAGATGTTGAAGACAAGGGCGGCACCATGCGCTTGGGTGCCTATCCTTGCAAGCTGGAAAAGGGATCCCTTGCCCATGAGGTGTACGGCGAAGAAGTTATCTACGAACGCCATCGCCATCGCTACGAGGTGAACAACGCCTACCGCGACACGTTGACGGGTGCTGGGTTGCGCATTTCCGGTCTTTCTCCCGATGGGCGCCTGACGGAAATGGTGGAAATCCCCGATCATCCTTGGTTCTTGGCAAGTCAGGGGCATCCGGAATTCAAGAGCCGACCCACCAAGCCCCACCCGCTGTTCGTGGGATTCGTTGGCGCGGCCTTGAAGCATCGCGCGTAACCTCGGCTGTTCTCGTTTTGCTATTGCGAGGGCTCGCTTATGTATGCGGGCCCTCCTTTTCTTTCTGAAGGTTAACAAGCTTTGGGCTAATTGCCTGGACCCCTGACACGAGGATGCCTCTTGGCGAGCCCGGCGTTGTTGGCAGCGCATCGGTTGTCGGCTAACTGCCCGCTACGCGCACTTTCGCTGAAAAAGCTCCCCGATCTTCTTGTCTGTTGGATAATGGCAGGAAGTCGAGGGGCTTTTCTGTGGAGGCGCTGGTTGTTTTACCTTGAGGATTACATAGGCTACTTGGTTGCCGAGCGTGGTGCATCACTGGCGACGGTCAGCGCTTATCGGGGTGACCTGCAAAAGTACTGCCTGTTTTTAGAGACGAAGCGCGATGTGCGCGAAGCCTCTCTCGTTCAGCGTGAAGATGTGGCGGCATTTGTCGCCGATCTAAGCAATCGCGAGTTTGCTCCCAGCACCATAGAGCGGCGGCTTTCGGTAGCGAAAGGATACCATCGCTTTTTGGTGCGTGAAGGCTTTGCCGAAGCCGACCCGACGCAAACGATCCCTTTGCCCCGCAAGCCGCACACGTTGCCCGATGTGCTATCCGTCGCCCAAGTATCGAAGCTCCTTGATGGCCAGCCGAGCTCGACTCCCATCGAAATGCGCAATGCATGCTTGCTTGAGGTTTTGTATGGTTGCGGCTTGCGCGTAAGCGAGTTGGTTGGCCTTGATATGGATCGTGTTTACTTCGAAGAAGGCTATCTGCGCGTGTTGGGAAAGGGGTCAAAAGAGCGCATCGTTCCTTTCTCCGGAATGGCTGTGAAGCGAATGCGGGAATACCTGGAAGAAGCACGTCCCGAGTTGGTGGGTAATGCGCAGCATCCTGTTCCTGCGGTATTCCTTAACGCCCGAGGCGGCAGGCTGACCCGGCAGAGCGTGCATCGCATTACCGCGAAAGCGGGCATGGCAATTGGGATAGAGAACCTCCATCCTCATACGCTTCGCCATTCGTTTGCCACCCATCTGCTAGAGGGTGGTGCCGACTTGCGAGCCATCCAGGAAATGCTGGGTCATTCCGATATCTCCACCACGCAAATTTATACGCATATTCAGGCTGCCCAATTGAAGGAAGAGTACTTCGCTGCTCACCCGCGGGCCTAGCGCTACCAGCCTATGGGTCGATGCCGCCCGCAGCGTAGCGCTGCTCATCCATGGACCCGATGCCGCCCGCAGGCAAGCATAGCGTCGCTCATCCATGGGCCCAATGCCGCCCGCCTGCAGCGTAGCGCTGCGTTGTTGTGGCTCGCCAGGGGCCTATGGACTGCGGAGTCTGTTCGTTACGGCGGTTTTCAATTGCGAAAACAAAAATCCGGGCGCTTTTGCAACTTTTTTGCGATTGGGGACTCCTTTTCGTCTCTGTAAAACGGAGACTGGCTCCCGCGCGGTTGCCCATCTGCGGTTCTGCGCTGCCGATCTGCGTCTTGGCGCTCTGAAACAATCCCCAATCGCAAAAAAGTTGCAACCAAGGCCAGTTTTTCGTTTTTGCGCCTTTGGGATGGGCTCGAGGTGGTGCGGGACTGGCGCACGTGTCGTTGGTGACGCACGGGAAAGAAAGCAACGCTATGGGTGGGGCGGGCCTGGTGTTGTCCGTGGAGTGGCGAGTTTCCCACTTTCTCCCCCTTTTGCCCCCCAAAACGAGCGAATGGGGCTGTTTTTGCCCAAAATCGACGGTTCGATGTTGCGATTTATGGCGAAGATGTAGACGAACGCAAGGTGGATGGAAAAAATCCCCCACCTTCTCCCACTGTTTACAAAACCGATACCTAGGGGTGTTTTTCAGCTCATAGACACAATATGTAGTGAAGTATTAAGAAATAGTGCATCTTCCAACAACATTAGGTGGGGGAGTAAGGGGGAGAGAGTGGGAGAAAATCCCATTTTGTGTTGCGAGGTGGCGAAGCCTGACCTAAAATAGCTTTCACGAGATACCCCGAGGAAGGAGGGAGGCGTGAGCGAACTTCTTGGCGAATTCAGCCGCAAGCTTGATGCCAAGGGACGTTTGTCTTTGCCTGCCGATTTCCGCAAGGAACTCTCCGACAATCTCAGAATGACGCTGAGCCTTGATGGCACCTGCCTGTATATCTTCGAAACCGAAGATTTCAACAAGTGGGTAGATAGCCTTTTTGATGCTCGAGGTGGTTTCAACGTTGGCGATAGCAATATGGTCAGGCTTAAGTTGAAGCTGAATTCTCGTGCTTCTAAGTGCGAAGTCGACAATGCGGGTCGTATCAACATCTCGCCTTCTCTGCGTGAGACGGTTGGATTTGATAAAGACGTGGTCATTGTTGGCAATGGCGATCATATTGAGATTTGGGATGAAGAGCGTTGGAACCAGTTCCTGCTTGATACGGATCTTACCGCCTTGTGCATGTGATTGGTTAGGACGCGCGAACGATGACAAGCGAATATCGGCATATTCCCGTTTTGCTCCCTGAGTGCATGAAGTACTTGAAACTTTCCGAAGGGAAGACGTACGTAGATGCAACGCTCGGTGGGGCAGGGCATTCCCTTGAAGCCGCAAAGCTCATTGGCTCAACTGGCCATCTGCTAGGCATCGACCAAGACGATGTGGCACGTGCTGCCGCGTCTGAGCGCTTGGCCGCATTGCCCGACGATGTCCGTCCAGAGGTCGATGTGCTTGCCGGTAACTTCGGGGAATTGGATTCTCTTCTTGTGTCTGCCCAGATTCCCTCTATCGATGCGATTTTGTTCGATATCGGGGTTTCTTCGGTGCAGATCGACACGCCTTCTCGTGGCTTTTCCTTTAAGGAAACTGGCCCTCTTGATATGCGGATGGATCCGAGTAACCAAACTTTAACCGCAGCTGAGATCGTCAACACTTATACCGCAGCAGATCTCGCTCGGGTCATCCGTCATTACTCAGACGAGAAATGGGCTAGTCGCATCGCCGATTTCATTGTGGCGGCTCGCGAAGAGGCGCCACTTACGAGCAGTGAACAGCTCGTAGATGTCATCAAGGCCGCGGTGCCCGCTTCGGCGCGCCGTGCAGGTGGCCATCCAGCCAAGAGAACATTCCAGGCTTTGCGAATCGAAGTGAACGGCGAGCTTGATGTGTTGAAAAGTGGACTCGAGTCGGCCGTGCGCTGGCTTGCTCCCGGTGGGCGCATCGCAGTAATCAGCTACCACTCTCTCGAAGATCGCATCGTGAAGGATTTTTTCCGTGAGTACTCAAAGGGCTGCACGTGCCCGCCCGATTTGCCCGTATGCGTTTGTGGGAACAAGCCGATACTCAAAGTGATCACGCGCAAACCGGTGCTCCCGTCCGAAGAGGAAATTGAGCGTAATCCGCGCTCGCGTAGCGCAAAGCTTCGCGTTGCCGAGCGTCTGGATGAAAACGCATAAATCGATATGTCGAACAATAGGTCGTAAAGCAAGGAGGTAAGCAGATGTCAAGCGCGCCCGCATACCGCTACGATCATGCCGCTACGCGCCCTGCTCACCACCTTGAAAGCGCCCCTTCTGTTCGTGTTGTGCCCGGCCGCAAGCATGCGGTATACCCGACGCTTTCCGATGGTGCCGTTTTGGGCATCAAAGCCATCATTGCATGCGTAATCGTATTTTTGGTTATAGGCTTTGTCCGTGTAGGTCTCTCTTCTGCCGCATATAGCATTGCCTCGCAGTCGAGCGATCTGCGCGCTCAGATCTCCGATGCACGTACTACGGGCGAATCGCTCGCCGTGCAGGAGAGCCTTCTTTCCAACCCCAATAACATTCGCACCGAAGCAGGAGAACGTCTTTCCATGACGGCTGCTACGAATTCTTCCACCATGACGCTTTCTGCCGACCCTGTTGTCATCGACTCCGCGGGCAATCTTTCCTTCTCGGAAAGCGTTTCCCGTCTTGCCTCTGAGGGATAATCGTTTATGGACGACAGGTCCTCTTCGCGTCGCCCCCAGCGCCAAGGCGTAGCTCCTCGATCTCAGCGCCAGCAGACCTCCATGCGTTCTCAGCGCGGCGGTCGCGGTATGCATATGGACATGGACGTATTGAACGGCCGTTTGGCGATCTTCATGCTGCTGTTTTGCGGGTTTGCTCTGATTCTGGCAATACGACTTTTCGGTTTGATGATCATCGATGCTCAGGCGAACCTCGATCGTGGCTCTTCGCGCGAGGTTACCGTTGACGTTCAGCCGCGTCGTGGCACCATCTACGATCGCAACGGCACCATCCTCGCAACCACCGTTGATGCATATAACGTCTTCTGCCATCCCCATATGGTTGGTTCTGACAAGGTAGATCAGCTGGCTCAGGCGTTGGCTGATGCTTTTGGCGGGGAAGTGCAGGATTACAAGAACAAGATCACCACCGATTCCAACTTCGCTTACCTCTACAAAGGTGCCGATGAAGATGGCATGAAAAAGATCAAGGACCTGGGTATTGAAGGTGTCGATTTCGAAAAGACCACCAAGCGCGTATATCCTTGCGGAGCAACAGCAAGCCAGATCATCGGTATATTGAATTCCGACGGCAAGGCCATCACGGGCTTGGAACTGTATTACGACGATATCCTGGGTGGAACGGCTGGTCACAAAACCACTGAGTACAGCAAGGAAGGCGTGCCTGTTCCTGGATCGGAAAAGGTAACCGCTGAAGTGGTGAACGGCCAGGACATCGTGCTTTCTATCGATGTCGATATGCAGCAGAAGCTGGAAGAATCGCTTGCTCTCCGTGTAGAAGAGGTGCAGGGCAAAGGCGGCTCGGCCATCTTGATGGATTCCGCAACTGGTGAAATCTACGCGTGCTCTTCTTCGCCGACGTTCGATATTACCGATCTGAGCGAGGTTAAAGAGGGCGCTACGAATCTTTCGGGTATCTCTTCGGCATACGAACCCGGTTCGATTATGAAGCCGCTAACCATGCTTGCCGCATTGCTCGACGGCAAGGTGACGCTTGATTCGACCTATTATTGCCCTGCGGCTCTCAAGGTGGACGATTACACCATCACCGACTCCCACGAGCGCCCGTCGGAGGACATGAGCGTTTCCACCATCATCGCCGAGTCCTCGAATGTCGGTATCTCACTGGTGGCAAAAGATCTTACCTTTACGCGCCTGTACGAATACATTCAGCAATTCCAGCTGTGCGATAAGACGGGCGTCGATTACCCCGGCGAAGCGTCGGGCAGCATTGCGCCTAAAAACGAATGGTCCACCGTGCAGGGTTACAACATCAGCTTTGGCCAGGGCCTTACCACTACGCCAATTGAAATGGTGCGTTTCTACGGTGCGCTCGCCAACGACGGCGTGGCGTGCACGCCCCATTTCTTAACCGACGTTCCCAGCGAATCGGAGCGCCGTAGCTACGACACGGTGCAGATCACCGATAATGCGGGTGCCATCAGCGATCTTGAGTCGATGATGCAGCAGACGGTAGAACGCGGTACGGCAACCGATGCCCAGATCAAGGGCTATCGCGTTGTGGGCAAGACGGGTACGGCGGAAATTGCCTCTGATACTGGCGGCTATAAGAAGGGCATGTACAACATTTCGTTTATCGGTTATCTGCCCGATACGTCCACGAATCTTGTGTGCTTCGTGGGGGCCACGGATGTTCCTGGCGAAAGGAAAACGGTAGGGACGTTTCGGGATATAATGGCGTTTGCGATTGATCGCTATAACATCACTCAGAATTGAGGTTCTCATGACTCAGAAGACATGCGGAGAGCTGTTCGAAGGTATTGATTGCACTATCATCGGCAACGCAGACGAATTGGTTTCCGGCATTGCATACCGAAGCGATTGCGTAAAGCCAGGCGATGCGTTCTGCTGCATCGTGGGCTTGAAGAGCGACGGTCATTCCTACGCTCAGGACGCCATCGATCGTGGCGCGCGCGTATTGATCGTTGAGCGCAAGATCTATCTGGCGGATGCTACCGATATCACGGAAGTCGTGGTAAAGGATTCCCGCAAGGCCATGGCGCGTATGGCGTCGCGTTTCTACGGTGAGCCCTCTAAAGAGTTTTCTTTGGTAGGTGTTACGGGTACCAATGGCAAAACCACTACCACGTATTTGGTTGATCATATTGCCCAGCATTTGGGCAACCGTACCGGCCTTATTGGCACGGTAGGCATTGAAATCGGCGGAGAGCATCGCCCTTCGAGCCATACCACCCCCGAATCTCCCGACCTGCAAGAGCTGCTCGCGCAGATGCGCGACGAGGACTGCGGCGTCGTTTCCATGGAGGTAAGCTCCCATGCGCTCGACCTCGACCGCACCTGGGCAACCTCCTTTGCGGTTACTGCATTTACGAACCTTACGCAGGATCATCTTGATTACCATAAGACGTTCGAATCGTACTTCGCAGCGAAGGCTCGCCTGTTTTCAAAGGATTATCCCGCCAAGCGCGTTATCAACATTGAAAGCACGTGGGGCAAGGAGCTTTTGAAGCGTTGCTCTGCAAACGAGGACGCCATCATCACCACGGGTTTCGACACGTCTGCCCAGATTCATCCTGTTGCCGTTGAATACGGTGCTGCGGAAACCGCGGTTACGCTTTCCGTACGTGGCTCGAACATCACTTTTACGTATCCTCTGGTAGGTCGCTTTAACGTTGAGAATGTCATGACCGCATTTGGCATTGCCATGCAGTTGGGCTATTTGCCTTCTTCTATTGCTGAAGCACTCCGCGATGCGCCTGCCGTTCCTGGTCGCTTGCAGCGCGTCCGCACTGAACATGATGGCGGCGTTTCGGTGTATGTCGACTATGCCCACACTCCCGATGCGTTGGAAAACGCCATCGCCTCTGTTTCGGCCCTGGTTGACGACGATCATAAAACCCTGGTCGTCTTCGGCTGCGGCGGCGACCGCGATTCAAGCAAGCGTCCCATCATGGGCAAGGCAGCGCTGGCTGCCGATTATGCGGTAGTTACCTCCGACAACCCTCGCACCGAGAACCCGCAAACCATCATCGATGACATCCTTGACGGCATGCGCGAAGGCGAGGGCCGTTTTGACGTTGAACCTGATCGTCGCAGCGCCATTGCCCGTGCGATTGCCCACGCTTCTGCTGGTGATGCCATTCTTGTTGCAGGCAAGGGTCATGAGGATTATCAGATAATCGGTACCGAAAAGCACCATTTCGATGATCGCGAGGTAGCGGCTGAAGAACTCGAGAAGGTGTTTGGTTAACTCTATGCGTCTTCCTATTGGCAAAATCGCTGAATACACCTCGGCCGATTACCTGGTTAAGCCTTGGGATCTTGAAAAAGAAGCGTGCGGCATAACATGGGATTCCCGAGAGGTGAAACCTGGCTTTGTGTATGTCGCCTTGCCGGGCGAACGTGTTGATGGCCACGATTTCGTTGAAAGCGCCCTTCGCTCAGGTGCTGTTGCCGCATTGGTGATGCACGAGTTGTCCGATGCTGCGCTTGAAGCTGCGAAGGCGGAAGGAGCCGCCATCCTGCGCGTCGACGAAACGGCGCAGGCATTTACTGCCCTGGCTCGTGGCTGGCGCGGTCATTTGCAGGGCAAGGTTATTGCGCTTACGGGATCGATGGGCAAAACCACGACGAAAAACCTCGTGCGTGACGTTCTTTCAACCACGTTCAATACGGTGGCAACCAAGGCAAACCAGAACAACGAATTGGGCGTTCCTCGCACGTTGCTGGAGGCTAACGCCGATACTGAGTTTGTGGTTGTCGAAATGGGCATGCGCGGTTTGGGTCAGCTCGAAGAGCTGTGCTCGTTCGTGAAGCCGGATATTTCGCTTATCACCAACGTGGGCGAATGCCACATGGAGCTGTTGGGCTCGAAGGATAATATCGCACGAGCCAAGGCCGAAGTCCTCGACGCTCTGACTGAAGGCTCGGGCATTGCCGTGCTGAATGCTGCCGACGGATACTGCGCCAAGCAGCGTGAGTGGGCAAAGCTCGACGAGCGGAACATCGATACGTTTCTTTATGACGGTTCGGGCGTTTGCGCCAGCGGGCTTCCTGAAGCAGACCTTGCTGCTTATGCGACCGACATCCAACTCAATGAAGAGGGCTGTCCTTCGTTTGCGCTCCATTTGCCCGATGGGGCTCACCCCTGTGCTCTTGCGTTGCGTGGTGCCCATAATGTTCGCAATGCATGCGCAGCGGCTGCCCTTGGTTGGGCATGCGGCGTTTCTGCCGAAGCTATTGTTGCCGGTCTTGGCGCATCGCAGGCAGAATCGGGCCGTCAGGAAGTGATTCGCGCGCAAAGCGGCATCACCGTTATAAACGATGCCTACAACGCTAATCCTGATTCCATGTGCGCTTCGATCGCCCTGCTGTGCTCGATGAAGGTCGAGGGCCGCAGGTTTGCGGTTTTGGGCGATATGGGCGAATTGGGCGATTTCACGCAAGAGGGGCATGAAAAGGCTGGCTCGTTTGCCGCATCGTCGTCGCTCGATTGCCTTTTGTGCGTTGGCGAGCTGTCTCGTTTTATCGCTCAGGCGGCAATCCGAGATGGGTACCCTGAGCAGCAGGTGCACCAGATGCTCAGCCGTGAAGCGGCGCTTGCCTACTTAAAAGAACATATGACTTTAGGAGATGCGGTTCTCGTTAAAGCATCGCACTCCATGGAGCTCGACCGCATTGCTAAGGGGTTGTTGAACTAGCATGCTTTCTTTTACGCAATATCCGACGTTCGTTGTTTTCCTGGCTGTTTTCCTTGGTGCGATTGTCACCATGGCGCTTATGCCGGTTTTCATTAAGTTTCTGCGTTCGCATCTTATTGGCCAGCAGGTTCGTGCCGATGGGCCGGAGAGCCATCTGGTAAAGCAGGGCACGCCTACCATGGGCGGCATCATTATGCTCATCGCGGCAACGGTTGTAGTTGCCGTTCTTGCCGAGCCTGTTCCCGAAACGTGGCTCATCATGGCTGCTGTGTTGGCAACGGGTGCATTGGGCCTGTTCGACGACGCGTCAAAGGTTGCTCACGAACGTTCCCTTGGCCTTACGCCGAAAGCAAAGCTCATCGGTCAATTCTTTATCTCGACGGCGTTCGTGCTTGCTGCGGTTAACTGGTTGGGTGTTCCCCCTACGGTGGACATCCCGTTTGTCTGCACGCTCGATTTCGGCGTTCTTACCACCACTTTGCCCATACAGGTACCTGCCGGTGGCGAGTTCGCCATTCCTTGGATCTATCTGATCTTTGCCGATATTCTGCTTATGGGCATGAGCAACGCAACCAACCTAACCGATGGCTTGGACGGCTTGCTCGGTGGCACCATCATGGTTGTGATGGTGGTAATGGCCGCCATCACGTTCCGCGCTGGCGTGCTCGATGCCGCCATCATATCGGCGGCAATTGCCGGCTGCTGCATTGGTTTCTTGTGGTTTAACTCGTATCCCGCCGACATATTCATGGGCGATACGGGTTCTCTCGCCTTGGGAACGGCGCTTGGCTGCCTGGCAATTGTTTCCAAGACGGAGGTTCTCTCGCTGATTATCGGCGGTCTGTTCGTCGTGGAAGCCCTTTCGGTAATTATCCAGATTTCTCTCGCCAAGCTGGGCGTGGGACTGATGATGAATATGCACATCTTCTGGGGCGTGGCCTGCATGATTTTGGCCGTGCGGACGCC
>URJE01000034.1 GCA_900547965.1 uncultured Eggerthella sp. | reverse complement strand
CGGACACGATGCCAGCACACGGGCTGGGAGGTAATCGACCGTGGCAACAATGGGTAGGATGGCTTTCGGTCTGCTATGAAAGCGTTATTGCTGAACGCGTTTTACCTGTTTGCGCGCTGAATAACTATTTTCTTGCGATAAACCAATTATTCAGGCATGACAATTAAAAGCTATTCATTTGCCTTATAGCTTTTTAAGAAAAATGACACCCTTCGGAATTTGAAATATAACCTGTTCACCGTAAAATAAGACCTGTAAGCAAAAGCTTATGAAACTGCAACGGTTAGGGGGACCAATGAATCCTAAAGCTACCATTACGGATGAGCAGTTCCAGGCGTACCTCAAGCAGATCCGCGAATTGGCAGAGGGCCCATTCGACGAGATGCAGAAAGAGATTGAGGTAACCAATACTTTCCCGGAGAAGTTCTATGAACTCGCCAAGGAAAACGATCTCTATCGCTTCTATCTTCCCGCAGAGTACGGTGGATGGAACCTTAACGAGCTCGAGATCCTGAAGGTTCAGGAAGAGTTCTCTCGTGGCCCTGGCGGAATGCGTATGCATCTCCATCATGCCGCTGACATGAACTGGCGTATCCTTGAGGACTACGGCAAGCAGGAGCTGAAGGATCAGCTCATGGACAAGTTCCAGGACAAGACTGTTTACTGCAACTTCGCTATCACTGAGAAGACCGGCGGTACGGGCGCAGACCTTCACACCACTGCGGTTAAGCAGCCCGACGGTTCTTATGTTCTGAACGGCGAGAAGTGGCTCATCTCCCACACTGACTGCTCCGATTACACCTACGTAATCGCAGTAACCGACCAGGAAAGCGACAAGGACTCCCGTCTTTCCGCGTTCCTCGTTCCCAACGACGCACCTGGCTTTGAAATCATCCCGATGCCTCACATGATGGGCTGCAAGGGTGCTGGCCATGCAGGCTTGAAGTTCACCGACCTCAAGCTCGATCCTATCTACCTGCTTGGTGAAGAAGGTCAGGGCATGGAAGTTGCTATCCACTCCCTGAGCGTTTCCCGCGTACACATCGCTTGCTCTAACCTGGGTATGGCACAGCGTATGCTCGAGATCTCCCTCAAGCGTGCTGCCGACCGTGTAACCTTCGGCAAGCCGATCATCAAGCGCCAGGCAATCAAGATGAAGATTGCTAACATGCAGATGATGATTCATGCACTGCGCACCTTGGTATACGACTTCGCTCGCGACTTCGACATCGACCAGAACAACGACTTCATCGACGAGAAGGCTGCAATCTGCAAGCTGTTCTCCATCGACACGGTTCGCCTGGTTTCCGATGAGATGCTCGAGATCTTCGGTGGCGACGGCTACTTCGAGGATTCTCCCTATGGTCCTACCGAGCGTCTGTATCGTGACTGTCGCGCTATGTGGCTCGAGGAAGGTGCTCCTACCGTTCAGCGCATCACCATCGCTCGCGAGTGCGAGAAGCATGGCGGTCGCATCGAGTACCTGCACTAAGGCTTCCTAAAAGATTGCGATTGCAAATCTTTTAACAAACCTGGTCATTTAAAGGCCTCTGTCCTATAAACTGGGACGGAGGCCTTTTTTTATGCGAGGTGTGAGGGGTCGCAATGAATCTATCGCAGTTAAGGTATTTCAGGAAGCTGGCACAAGTTCAGCATTTTACTCGGGCAGCAGAAGAGCTGTTTATCACGCAGCCCGCTCTCTCCAATTCCATTAAGCAGTTGGAAGGCGAGCTTGGTATTCCGTTGTTTGAGCAGCATGGTCGTAACGTTCGACTTACTAAATTCGGCAAGGAATTCAACGAATACGTGTCTGAGGGTCTCGACGTTATAGATAAGGGAATCCAGGTAGCACAAGAACATGCGAACAGCTTGTCGGGAACAATCGATATTGGCACGATTTTTACTTTGCAAGCAGACTATCTGCCGGCACTTTTGAGGGAATACCGCTGTCGATACGGAACGCATGTTGATGTGCGTTTGTATCAAGGGTTAACTCAAGGCTTGGTCGAAAGCCTAACTGACGGAATGTATGACATCGTGATTGGTGCGTATGTTGAAAATCGCCCTGACTTGGAGTTCGTTCCGGTTTCGGCTCAGGATTTGGTGGCTATTGCCCACGAAGATAGCCCTTGGGCTAAGAAGGATTCCATTTCGCTCGACGAGCTGAAAAGCACCGAGATTGTTACCTATCGCCCTGAAACGCCCGTTGGTGCTGAGGTAAAAGAGCTGGTTTCCGCACATGATCTTACGGTGCGTCAATGGTGTGATGATGAGATCACCTTGGGAAGCGTGGTCGATGTCGAACCTGAATTAGTGGGTATTTCGCTGAACACGCTGGGCCTTGCTCCGTTCCCTCAGTTGCATACACTCCGAATCAAGGAAGTAGAACCTGGTTTTCATCCGGTGTATCTGATCTATCGTAAAAGCGCCCATAAGACTCGTGCGGTAGAAAACATCATTTCACTGGCAGAGAACCTTCGATGGGATCCAGAAACCGAAACGCTTTGTGAAAAGAGCGTGAAGGCGGATAGCTGATTGCGGATTTGAAGCTAATCACCAATCTATTTAACCGGGATCGCCGAACGTGCTTTTGAAGGTCTACCGTTGAGTTGCCCAGAGGGGAGGGCGCATGTTGGACAGGATTGCCAACGTAGTTCCGTACGTAGCATTTCTTGTTGCGCTCTTTTTCGTGGAACTGCAGTTGTTTGGTGTGGAGGATGCGCTGTTGGGCGTTATCTTCCAGTCGTTCGCTCGAACAATGGTTGAGTCTGCAGGGCTTTCGTTCGTTAATTACCTAAAGCATGCAGCGTTGTTCCTTGTGATGAGCCTCTGCTCGTCGCTTGCAGGCCTTCATCCCGTGCTGCTGGTGGCGGGCAGTGCAGTATATATGTTCTGCATTACCTTGATGAATTCCGATGATTACCTCCCTCGGAATTTCTTTATGTTGGGCCTGGGCTTTCTGTTGCTGGAGATTTATCCCATTTCTGCACATGAGATACCTATGCGCATGGTGGCAACATTGTTTGCCGTTGCCTGCACCACTGCTTTTATCTATGCTATGCGCTATTTCTCGGCGCGAAGCGAGATAACGCAAGATCGAGGCTTTGTGATGAGGGCATTCGATGACATCGGATTTCAGCTGATCGATCTTTCGAACCTTGACGTGAGCAAGCTCGACGCTCATAGGGTGTATGACATTACTCGAGAGTATTGCAACAAGGAATATGGCAATGTGTTTCGCCAGGGTGGTGTATTGAGTGGGCGGCAACGGTATACGTTTTCTCTTTTGATATGCGCTGAGCAAATAGCCGATATGATGCACGGCGCCTCACGCAACGTGCATTCTATGGAGCAGGCGGAGCGTGATTATCTGCTTGATCTTTCTGAAGTGTTTTTAGGTTTTGGGCAAGGACGCATTAAGCAGGTTCGTGCCATGATATTGGCGCTTCAGGAATTTCTTGATACTCATCGACTGGAAAATCTCGAGCATGATACTGCGTGGCGCGCAACGCTTGAGGCGATGATGTACACGCTGAGCGACAGCAAGGCTTCGCGCGATAATTCGACGCCTTTTGTGCTGGGGATTCGCTATCGCCTGCACTTTATCAAGGACAACCTCAGCTTGAAGAACTCTCAGCTCAGGTTTTCTATTCAGCTTGGTGTAATCGTTGGGACCTCCTTCGCGGTTTCTGAGCTCATGCTGCTTTATATGGATACGCACTTCGGCGCCTGGATTCCCATCACTTCGTTCCTGATGATGAACACGTACCGTGATGAAACAATGAGAATGATGGGCAAACAGCTTTTGGGCATGCTGGTTGGCATGGCAGTGTTCGTTGCCGTTACCCATTTCATTCCCGAATCCGTTCGAATACTGTGCGTTCTTGTTATGGGCTATGGCGTAATTTTGATGAACTTCGGTCCAGCGGTTTCTATGGCTGCTGGTACGCAGCTGGCACTTGCTGCCTTGTATCCCACCATGTCGCTTGGAGATACGCTGATGATGCGTTTGGTGTTTGTTCTCCTGGGAACCCTCGTGGTGTTGTCCATCATTTTCGTTTTCTTGCAATCACGCAGATCCATGACGATTTCTCATAAGATGATCGAAATGGAGCGCGTGGACGAAAGGCTGCTGGCACAGATACGAATCGATATTGATCATGGGCAAGCCGACAGCGATCGAAGCATTCAGTTGCTGTATTACCTCCATATGAATGCCTCGATTTTGGGTTCGTTGGCCAATAAAGTTGACGTTACCATGGCAGACGAGGTGAAGCGGCTCATTGAAGCAAATTATCAGTTTGCTATGGATGCCGCCCATGCCATTGTGTTCTTGAACTCAGATATCAAAAAGCAGCGCTTTGCGCACCTGAAGGGAACCACAAGCAAGCTCCGACTTAAGATCGATGACTTACCACTGGAGAAAAGCGACGCTGATTAAGCGAGCGCTGAAGGCATAGCCTCATCTTCGATAGCATCGAGGGTTGGAAGCGGGATCTATGCGAATAAGGTATTCAGTCTGAAGAGTTCTTGTCTCTGGTCAGATCTGGGAGAGGCAGATACGGTTCTGCCGAGCTTTTCAATAAGGTTTAGCAAGCCTAAGCCGCCTTCCCGCCCTCCTCTGGATAGCAAGAGGCAGGAAGACGGCTTGCAAATGGGTCTTGACGCTATTCGTCGATGAAGAGGTTCGAAGCTTCGTCCTTGAAGGGCTGGATGGATTCGATCATTTTCGTAAGCTTCTTCTCGAATTTCTTGATGGAGTCTTTGCCTACGGGTAGCCAGAGGGGCAGGGGGTCCGATGAGCTAACCACCTTGTAGACGAACTCGGCAGCCTTTTGAGGATCACCGTGTTGCTGGTAATTGTGGCCCAGGCAGAACTCCTCTGCGCCGCGAGCTGGCGTGTTGTTATATGCCTCAAGGGGAGTATTGGGTGTGCGGATGGAAGTTCCGTCGAAGAAGTTGGTGCGGAACATGCCTGGCTCCACCACCATGCTCTCAATGCCGAAGGGCTTCATTTCCAATGAAAGCACTTCGCTTACTGCGGCAACGGAGAACTTCGTTGCGTCGTAGAGCGCTCCGCCAGGATCGCAGGCAAAGCTAGCCATGGATCCGATGTTCGCAATGCGTCCTGAGCCCTGGTTGCGCATATGAGGCAGTACTGCGCGGGTGACATTCATCATGCCGAATACGTTGGTGTCGAAGATGGCGCGCGTTTCCTCATCGGTGGTTTCTTCAAGCGATCCGAAGATTCCGTACCCTGCATTGTTCACCAAGACATCGATGCGCCCGAATTCCTCAATTACCTGATTTACGGCTTCTTTGATTTCAAGTTGGTTGGTCACGTCGAGCTTTACGGGCAAAAGCTGCTCAGATTCCCCGAAGGCTGCCTGTACGGCTTCCGGCTTGCGAGCGCCTGCTGCGACGCGGCAACCATGATCGAGCGCTGCTTGGGCGAATGCCTTGCCGAATCCTCGGCTTGCGCCGGTGATAAGCCAAACGGGTGTTTCCATTTCAGTTCCTTTCTTCGCGCGTCTGCCTGCGAAGAACAAGAAGCCGGGCAGTCGCTCGTATTCATGCTCTGCGGGTTAACTTGACTGCGATACCTTATCGGAGAGCGTAGCAATGCTGTCGCTGCTCTTCTTGATTTTAGCTTCAATGCGGGTTTTTTCGTCGCCCGTTGCCGGGGTGGGTTGGTAGTTATTTGAACTAGAAACGGAAGAAATCGAGCAGGGGATAACGTTGATATTGTCGTCGGTGGCAACGTCGTTGCCCGTTACCGTGAACGTTTGCTGGAAAATCATGCAGTCCTTATCGGATGGGTTGGGATTGCCGCCGAAGCAGAAGTTACCCAAACTGTATACGATGTAGCGACCGTTGTATTTCTCGTATCCCTGTATGACGTGAGGATGCGACCCGATAACAAGATCGGCTCCTTCATCAACAGCGATGTGCCCCAGCTGGATTTGCGTTTCGTTGGGGACTGTTTCCTTTTCGGTGCCCCAATGGAAATAGACGGCAACGAGCTGGGCTCCATTTTCCTTGGCGGTTTTGATGTTTTGCTTGAGTTCGTCTTGGATATCGAGATGTTTCGCTAGTTCGTAGGTTCCGATAAGTGCCACCTTCACGCCGTTGACATCACGATAATCGATGCGATCGTAGCCAAAGGTTCCGATTCCCGCGTTTTCCAGGGCGGAAATGGTGTCGGTGTAGCTTTGCTCGCCGTAATCGCGCGAGTGGTTGTTGGCAAGCGATGCCGTTTCGACGTTGCCCTTCACGAGGATTTGTGCGTAATCGGCAGGGCCTTTGAAGGCGAAGGTCTTGTCTTGGCGCGTGGAGGAGGTTGTTAGGGTGCCTTCCATGTTCACCACGGTGAGATCGTCGTTTTTGAAGATGTCGGCAACGTTGGCAAGGAAATAGGATGGATCGTCAACCGCTTCGTATTTAGTGTTGAAGCTGGTATCGGAGCTGAAATTGACATCGGTGCCCAAGGTGCAGTCGCCAGCGAACGTTACGGTAAGCGTGGTGGGCGCTGCTGCTGTATCGGTGGCAGCAAGCGTTTCTTCTTGGGCGTTTTGGTCCGAGCCGCTAAGAGCTCCGACCAGGGTGGTCACGAGAAAAACGACGACAACGAGTGCCGCCGCTCCGCCAACGAAAAAGGGCAGGTTGCTGCGCTTCTTCGAGTAACCATGGCGAACGTAGGTACTAGTTCCCCGGCGAGGCGTGAGCGTCTGGTAGGAATGCTGTTCGTGGATAGGCGTGCGGCTTGTTCTGCGGGAAGACGGGGCAGTTCGATAGCTAGAAGCATGTTGCTGGCTGGGGCGTTGCCGGCTTCGCTGCTGCGGCTGCTGCCGACGGTTCTGCTGTTGGCGCGAGCGCGGTGATTGCGTTGATTGACGCGGTTCGGTACGGAAGGCGTTTTGGGGCGGTTGCGCGAAGGATCCTTCCGAATATTCGGATGCGTGGCTGGCCTGTCGGCGAGGTGCGGGACGTCCGTCTATTTGATGGCGTTGCGTGGTGCGATTGCCGTGCGTTTGGGCGCGGCGATTCGTGTTGCGTTCGTTCATGGGATTCCTTTTGTTGCGTGATGAAACCATGGTACCAAAGCTCGCCATTATCAGGGCGGATGTGATCTTAGCTTTCCTTGAGTGAATTGTGTGAATGGGGAGCGAGGCTCATATACTGGAGGGTAGAAGCGGTGCTTGGCATCAGTGTCGTAAGTGGGTTGAGGGAGAGAAGAGGCGTTGCTCATGGGGGAAGGCTCATCGTTCGCAAAATTGGCACGAGCAGCATTGTGCGTAGTGATCGCGATGGTTTTGATGCTCTTCCCTTTGGTTCTCTGTTCGTGCGACTCGCCTGATCAAAAAACCCATGTTACCGTTTCGGTGTGGGACGATTCGGTGCTCACCTCGGGGTTTGCTCGGTACGTTGAAGAGCAGAACCCTGATTATGAAATAGAGTGGATCGTGGGGGATGACTCCCTTGATTTCTATGACTATCAGGCAAAACATGGATCACTGCCCGATGTTATCTTGGCGAAGGACTTCAACCGCGTAAGCGCTGAATCGCTGTCTGCCTCGCTCTACGATCTTGGTGGAACGGATATCGCTGCGTTGTATGATGAAGATACGCTTAGATCGATTCCCGGTAATTCGGATGCAGTGAAATACCTGCCAGGTGCAAGTGGCTTTGAAGGCATAGTGATCAACAACTACCTATTCGATTTGTACGGCATTGCCGTCCCGAACGACAAACAGTCGTTTGTCGAGGCATGCAAGTCTTTCTCGGAGAGGGGAATTGAGCCGCTTGCTGCCGGCATGGCCGACACCGAAACCTGCTATGAGGTTATGCAGGGATTTGCCGATGCTTCGTTGGTGTCCGAGACGGAGGACTTCTTGAGCCAAGTATTGAAGCGCGATTCGAGCTCGGTTTCCGTAGATGCATCCTCGTTCCCCGATGCGCTATCGTATTTGGGCGATCTTATGGCCCAGGGCGTTATCAGCTCTGAGGATTTTGACGAAACGCCTGATCAAGCTGAACAGAAATTCTTAGACGGAAAAGCGGCAATGCTATTCTTGCCCGACGGTCAGGCTTCATCGTACGGCGCCCAGCATAATATGACCGTAAGGGCTCTCCCGTTTTTCGGAGACTCTTCGAGCTGGGCATTTGCTCAGCCGGTGTTCGTGGGGATGGTCAGTGACGTGAAGACCCAGGGGGTTGCCTCTACTGCGAGTGACGAGGTAGTGCACAAAGCTGCGGTTGATGTGCTTTCGAGCATTATGAACGTCGATGCCCAGAATTATTATCTAAGTCTGTATGGCATAGATAAATTGGTATCCACTTCTGCCGAAGACACGATTCAGCTTCCCGATGCGCTGTCTTCTCTTTCATCGAGCCTGGAAGAAGAAAACGTGCGAACGTTTCTGCCTAATCGGCTAGCATCGAATGCGGTTGGTGAAACGCTCTCGGGCGTTGTGAGGGGAGAGGTTGACGCTGCGGGCGCCCTTGATGAAGTAGAGGGGCTGTTGAAAGCCGAGCAGTCTGAGGACAAGAAGGTGCTCACTTCATTTTCCGAGGGCGTGAGCGGTCTCTTTGATGATACGAAGGGCAATGTTGCTGCCCTGGATATCGCTCAGGTGTCTTCGCAGGCGCTGAGCACAGATGCCTTTGTGGTTTCGCCCCAGGCTGCGCGCTGCCCCCTGTATGCAGGAGATAAAACGGCAACGGAATTGGCTTATTCGGTTGCAAAGATGCCTGTTGCTGTGGTGTCTCTTTCGGGGGATGAACTTACCGAGTATCTTTCGCGCTGCGTGGCAGCGGCAAGAAGCCCCTACGATTTGCCGGTGGTAAGTGGGCTTCATTTGGAGATAGGTCAGAAAAACGGTTCTTATCAGCTTGAATCGGTGACAAAGATCACCTCATCAGGCCCTCAGTCCGGAGGAACCGACACTTCTTCGGCCAATGAAGGGCGGGAGTCGACGGTCGACTTGCGCTCCGAGGAAACGTATACCGTAGGCATTTCGTCGTTTTCTTGGGAAACGGAATTCTCTGAAGCGGGTGCTTATGACCCTATTGAGCAGGAAGGCTCCTTGCAGGATATTTGGGTAGGCGCATTTCGAGATGGCGAGGTTGCCGGCTTGCCTGCCTATCAGGATTACTTTGCTTTTTCCTAAGGTGCTTTCGGTGTATTCTGACTCTGATAAACGTGTAAGAAAGGTAATCAGGGCATGATCATAAAGAAGACCCCTCATCAGATTGAGGAAATGGCTGAAGCGGGCCGCTTGTCCGCTAAGGTTTTGCGCGAAGTGGGTGCGCGGGTGAAGCCAGGTGTATCTACCGCCGAGCTTGACCGCATTGCCGAGATGATTATCCGTATGGAAGGCGGTATCCCTGCTTTCAAGGGGTACGGTGGATTCCCTGGCAGCATTTGCGCGTCGGTGAACGATCAAATCGTTCATGGCATCCCCTCTAATTCCGTCATTCTCCAGGAGGGCGATATCCTCTCCATTGATACGGGCGCTATTGTGAAGGGCTGGGTTGGCGATAACGCTTGGACGTACCCGGTTGGTAAGATCTCTCCTGAAAAGAAGCGTTTGCTCGAGGTTACCGAGCAGTGCATGTGGGCTGGTATCGAGGCTGCTCGCCCGGGCAATCATCTGGGTGATATCGGCCATGCTATCCAGGAGATCGCCGAGCGTGCTGGCTATGGTGTTGTGCGCGAGTATGTAGGCCATGGCGTGGGTCGCGATATGCACGAAGACCCCAACGTTCCCAACTATGGCCGAAAGCATACTGGCATCAAACTTGAGCCCGGCATGGTTATCGCTATTGAGCCCATGATCAACATAGGCACGTATAAAACCAAGGTTATGAGCGATGGCTGGCTTGTCTGCACGCGCGATGGTAAGCCCTCTGCTCATTTCGAGAAGACCGTTGCCATCACCGAAGACGGCCCCCGTGTTCTAACCACGGAACCTGATTATCGCCGCCCGGTAAACAAATAACTTTGGCGTGGGGTCGAGCAGTTCGCTTTGGGCTGCGTTCGATTGTCGTCTTGCCATCGATTGGCGCATGGCCCAGCTTTGCGCTAATGGTTCCTTAAGCGTCTCTGCGGAGGCGCTTTTTTGTTGCCTATTTGGCGGCTTGCGACAGTGAACGCATTTGAGGTGAGGGATTTGAGACGAGGGGTTTTGCGAGGTGGGCTGCCGCGCGTGGCCATTGCCCATCGAAACACCTCCTGGTGTTTCGGCTCTATTTCCAGGTGATTGAGAGCTCTGTTAACTGCTCATCTACCTGCGCTTTTGGATTAATACGCAAAATTTAAGCTTTTGACCTGGTGTTTTAGATATTTCTATCCAGCTCGGTAGGCGCTAGTGTTAAGCGTGCGTTTCGAAGCTTTTGACCCTTTGTTAAACAGGGCGCATTGCGCTTGCCTCGGGCAAAAGCGGTTCTAATATGAGCTTGTCGAGTTCAACGAAGAGCTTGACTGCATGAATTGCGTTCGATGCGAAGCCCTTACAGGGCATCTCAGTGAGTGCAATATACGAATGGCTCAACGGCGAGTCTCTGGCAGCTGCGTAAGTGGCTGGCGCAAGAATATCGATCTTACGCAAAAGGAGTGATCGCCTTATGACACCGCCAACAGATGTCGCCGTTTTGGGCGGCGTAACCGCTGAATCGAAAGAATACTTTGAAAAGCGCTCCCTTAAGAAGGGCGCCGTGAACTGGGTGCTGCTTATGAGCTTAGGCATCGCCTACGTAATCTCTGGAGACTTTTCTGGATGGAATTACGGCATAGGTTACGGCGGCTGGTTCGGAATGCTTATCGCGTTCTTGGTTATGGGTGCCATGTACTTGTTCATGGTGCTCGGCTTGGCTGAAATGTCATCTGCTATGCCTGCGGCTGGTGCTGGCTATGGATTTGCCCGCCGTGCCATGGGCAAGGTGGGTGGCGCGCTGACCGGGTTCGCCATACTGATCGAGTACACGATTTGCCCTGCTGCCATCTCGACGTTTATTGCCGCGTACGTGCATGCGTTGGGGTTGTTTGCCGATATTCCCTCGGTTGCCATTATCGGGTTCTTCTTTATCGTTTTCGTTGGAATCCATCTTGTCGGCGTCGGCGAGGCATTGAAGATCGTATTCGGCATTACCGCTATCGCTATGATCGCCCTTATTGCTTTCGTCGTTGGCATTGCGCCTCACTTCGAAGTGGCAAATCTCTTCAACATCGCTCCCGCTGTAGACGGCGGCACGGCCCTTCTTCCCTTTGGTGTTGCCGGCGTGATCTCCGCTCTTCCATTCGGCATCTGGCTCTTCCTTGCCGTAGAAGGCGTTCCCCTGGCAGCGGAAGAATCGGCAAACCCGAAGAAGGATATGCCCAAGGGCATTATCGGCGCAATGCTGACTTTGATGGTAACCGGCGCCTTGGTTCTGTTCCTTACTGCAGGTGGCGCTGGTGCTGAGTTTGCCGGTGCTGCAGCTGCTCCGCTGGTTGATGCATTGAATGAAGTTGGGGAAGGTCCTCTTGCAACGTTTGTGAACTATGCCGGTCTGGCTGGTCTGGTTGCTTCGTTCTTCTCGACGGTATTTAGCGGATCTCGTCAAGCTTTCGCTCTTTCCCGTGCTGGCTACTTGCCCAAGTTCCTTTCCGTTACAGGCTCTCGTAAGACCCCGTTTGTCGCCTTGCTTGTTTTGGGCACCATTGCCTTTACCTTGGCCGCTGTGGTTCAAGACGGCGACATTCTTCTGAACATGGCGGTATTCGCCGCATGCGTTTCCTACGCAATGATGAATCTCTCCCGCATCATCTTGCGTAAGAAGGAGCCGAACATGGAGCGAGGCTTCAAGGCCCCTGGCGGAATTGCCCTTACCAGCATTTCTTTCGCCCTTTCCCTGGTGGCTATCGTTTCGACCTTCACGGTTGATGCATTCGCCGCAGGCTGCACCCTTGCGGTACTTGCAGGACTGATGGTGTACTTCTTCGCCTATTCGCGCAAGCACTTGGTAGGTAATGCGCCCGAAGAGGAATTTGCCGCACTGAAGGCTGCAGAAGCTGAGCTGAGCTAGACCGTTGCCGCAGGAGCGGTTGGCTCCTGCGGCATGTATCCCCGCATCGAGGAGAAGGAGATGCTGTGATTGATTCGGTGATTTTCGACTGTGATGGAACGCTGCTCGATTCGATGCCCGCATGGCATGCGCTGCAGGAGCGATTTGCCCAAAAGGCGGGGATTGCCCTCAACCCCATGCAATTGGTTCGCTTAAATGCGAACACCCTTCCCGAAACAGCGGCTTTTTTCCATCGGGAATGCGGTTTGGGTGGCTCGGAGGAAGAAGTCCTGAACGATGCCCGTCAGATCCTTCTTGATGAGTACCGCAATGCCGTTCCTGCCCGAAGCGGTGCAGCGGAGCTTGTCCGTCGGTTGAGCGGCGAATGGGTGAAGCTTGCAGTTGCCTCGTCGAGCCCCATCGATTTCCTGCAGGCGGGCCTGGAGAGAGCGGGCATATTCGACCTATTCGATGTGGTTGCCTCTGCGGAAGACGAGGGCAGAACGAAGACCGACCCCCAGTTCAGCGCGAGTGTCGCTTTCAGGCTGGGGGCAAAACCCGCTAATAGCTGGTGCGTTGATGATTCGGCGTATGCGTTGAGGGCAATGGCGCAAGCGGGGTTTATGACTTTAGGCGTTTACGATTCCGATAACGCAGGCACAAAAGATGATCTTCGTGAAGCGGCGGATAGCTTCATAAACGGTTTCGAAGAATTGGATTACGAATGCTTTATGCGCGGCTGGAAAAGAGAGAGCGTTGCCATCCGCTGATGGAAGCGAATAGAAGAGCTGGCGCAGAGCCGAACAAACATGAGTGAGAGGAAGAAAATGGATTGCAAGAGTGAAGATGTTGGCATCCTTGAATCGAATAGCTTCAATGTTGCCAATATTGATTCTCTGGAAGGCGATTTGAAGAGCCTGGTTGAGCGCCGAGCGGTGTTGGGCCCGTGCTATCGCCTGTTTTATCAGAAGCCTTTGCATTTGGTGCGCGGCAAGGGGACTCGTCTGTTCGATGCCGACGGTACTGAATATCTCGACATGTACAACAACATTCCCTCGATGGGTCATAGCAACCCGGCAATTACCGAGGCGGTTACTGGTCAGCTGCAACTGCTGAATACGCATACTCGCTATGTGCATGAGAACATCTTGGACTATGCCGAGGACTTGCTTTCGACTATGCCCGAGGAAATCGATCGCGTAATGTTCATGTGCTCGGGTTCGGAGGCCAACGACTTGGCGGTGCGCTGCGCTCAGCTTTATACGGGCGGTGAGGGAATCATCGTTACCGGCGAAGCGTACCACGGCAATACGGCTTTGATCTCGGGCCTCTCCCCGTCGATCGGCAAAAGCGTTGCCACGAGCCGGACCATGCGCATGATTCCTTCCCCTGACACGTTCAGGTTGGAAACCGACGATTTGGGTGCATGGATGTGCGAGCAGATCTCCATCCAGATTCAGGACATGCGTCGCCACGGCATCAAGTTTGCCGGCGTGCTGTTTGATGGCATCTTTTCCTCCGACGGCGTTATTCCCGGTACGCCGGGCTTCTTGAAACCAGTTGTTGATTTGGTTCACAAAGAAGGTGGCGTGTACATTGCCGACGAGGTGCAGCCAGGGTTCTGCCGTACCGGCGATGCCTTCTGGGGTTTTGCGCGTCATGGTATCGTGCCCGATATCGTAACCATGGGCAAGCCCATGGCGAACGGTATTCCTTGCTCTGCCATGGCGATAAAGAGCGAGGTCCTCGATGCGTTTGCGCAGGACAACCCCTACTTCAATACGTTCGCTGGAAATCCTGTTTCCATGGCGGCGGCCCAAGCGGTTCTTAACTACATCCGCGAAAACGACATTTTAGAGCGCACCCGCGCTATGGGCGAAAAGCTTCGCGCTGCCGTGAGCGGCATTGCGACACGTCACCCTCAGCTTGCCGATGTGCGTGGTGCCGGCTTGTTCACCGGCGTAGAAGTGGTTCGTCCCGGCACCAAGGAAGCCGATCGACCTTTCGCCGTTTCCCTCATCGAAAAGCTGCGTGAGAACCATGTGCTTATTTCCCTGTGCGGTCCTTACGGCAATGTGCTGAAGGTTCGTCCGCCGTTGGTGTTTGACGACTCCGATCTCGATATGTTCGCAAGTGCCTTGGAAGCCTCGCTTTCTCAGCTTGAGGCTTAGCGCATGATGCTCGTCCTGTTTTGATGAGCGAGTTTGAAAGGATACCCCTCATGGCAAATAATTTTGAGAACCCCGAAGTATTCATGGAAGTGGCAAAAGCGGCAGCTGGGCACTATGCCGATTCGTACGCGGTGAAGCTCCTTGCTTTTTCCGAGAATGCTACGTATTTGGTGTACGACCCTGCGACCGATGAAAAGCTGTTTGTGCTGCGTGTTGGGCGCCCTGGCTATCATACGCACGAAGAATACGAAAGCGAGATAAGCTGGCTTCGTCAGATCAACGACTATACGCCGCTTAAGGTTGCCAATCCCATCCCTGCAACCGATGGCTCCTACATCCAGGAGATCGAGAAGGATGGGGTAACGTACTTCTGCATCGCGACTGAATTTCTGACGGGCGAAACGCTGGAGCACGATAACTCTCCAGAAGCGGCTCCCGCCCATTTCCGAACACTTGGGGAGACAACGGCCTACCTGCATCGCCAAACCGAGATTTGGAATGGAACCAAGGATATCAAGCGCTTTCACTGGGATTGCGAGAACATGATTGGCGAAAATGCCGTTTGGGGCAATTGGCGCGATTATCCCGATCTGTACCCGGAGGCGGAGGCGAAGATCGAGCGCTGCTGCCAGATCATCAAGGCGCGATTGGACCGCTATGGCAAAACCGATCTGAACTATGGAGTGATCCATGCCGACTTGCGCGACACCAATATCTTGGTCGATGGTGATGTTGTCAAGGTTATCGACTTTGACGATTTCGGTTTTGGCTGGCATCTGCACGATCTGGCGGGTGCACTGACCTTCATCGAGGATAGGGAAGATGTTCCCGATTTGGTGAACGCTTGGCTTGACGGATATCGCAAGGTCCTTCCTTTTACCGACACCGATTTCGTGGAAATTGACACATTCATTTTGCAGCGTCGCATCCAGATGATGGCGTGGATGGGAAGCCATCAAGATTCCACCCCTGTTCAGGGGTATATGCAGGGCTACATGGAGGGCACCATGAGTTTAGTGGAGCGCTACCTGCGCCTTTTCGGTTAAACACAGACTGCGCAACCAGATTAGCCCCGGCTGTCTCTGTGCATCGAGGACATTCCCCGAAGGCTTTGCCGCTTTGCGGTTTGCCAATTCGCATGAACGAAAGAGAGAACACTTATGAAGGAAATAGAGATCATCATCAATGGCGACAAGCTCGAACGTGTAAAGCGCATCCTTTCTGCTTTCAGCAAGAACGGTATTTTTGTCAGCCAGGGTTTTGGCTACGGTCATCAGCAGGGCTACCATCAGGTGTATACGCGCGATGATAATCGTGGCGTGAACATGCTTCCCAAGGTCTCGGTTCGTACCGTGGTGGCGGATGATTTGGTGGACCCAATCGTGAACGAGATGGTTTCGAGCATGGGCAACGCAACCTTTGGCGATGGCAAGATCTTTATAAAAGACGCTGCAGAGGCAATCCGCGTACGAACCGGCGAAACGGGTGATGCGGCGTTGTAGCGGAAGGCCTGATGGCTTTGGGACCCCGATAGTACGAAGCGGCTCCCTTCCCCTCGAATTAGGGGGATCTCCATGAA
>URJE01000033.1 GCA_900547965.1 uncultured Eggerthella sp. | reverse complement strand
CCGCACGCGCGCGAGCCTCCCCTTTCGAAAGCTCGCCACGCAAAAGTGCAGTCTCCTCAAATTGAGAGCTTAATGTGCGCACGGGGCTGAAAGCCCGCTGCGGGTTTTGCGACACCAACGACGCCACCGTGCTGGCGCAGGAAAGACGCTCGGCCTGAGTCATATCGGAAACGTCTTTCCCAGCAAAGCGAATGGTCCCACCGCAAACCTGGCCCGCCTGTCCAAGCATTCCAAGCGCGGCGCGAAGCAGCGTGGTTTTGCCACAACCCGATTCGCCAACAACGCCCGCAATTGAGCCCTGCTCAAGGGAAACGGTGACGCCATGGATCACAGCGTCACCGTTGTACGCAACACGCAAGTTTTCTATTTCGAAAATTGCAGACATACACCCTACTTGTAAGACATCTGATAGTTCAACCAGTCGTACTGACCCTGCATAGCAAGGTTCTCAACGTCAGCAGCCGTAACGTCATTTACCAGCGTATGAACCATGTAAACATAGGCATGGTCGTCGAGCGCGATCTGCTGGATCTGCGCCACCAGCTCCTTCTGCTCGGCTTCGTCGCTGGTCTTCTTCAGCTGACCCAAAAGCTCGTCAACCTTGGCGTTGCTGTAATGGCCATAGTTGCTGGTGCCCTCGGAGCCCATAACCGCAGACAGGTAGGTGTAAGGGTTGCCCGTGGGAAGCGTGGAATAAGCCATGGTGCCAATGTCCCAGTCGCTGTCGGCCAGGCGAACGGTGATCTTTTCAGCTACCTCAATATCAGCAGCGATGCCAATCTGGGAAAGCTGGGATGCCAGCGCTTCGCAGTCCATGGGCAATGCAGCGTTTGCCTGGTAAGTAACCAACTTCAGAGAAAGCTTCTTGCCGTCCTTTTCCAGCACGCCGTCGCCATCGGTATCGGCGTAGCCAGCATCAGCCAGGATCTGCTTTGCCTTTTCCGCATCGAAACCGTCGCACGTCACACCATCGGCATAGCCAGAGGAATCGGGGAATGCGGCATGGGATGCCTCAGCAGAGTTGTTGTAGATGGAGCTTACATACGAATCGCGGTCGACGCACATGCCAACAGCCCGGCGAACCGCATCATCCTGCATAGCCGCGCTCTTCAGGTTGAAATACAGCATATGGGCGCGAGCCTGGTTGGTCTGATGCAAGGTGTACTTGGACGTATCGCTCAAGTTTCCAAGCTGGTCATCTGCAACATTCATCAGCGCGCAAACCTCGCCCGACTGCAGGGCAGAAACCTTCGACTGGTCGTCGGTCAGGTATTTTGCGTGCACGGTCTTGATCTTAGGCTCGCCCTGCCAGTACGAATCGTAGGCAGAAAGCTCAACGTCGCCGTTGTTGGCAACCGAAGCAATCTTGTAAGGACCGGTGCCTACCGGTTCGTTTTCAGCAGCGCCCGAGTTCACGTCGATGACAGACGTAACGGGCTCGGACAGCTCGTTCTTGAAAGCGGTGTTCAGAGAATTGGTGGTAACGGTAAGTACGTTGCCATCAGCCTCCATGCTGGCAATATCAAGCGATTTCTTAGCGCGCTCGTTCGTGCTGATGGTGCGATTCAAACAATCAGCTACCGCCTGAGCGTTGAGTTCGTTGCCGTTCTGGAACGTTACCCCTTCGCGAATCGTGATCTTCCACGTGGTGTCGTTCACCATTTCTGCTGACTCAGCCAACATGGGCTGAGGGTCGAAATTGGCATCGATGCGGAACAGCTGCTCGTAGATGCCCAGATAGGAGCCCTGCCAACCCATGTAGTTGTTGGTTGGGTCCAGGTTGTACTCGCCGGCGTTAGAAGTCCAGGCAACGCTCATTTCGTCGCTGCTGCTCCTAGAATCCGACGAACATCCCACAAGCACACCTACCGCACCTGCGCCCAAAGCGCAGGCAAGCGTTACAGCGGCGATGCGCCTTACCCACCTCTTCGTAACTTTCACCATCGATTTTCCTTTCTTCGGTGGCTTTTATTTTTTCGCTCTCACAAACAGAGAGCCTTTGTTCCCCAGTGCTTCGTTAACCGAATCGCCGAAATAGTTGAACACCGCAACCACCAAGAAGATGGCAAAGCCCGGTGCGAATACCGCCCACGGCGCAGTTTGGAACCCTGACGCAGCCTGATTGATCATGGCGCCCAGCTCGGGCGAAGGGGGCGATGCGCCCAAGCCCAAAAACGAAAGTCCCGCCAAACTGAGCATCGAGCCGCCGATGTCCAAACACGCCGTGACGATCAGGGGTGGAAGAATGTTGGGCAGCACATGTTTCAGGGCAATTGCTGTTCCGCTTAGACCGCCGATAACTGCCGCCTGGATGAAGGGGCGCTCTTTCAACGCCAACACCGACGAACGAGCAATGCGCGCAAAGCGTGTCCAGCCAGGAACAACCAGCGCAATGACCGCGTTCTGCAGGCCGCCGCCCAGAAGGCCAGCGATGGCAATGCCCAAAACCAAGGTCGGAAACGCCATGAAGGCATCGGTGATGCGCATTATCACGGAATCGAACACACCGCCAACATACCCTGACAACGCACCCAAAACCGAACCGATGACAACGCTTAAAGCCACAACCGCCAGAGAGGCAAGCACGGTAGTATGCAATCCCGTTAGCACACGGCACAGGATGCAGCGCCCCAGCGAATCGGTGCCCACAAGAAATTCCCCGTCGGGCGCACGGTTCGACAGCGCAAGGTTGGCAAGTTCAGCATCGTGCTGGCACAACAAAGGCGCAACGAATGAAAACGCAACGACCAGCAGCGCAACAATGCCGCAATAGAGCACACGGCGCCCAACAAAACCGCCACTTCGACGTTTGCTCCTAGACATGCTCACCACCCCGTCTATCCTGGGCGGCAGATTGCCCCAACGCCAAGCGGGCACGAGGGTCAATACGAGCCTGAAGCAAGTCAACGCAAAGGTTGACCAGCACAAAGAGCACCGCAACGATAAGCACATACGCCTGAACTACCGGGTAATCACGCGCAAACACCGCCTGCACCGCATAGAAGCCGATGCCAGGCCAGCTGAATACGTTTTCGATAATGGCACTGCCACCTAAAAGCTGTGCAAACGTCATACCCGTCAACACCAAGATCGTAGGCGCCGTGGCCTTCAGCACGCTGCGGGACAAAATGGCAACGTCAGAAATGCCGCGCAGACGCGCCGCCTCAACGTAATCCTGCTCCATTTCTTGCAACACGATGGTGCGGATTTGACGGATGTACATCGCCGATTCGCAAAGAACCAACGTCAACACAGGCAAAACCCAGCCCGCACCCTTCATGCTTCCGATGCTGGGCAGCCAGTGAAGCGTTAGGGAGAACACGAATATCAAGATCAGGGCCATCAAAAAGCCTGGAACCGAAGCTCCCACAAAGGAAACGAAGCGAATGACCAGGTCGGCGGCGCGGTTCTTCTTCAAGGCGCACAGGCAACCAAGGGGAATGGACACCGCAAGCGTGAGCGCAAGGGAAACAACTGCCAAAAACAGCGTTGCCGGCATACGCGCGGCGATTTCTGCCGCAACGGGCCGTCCCGAGCTGATCGATATTCCCAGGTTGCCCTGGAATACCCCTGCCAGCCACGCAACGTACTGTTCTGCCACGGGCTGGTCCAGGCCAAGCTCCGCTCTCTTCCGAGCAACCACATCCGGGTCGGGCACCGTGCCGCCGCGCGACAGGAGCGCCGTAACCGGGTCGCCAGGAGAAAAGTACATCAGGAAAAACGAGACAAGCGTTACCAAGAACAGCACCACCACAAGATGAAGCAGTCGCTGTACGATCATTTTTTTCATGGGGCGCCTAGCAAACGGGCTTTCGCGCAACCACCATGAACTGTGGGGCAAATTCATAGCGCTGCTGCTCTTCGGCCGTCCACACACGCGAAGAAACATCTTCAACCGCTTCGACCTCGAACCCGAGCGAACGAAGGGCCATCACGTCCCACGCAGGACGATCCGCCGCAGCAATGGGCATATCTTTCGCAAGCTCTTCCAGGACGTTGAAGATGGGCGAAGAACCCGTGCCATACGCAAGGGCGCGCTTGGCATCCAGCGATTCTTCGTGAAGGTAGTGCCACCAAGAAGAATCGAAATACACCAGATAACCGCCAGGGCGCAACGCATCGCGCCAGCTTTCCAAGGCCTCCTTGGCAACAGCAAGGTTGGAAAGCACATTGCGGCTTACCACTACATCGAAGGTTTCAGAAACAAACGGCAGCTGATCGACGCAGCCCAGCACCAGGGGAATTTCCAGGCCCTGATGCTTTGCATTCATACGAGCATGCAACAGCATGCCCTGAGAAAAGTCCACGCCGCACACGCGGTACCCACGTGACGCAAGGGTGAGCGCCATCGCTCCCGTGCCACAGCCGGCATCAAGAATCCAGGGAGATGTAACGCCACGCTGCAGGAGCTTTTGCTGGATGAGGTCGCCCCATTTGTCGATAGAGCCATCGAGTCCAAACGTGTTGGAACGCTCGTTCCAATAATCACGCGTAGCCCTGAGCACGTTGAAGGCTTCGCTTCCTTCTGCAGCAGCAACAGGCTTTTCCGCAACCACGGCAAACAGGGGTGAAGCGCCATAAAGCTCATATTCCCAATCCAGGTATACCTCCTTGCCGGCATCTTCAATTACCGTGATGCCGTCGAAGCCCACCTGTGCCAGGGCATCGGCATCCCATGCGGGACGCACTACCGAAGAAAGAGGAAGAGAATCGTAATAGGGTTTGTCGTTAGTGCACACGGCCGTGCGCATGCCGGTTTTCCGGCAATACGCCGCTTCGTTTTCGCGCACCTTCTGCGCAACAGCTTCGCTGTAGAACTCGTGGTGCCAATTTGCATCGAATACGAGCAGCTTTCCGCCGGGCCTCAAAACCTTCAGGCATTCACGATATGCGGCAACCGGATTCGGCAGCGTCCACGTAACGTTGCGCGTCACAACCAGGTCGAAGGTTGCCTCGGGGAAGCTCAAGCTTTCGGCATCCATATGAAGCATCACAGCGTCAACGCCACGTTTTTCGGCATTCGCGCGAGCGCACGCCAGCATGTTGTCGGAGGTGTCGATGCCATACACCTTGGCGCCTTCTGCACCAAGCGCACAGGGGAAGAATCCAGGACCACAGCCCAGATCAAGAACGGTTTTCCCTTCGAGGGAACACCCCGCCAAGCGAGAAACCAACCCAACCCACTTGGCCGAGCGGGAATCTTCCAGTTCTTCGTTCACGTACTGGTCATAGTCATCGGAATCGGACCAGGAAAGTGATTCGTAATTGGGATCAAGTGCGGCTTCCTGCATCATGTCCCCTTCTGCATCGATGTTACTTCTTTCAAGACCGTAACATCATAACACGCGATAACACATTCTAGAGATTCGTAACCTGAAAACGGCCTGTACGGAACACCGTGCGGGGGCAACGGCGCGCGCCATTTCCCCCGCAAGTCAAAACCCGCACATAAACAAGCGCCATTCATAGCCAGCGCATAAAAAAGTGCCGCTCATGGAGCGGCACACGTAGAACTTGTCTGCAGTAGCTATCAGGGATGCACTGACTGCCAAACGCACCAACACGCCCAGCCTGCACCGCAAAAAAAAACGCCGCCCCTAAGGGCGGCGCCAGCAATATTTAGTAGCGGCTGTCGAAGATGCGCTGGGTCTTTTTCTCGGAACGGGGGAGCTCGCCAATGGGCACACCCTTAGCATCGGGGGTGCAGCCGATCTTCGCCTTGAAAATGAGCGCCAGCTCTTCTTCGCAGCGCTGCAGAGCCTCGCCTTCAAGCGACGTTTCGAACAGCACCGTAAGCACGTCGCGGCCCATGATATGCTCGATCATTACCTGGTACTCGGAAGACGTACCCGAGGTTGCGGCGATAACCTCTTCCACCTGGGCAGGGAACATGTTAACGCCCTTGACCTTGAACATGTCGTCGGTGCGTCCCACCAGCGTATCGATGCGAGGATGCTTCATGCCGCAAGCGCAATCGCCGGGAATGATGCGCGTAAGATCGTGCGTACGGTAGCGGATAAGCGGAGCGCCCTCCTTGCGCAGGGTGGTAAGAACCAGCTCGCCGACTTCGCCGTCAGGCACAGGCTCGCCCGTTTTCGGGTTAACAACCTCGGCATACACGTAGTCGTTCCACAGATGCATGCCGTCGTGCTCGTGACAAGAAATGCCAATGCCCGGGCCGTAGATTTCAGTAAGGCCGTAGATGTCGAAGATCTCGATGCCCAGCTCTGTTTCAATGCGATGGCGCATCTTTTCGCTCCAACGCTCGGAACCGATAACGCCCTTCTTCAGAGCAAGCTTGTCGCGGATGCCGCGCTCGGCAATTGCTTCGGCAAGAAGCAAAGCATAAGAGGAGGTGGCGCACAGAACGGTAGACTGCAAATCTTCCATCATAGTGAGCTGCTTTTCGGTGTTGCCCGGACCCAGCGGCACCGCCATAGCACCCAGCTTTTCGGCACCAAGCTGGAAGCCGATACCAGCCGTCCACAGGCCATAGCCCGGCGTAATGTGAATGCGGTCTTTGTTGGTGATGCCCACCGTTTCATAGCAACGCGCAAACATCGTGGCCCAGTCGTCAACATCCTTTTGGGTGTAGGGAATTACTACCGGAATGCCCGTGGTGCCAGAAGAGGAATGGATGCGAACGATCTTTTCCTCGGGCACAGCGGCCAATCCCAGCGGATAGGCCTCGCGCAGGTCCGCCTTTTCGGAGAAAGGCAGCTTCTCGAAATCTTCCTGAGTCTGAATATCAGAAAGATCGATGCCCTCGAACTTCTTCGCATAGAAGGGCGAACGCTCCTTCAGCGTCTTGAACTGCTCCTTGATGAGGGAGAACTGCTCGTCGGTCAATTCCATGGGTCTGCCTTTCTGTGTAGCAGGTTGCCTTGTTACGCTGAAAACAAACCGCAAATAGGGGGCAAACCTCCTTGCGGCTTCTAAGCAAATTACAGATGATGCGTTTCACTCTATCACGATAAAGCGAAACGTATCGGAATAATCGAGTTACGCACCCAAACCTAGGCTGGCGGCGTGAGCGTCGATCGGGTTGCGCGCCCGAGCCCAGGGTGGCGGCTTGAGCGCCGATTGAGCCGCGCACTTCCCAACCAGGCCGACGGCACTTGCATCAATCGGGCTGCGCGCTCCAACCGGATCGGCGGCGCACCCGCCGATTGGACTACGCGCCTTCAACCAGGCTGACGGCGCGAAGGTTCATCTCAACGAAACGCTCCTTCACGCAAGCAGGAACAACGGCACGCATGTCATCGAGCGTCAACACACCGCGAAGAGCGCTTTCGCTTTCGGGTGCGTTTACCGCTTTAAGGGCGCTTGCCAGCATGATGATGTTCAGCGCCTTGCGGGAGCCCAACGCGTCGCACAGGGCAACATCGTCCACCACAACCACGTGAGCGCCCGATGCCTGCAGGGCATCGATCATCTTAGCGGGGTCGTACGAAGGTGATTTGAAATCGCCCACCGTAGGGGCAACGCCCGAGCGGGCAACCACCATCACGCCCGAGGGCTTCAACAGGTGAAGGGCGCGTAGGCCCTCGCCAGGCTCAAGCGCGATGATCACATCGTCGGACGCATCGCCAGGCAACGGCGAAAACACTTCTTCGCCGTTGCTGCCCATGCGCACGTGGCTCATAACGTCGCCGCCGCGCTGCGCCATGCCCGTGGTTTCAGCCGTGCGCACCTGCCAACCCTTCGATCGGGCCGCTTCGGCCAAGATCTTCGCAGCGAGTACGCTGCCCTGTCCGCCGATGCCGGCAAGAGAAACGTTGATCATTGCGCGCTCCCTTCGTTCCCGTCGCATTCAAGGGCGTCATCTTCGCACAGGTACGTACATAAGCCGCAGCCGTTGCACAGCGAAGCATCCACAACGGGGCGACGATGCCCAACGTCCCACGAAAGCGCAGGGCACCCGATTTTCAGCACGCACTTACCGCAGCCCGTGCATGCCTCTTCGCGATAGCGCACAGGAGCGCCAGGCTTGATCAGCTTCACGCAGGGCGATTCAAAGATGATGGCCGAAGGGCCGTCGTAGTAAATTGCTTCGCGAGCCGCTTCGCGCGCTTCATCCAAGCGCAGCGGGTTGGCATGCGTAATAACTTTCACGCCCAATGCGCGCAGCACCGCTTCGATGGAAATCGGCTCGGACTTGGGCCCCATCAAGGTAACGCCCGTGCCAGGATGAGGCTGTGATCCGGTCATCGCCGTGGTGGCATTGTCCAGCACGCATACCGTGATGTCGTGCTGGTTGTACACCGCATTGGCAATGCCCGTCATGCCGCTGGCGAAGAAAGTGGAATCGCCCACAAACGAAAGAGCCTTCTTGCCGGGCTCCACGACGCTGAAGCCCTGCGCCACCGTGATGCCGGCACCCATGCACAGGCAGGTGTCGACGGCGTTCAACGGCTTCGCGTTGCCCAACGTATAACAGCCGATATCGCCGCAGAAAATACCATCGCTTGGCTTCTTCAAGGCAGACTTCACCGCATAGAACGCGCCACGATGCGGGCAGCCCGGGCACAACAGCGGAGGGCGGGCAGGCGGCTGAGCCTGGGCCGCTTCTTCACCGGCACCCGCGACCATAGCCGTTTCAGCCCCGAACACCTTGCGGGGCTCGGCCAGTTGCACGCCGAAGAACGCACGCAGCTGAGTGGCAATGGCGTCTACTGTGTTTTCGCCGCGGTCGGCGGTTTCGCCTGTCAGCTTGCCATGCACGCGATAGGCAGCATGTGCGCATCCCGCCGTTTTCAGCATTTCGTCTTCCAGGACGTGATCCAACTCCTCGAACACGATCACGTCGCTTAAGCCCTCGGCAAAGCGCACGGCGCGCTTCTGGGGGAACGGATACGGCGTGCCAACCTGCATGACGCGATATGCGGGAAGAGCCTCCACCGCCTTGCCATAAGCAGGGCCGCCCATGGTGCAGTAGCCGCCTTCGCACTGCGGCGGGAGAATCGGCGCTGCGGGAGCACCCTGCGCCCACACAAGCTTGCCGGCCTGCGCTTCCTCTTCCAGCAGGCGCAACGCCTCACGCGTGTACGCGTACGAAATGCCCCCGGCAACAATGCCGAACTGGGCATCTTCACCTTCGCCGAACACGGGGTTGAATGCGTCGAACTCGCTCTCGGAGAAATCATCCGCGATGGCTGCCAGGCGTTCGTTGATTTCCGCATGCGCAGCATAGGAGCGCTTCGGGAAAATGACCCAACGCGAATCGCGCTTGAAGCCTTCGGGCGTGCGTGCCTGGGTGTGCTCGGCCACCTCAAAGTAGGTAGAAGCATGGCACACGCGCGTGGTGGGACGCATTAGCACGGGGGTTTGGTACTTCTCGGAAAGGTCGTAGGCGGCGCCCATCATCTGGCATCCCTGCTCGGGCGTTGCCGGGTCGAACACCGGCACCTTGGCGAATGCCGCAAAGCGACGCGTATCCTGCTCGGTCTGGGAAGAAATGGGGCCCGGATCGTCGGCCACGTACAGAACAGTGCCGCCTTTCACGCCCACATAGTTCAGCGACATCAGCGCATCGCTGGCAACGTTCAAGCCCACCTGCTTGCAAGTGTACAGCGTGCGCGCGCCAGAATAGGCAGCGCCTGCCAGCAGTTCCAAAGCCGCCTTTTCGTTCGTGGACCACTCAACGTGAACGCCTTCGGCGCGACCGGCGGCATGCTCTTTTGCCACTGTTTCGATAACCTCGGAAGAAGGCGTGCCTGGATATCCGGCGCACACACGCACGCCCGCTTCAAGGGCGGCATGGGCGAATGCCTCGTTGCCCGTCAAAAATTCTTTTGCCATTAAGTTGATTCCTTTTACGCCTCGGCCATGTCGGCTTTGAGCTTTTCAATTTTGGCGCGTGCTTCATCGTTGCCAGTGCCGAGCATCTGAACAGCCAGGATGCCGGCATTCTTTGCGCCGTTGATGGCGACCGTCGCAACGGGCACGCCACTGGGCATCTGGACCATGGAAAGCAGCGAATCCAAACCGCCCAAATCGCTGGTCTTCATAGGAACGGCAATAACAGGGAGCGGCGTATAGGCGGCAACAACGCCACCGAGGTGAGCAGCCTTGCCAGCAGCGGCGATGATGACGCGAATGCCACGCTCTACCGCGGAAGATGCCCATTCGTGCACTTCTGCGGGCTTGCGATGCGCACTTGCCACCTTCACCTCGTAGGGAACGTCAAGTTCCTCAAGCTGCTTCATGCATGCTTCCATCGTAGGCATGTCGGACTCGGATCCCATGATGATACCCACTACGGGCTTGTCGCCAAAAATAGAGCTCATTGCTTGTCCTTAGAAACGAAGTTTTCTTGTATGGGCAATTGTATCACCGCACCATTTCGCGGGAATTGCCGGAACTGCAGCGGGGCCCGCGCGGCAGGACGAGGTGCAGCGGGTGGCGACGGGGCGCGGGGTGGCGGGGCGCGATCGGCGGCGACCGCATGGCCGACAGGGCGCGATGGCGGGTGCGGACGGCATCGCCAGGGCGCGAAGTCGCCTGGGCGCGAGTCTGGCGAGGCACGATAGCGATCGCAAGCTGGAGGGATGCGATGGCGGTGAGCGCGACCAGAATCGCAGAGGCGCACTCATGCGTCGAGCAAGCCAGGTCTGGGCGATAGGGCACAAAGCCCGTTCGACCAAACTACAGGCCGCTGTCACGAAGAGGCCAAGCAGCGCTGGCAACATCTTCACACCATGCATGAGCAGCGCTGGCAACATCTTCACACTATGCATGATCTCAGGCCCCTCGGCGCGAAAAACTGCCCTTGATGGCAAGATTCCCGCGCCATGCATCCAAAACCACTCGATTGCACCTGGAAATGGACACATGGGGCGAAGATGTTGCCATTTTTACCCCAAAAAGCATGCATGGGGCGAAAATGCTGCCAGCAAAGGGGCTTATTGCGCGCATTCGGCGAAAAGGGAACGCATACGGCGCGATTCTTGCCAGATAGGCCCCAGGTCCGCCGCAATGCAAGGAAGGGGTGCGAGGTTTTATGGGGCGGCGCGGTGGGTGACGCCGCTGGGGCGAGCAACACGGCAGGTAGCGGCGCCGACGGGATGGGCTGGCGGGAATGGCGGTGTGGGGACGCGACGCTGGCGGGATCGGTGGCGATCGCAAGCTGGCACGTCGTCGCCTGGGCGCGATGGAAGCGGGTGACAGTTGGCCGCGAGGGGTCGGGGCTCACTCGACGCAATACGCCAACGCGGGCAGCGGCTATTCGCCCAAACTGGCGAGCATTGCCGCAACGCGCTCTTCGAGCGCTCCGATGAGTTGCTGGTTCACCTCGAGCATCTTCTGCAAATCAGCGGGAGAGGCGTTTTCCACGTGATAGCCCGTGCTGGCAGAGCAGGGCATGGCGAACTTCGTTGCCAAAGCAGCAGCAATATCATGGGCAGGAATTTCATCCCTATGACAAGGAACGGCAAGCAAGCTTACCGTTGCCGTACGCCCGGGCTCTGGACGTGGGATGGCCTGAGCTGTAGCGCCCACGTGAGCGAAGGCGGGCGTGCAAGCGTACACCACGATACCGCGCGGAGTTACCGTGACCACGGCTTCGAGGGCGAACGCCCCTTCGCCTGCGCAAACCGCATCTGTACAAAATGCCATAGCAATCCCCTTTTCTACATGGCAAAGCATCACCTGATCGTCTGCTCAAGAGGGGGCCAACACCGCTAGCCCCTTTGCGTACGACCTTAGCGCCACAATACAACAAAAGCCGGAAGAGATGGCTCTCCCGGCTTTCACTTTAGCGGACTTTGGCAGATCCAATCGTGTCGATCGGGTCCTTGACGGCGGCAAACTCAGCCGCGCCAACAGGCTCTTCTACAGACGGCAGCAAACCCAGCCGCGCCGCCCCGCTATTACTGCGGCGACAGCAGGTTCAATCGTGCTGACCGATTCTTTAATGGATTGCGGCAAACTCAACCGCGCCAACAAGCTCTTCGGGGCTAGCTATAAGCACGCTGGGCATCTGCTCGAGCAATATATCGCGCCCGAAGAACTTGCCCCAGGTAACGCCCACGCTTGGCATGTTCGCGGCATGAGCGGCCTGCAGGTCGTAGGGGCTGTCGCCCACATATACACATCTATCAGGCGAAACACCGAGTTTCTTCGCCGCAGTCAGCAACGGATCGGGATCAGGCTTGTGAGCGGTGCTGTCTTCGGCGCCGTTCACGCAGGCAAACGCGTCAAACAGCCCATGAGCCTTCAAACTCTTCGTGGCCAAGGCGGCACGCTTCGATGTAACCACGCCCACCGTAAAGCCCGCATTCTTCAAAGAGGCAATCGCCTCCGGAATGCCTGGGAACGGGAAGGACTTTTCGTCCAAATCGCGCTCGTTGTATTCGCGATAGACGCGCGTCAGTTCGTCGGCAACCTCAGGACCACAACCGCGTTCGGCGGCAAACGCCTGCATTTGGGTTACCAGAGGCTGCCCAACCATGGAAACAAGTTTGCTGTCGGGCAGCGCTTCCCCGAACACCGTCTTGGTGGCGTAACGCATGCTTTCCAAAATCGGAGCATAGGTGTCGAGCACCGTGCCATCCAAATCGAACAGCGCCACATCGCGCTTGGGATTCAGGGAGATAAAGGTATCGGACATGACGAATTATCTTCTTTCAAAACAATCTACATCCAGAGGCAAGACTGCACATTACCATTCACAAAGCCATGAGTAAAACGGTAAAGCAAACATCACGCACTTCGCGCCGCCGAGGGGTCACTTTCCCGAGGCTGGATGGAAACCCGATGCTCTGCCTAGCGACACGGCAGGCGCTAGGGCGCTTCCACAAGGAGGGCAGCCAGCCCGCCTCCGCATATCAGCAAGGAACCCTTCGGGAAACGCTCGGACGAAGTCGGAAAGAGGCGTCGGCCGATGTCGGCGAAGTCGGAAAGGGGCATCGGCCAACGTCGGCGGAGGCCGATGAAACAAAAGAAGGGCCGGCTTGAAGCCGACCCAACTAGTTGAAGCTATGACATGGCACCGCCCTGGACGGGTCGCAACCTGTGATTGGTGCCGCACTGCGAAAGTCGCGCTCTGCTTCAGGCTTTCGGCGCTTCAGCAACGCGGACTAATTGCCGCCATGCGCAGAGGCGCCCTTCCAGGCAAGCGCCAAGCGCAAAGCGCGCTTACAGGCCCAGCGCCTTCTTAAGGGAAGACACGCGGCGACGGGAAACAGGGATCTTCTCGTCTACGCCATCGAGCGTAAGAAGCAAGGTGCCGCCCGACTGAGGCTCAACCTCCTTGACCAGCGCAAGGTTAACCAGGTAACCGCGATGAACGCGGAAGAATCCGTGACCATCGAGCGTTTTTTCCAGCTGAGCCAAGCTTACGGTAGAGAAGAAACGGTCGACGCCAGTTTGCAGGTATGCATAATCGTCGCGCGCCATAACATAGCGAATGTCGTCGATGTTGATGAGGATCTTCTTGCCGCCCTTTTCAACGGGAATGCGCTCAGCCTTCTGGGCCTTTGCATGAAGCAGCACATGCTCGCGCACACGGGCAAGAGCATGGGAAAGACGCTCGGTTTCAACAGGCTTAACCAGGTAATCGATAGCATTAACTTTGAACGCATCCAGAGCAAATTCGCTATAGGCAGTAACGAATACCACGGCAGGCGGGTACTTCAAATGCTGCAGAGCCTCTGCGAGCTGAATACCGGTAGCCTCGGGCATGTTGATATCCAAGAACATAACGTCGCAAGGGTATTCCTTGAGCTTTTCGATAGCCTCGCGGACGCTTGCGGCCTCGGCAACAACTTCAGTCTGGTTGAGCTCGCCTAGCAGGAAGCGCAACTCGGAACGCGCTGGCGCTTCGTCATCAACGATAATTGCCTTCAGCAACGCAACCTCCTCGTGTTTCGTGAATTTATCATTCCTATTATAGACCACTTACCGAATATGCGCCGATCTATCTACAAAGCTCTTACCAGGCAAGCCTTTACAAATTCGCGCAATCGGGAAGGAACAGGGCAACGGAAGTGCCCTTGCCCAGCTCGCTCTTGATATCCATATAGGCCTTTTCGCCATAGTAGCCGCGCAGACGATCGTTGATATTCTTCACGGCAATGCCCAGGCCCGTTTCCGATTTCGGCGCCATGATGTTCTTGAGGGCTTCTTCCTTCATGCCGATGCCGTCGTCGTTTACATGCAAGTACACGTCGTCGCCATCGAGGGTGCCAGAAATGGAAATGGTGAGCTTGCCTTCCGCCGGCATGGCGTGCTTTACCGCATTCTCAACCAACGGCTGCACCATAAAGGCGGGCACCTGCATAGCGCGCACTTCTTCTTCGATGTCCACCTCTACCGCCAGGCGATCTTCGCCGAAACGCGCCTGCTCGAGCGAAAGGTAGCGTACCGTTTGCTCAACCTCGCGCGAAAGGGAGATAAGATCCGAGCTGTTTTCGAGCGTCTGACGATAGAACACCGCAAACTCGCGCAGCATAACGCGAGCCTTGTTGGGGTCGGTGCGTACCAGCGATGCCATGGTGTTGATGATGTTGAACAGGAAATGCGGGTTGATCTGGCTCTGCAGAGCCTTCAGCTCCATGCTGGTGGCGAGCTTCTTCTGCTCTTCAAGCTGCAAGGCGGCAATCTGCGTGGAAAGCAACTGGCCGAAACCTTCAGCAACGGAAATCTGCGTTTCGGAAATGCGCGAAGGCTTGGGATAGTAGAACTTCAGCGTGCCTTGGATGGAAGACCCCATTTTCAGGGGAACGATGATGGCCGCCTGAATGGCACTCATGGGAACGGGCAAACCCACTTCGAGTTGCGAGCGTAATACGCGGGTTTTGCCATCTTGCACAGTGCGCTTCGTGCCGGCGGTGCGGATATGCCCGCCCAATTCGCCCAGTTCTTCCCTGCCAGCGCCGGCATAGCCCAAAACCACTTCGCGGTCGGTAATGGCAACGGCGCACGCCGAAGTGGAAGGGAGCAGAATCTCGCACACCTTCTGGGCGGCTTCCGACGTAAAGCCTTCCTGCATGGCTTCCAGTGTTGCGCTTGCCAGGTTCAACACCGACATTGACTGGTTTGCACGGATGCGGTCGGGGTCGAGGATCAGGGCGATGGTAATCAGCAAGAACGCCGTAAACAAAGCGCCCGAAATGGTAAGAACCAGATAGTTGTTCTCGGGGCCGAACATTGCCCAACCCAAAACGCAGCCGCAGATGAGCGCCATGCACAGCGAGGCAATTTCAAGAACAATGGTGACGTTGTGGCGAGGGTAGGCCATGAACGATCCTCCAGAAAACGGGAGCTACTTCCACCTGCGCCATACACGTCGCAGGTAATGTGACCATAGCATATTACAGTGCAGCTACCTCGTTGCCCAGAAGCACTACTGCGCTGATAAGCAAAAACACACCGAAAGCAATGCGCAGCTGTCGCTCGGGAACGCGACGGACAAGGTTCGCGCCAATCACCGCACCGGGAATGCTGCCAACCGCCATAGCGATACCCGCAAGGTAGTCGATGTTGCCCAACATGCCCTGATAGACGACGCCGGGAATGGCCAAGATCATGATGGCAACCAAGGACGTACCCGACGCCTTGCGCATCATAACGCCCAACACCGAGATGAACAGGGGCACCATCAGGAAGCCACCGCCCACGCCCACATAACCCGAGGCCAGACCGGCAGTTAAACCGATGCCGATGGCAACAGGCAGATTCTTGCGCGTAAGTCTGAATTCTTCTTCGCCCAAGTCTTCTTCGATGACCGCAGCCTTAACGGCGGCCTTTTCCACATCGACGCCCATGGCCTTGCCCGAAGCGGGGTTCTTCGGCATGCGCGCAGCCTTGCGGAACATCTTGAACGACGAAAAGCCAATGATGATAGCCGCAGCCAGCATAACCATCCATGCCGGCGACATATTGGCCAGGTGCACGCCCAAGGGGCTGGTGCAGGCGCCAGCCAAACCGCACACAATTCCCAACTGGGGGATGCATGTCTTGTTCTTGATGTGGGTGACGAAACCCAC